>DATLXE010000041.1:0-3655 GCA_035575795.1 Gemmatimonadaceae bacterium
CTGATCGGCGGCGCGTGCCTGCTCGCGGGAGCGTTCGCCTACAGGCCGCCGGTCGAAGCCTCCAGTCACCGCGATTCTCCGTTCATCTCCGAGGATCCAGCCGCTGATAATACAGACGTCTATGCGTTCGTGAGCTACGAGCCAGGACGCCAGGATTACGTCACGCTCCTCTCCAACTTCGTCCCCTTGCAGGAGCCGGCCAATGGCCCGAACTTCTACAAGCTCTCTGATTTCGTGAATTACGAGATTCACGTCGACGTCGACGGCGACGCCAAGTCAGATCTGACCTACCCGTTCAAGTTCACCTCAAGGATCGTCGATCCAGGCACGTACCTGTACGCCACGAACACGATCCTGCCTCCGGCGAATCCGGCCGACCTCAGTGCGCAGTACCTCAATCTGAATCAGCCGCAGAGCTACACGTTGACCGAGCGGGGCCGGGGAGCACCGTCGGGCGGCAGAGTGCTGCTCCAGAACGTCCGCACGGCGCCCTATCGTCCGGGACCGAAGACGATCAATCCGAGCTCGGCGCCGACTGCACGAGAAGGATCAGCCGCTCGCGGAGACTCGAGCGTCGCGTATCAGAACCTCGCGCAGATGGCCGTGCATACGGTGCCGAATTCCGGCGGTGCGCGTGCCTTCGTCGGCCCTCGCGATGAAGGGTTCTACGTCGGTCTCGGAACGGCATTCGATCTGATCAATCCCGCCGCGCCCGGCGCGGACGGCACCAGCGGCTTCAACGTGTCGACGCTGGCCGTCGAAATCCCGAAGGCGCGCTTGAGAGCGGCCGGCGATACCGACGGCATCATCGGCGTCTGGTCGACGGCGAGTCGGACGAGACATCCTGTGTGCAACACCCAGGCTGGGCCTGTGGGTCCGGGCGCCAACGAAGCGTGTGCTGAATCCGCTCCGAGAAACAATGGCAACGGGACACAGGTGTCCCGACTCTCGAACGCCCTCTTCAATGAGTTTCTCAATCCGATCAAAGCAAAGGACTTCTACAACGCCACGGAACCAACCCGCGACGAGGAATTCATCGCCCCGTACATTCTGAATCCAGGGTCGAGCAGGGACCGAACACCCTCACGCAGCAGTTGCAGGAATTCACCAGGTGCACCGAAACGACGAGTCGGAACGACCAGATTGCCTCCTGGATGCTTGGTTATCCGGCGGTCGTCGTCAGAGGGTTCCCCGGCAACCGGGAGACCCAGCGGGCCACTCCTGCCGTCGCCGACCTGATGCGTCTGAATTACAACATCCCGCCAAAGCCCTTCGGTACGCAAGATCCCATGGGTGTGCTGAATGGGGACTACGCCGGAATGCCGAATGGCCGCCGCGTCGGCGATGATTCAGTCGATATTCTTCTGCGCCTCTGGGGCGGGGAGCTGCAGAGCACGTTCGGGTCCTCGGTCGACTGCACGTTCGTCGCCTCGAGACTGACCGACAATGTTACGGCGAACGACGTGCCCTATCTCCCGTTCTTCCCGTACCTGGGGCTTCCGCACGAGGGCTTCAACCACACGCATGTTCACGAACAGAAGTAGATCTGCCAGAACGCTGCTCGCCGCGGGTGGCGTTCTCTTCGCCACATCCCAGCTGCTTGCGCACGACTTCTGGCTCGAGCCTTCGTCGTTCAGGCTCGAGCCAGGAGCGGCGGTCGAATTGCGCCTGCGGGTCGGCGAGCACTTCGTTGGAGATGCGCTGCCTCGCCACCCGGCGATGCTGGCGCAGTTCATTGCCGCGGGGCCGCTCAGGATCGAGCAACCGGGCCTGGTCGTGGTCGGGTACCGCAGCCGACATTCCCGGGTAGAGCAGACGCCGGATGCGTTCGATGCGTATCTCGCCGAGGAGGGACTCGACCGCATCCTCGCGGTGCGGGCAGCCCGGAAGCCAACAGCCGGAACGATTCCCGAACTGTTCTCCCGCTGCGCAAAAACGCTGCTCCTCACTGGTCCTGCCGATCCGTCGAGCCGCGATCGGGCGCTCGGGTTCACGTTGGAGCTCGTGTCCGACAGAAACCCCTACACCATGCGGCCGGGAGATGACCTCCCGCTGCGCTTGCTGTACGAGGGCCGGCCGCTCGAAGGGGCGCTCGTCGTCGCGATGAACAAACAGGATCCCGCCGCGAAATTGCGGGCGCGTTCAAATCGCGACGGTCGCGTGTCGCTGCGGCTGCCACGCGACGGGGCCTGGCTCGTCAAAGCGGTCCACATGATTCCCTGGTCGTCCAGTGCCGATGCCGAATGGGAAAGCTTCTGGGCCTCGCTCACCTTCGAGCTCCCGCGAGCCTCATCTTCGCCGCGGTAGCACGTCCACGCCGTGAGGACTCGCTGGTTGCGGCTGGTGATTGCAATCGGGTCGCTGGGTCGTGCCCGGGCACGACGGTGAGCGCGCGCCGCTCGCTCAGATCCCGCGTGTCCATGTGCCACTTTATTCGCAGCACCTCACGGGTCACCTTGGCGTCCGACACGCTCATGCGCCGAACTTGCTCCGCCAGAGGTACGGATCGGCCTCCCGGAGGGAAGCCCACAATCTGCGCCTCGGTGAATCGCTTCTTCATCGTCCGACACTTTCGCTGGGCCGGACTCTAAACCAAACGCTACTCAGAATCGTGGGGACGTCATCCGGGTCTACGCGGATCCGACGGCGCTGACGTGCACCGTGCCGCCCCTCCGCAATCCGTGCGTCGATCCGCGGTTCGCGCTGGTACTGCCGAAAGGGAAGGCGCCGACGTGAACCAGATGGGCAACGGCAACTGGGCGAGCGCCACGACCTACGCAAACAGCATCCTCACGCTGTTCAGTGAAGCTCGCGCCTACAACGGCGTCCGTTAGCGCTTGCGGGGCAGCGCCTCCAGCGCGACCTTCGCGAGCGTGGTGCTCCTGCGCAGCCGTTCGTTCGGATCCGTCACGCCGCCGACGCTGATCCGCAGGACCCGGTCGCCGCTGAGAACATAGAGCGCCCCCGCGCGTGCGTCGCCGGTCCAGAAGGCCTCGTCACCCGCCCCATCGATCGATCGAGGTGGTTCCTTTTTTCTGCCGCCTGCCGGGGCTGCGGCCGGAGGCACCGGCGGGCGCCTATGAAAGGTGTCCTGCCAGTAGCCTCGCGCGCCGTCTTTCGCGTCCCCCGAGATGACCGTCAGGCTGACGGACCTGGTAAAGTCCGCCGCCGCGAAAAAGCATTGCGCGAAATCCAGGCCCCGGACGTTTTCGCCGCTCTTCCTGCGATCCTTCAACGCAACACCCTGCACGGCGCGGATATCCTCCGCGCCGAGCAGGGTGCAGACATCCAGGCTCGCCGCCGCAGGCTGCGCCGGGGACGCCTTGAAGGCGGCCCCAGCCACAAGCCAGACGATGGCGAACGCAACGACCATCCTTTACTTCACCGTCACGCTGGCGACGTTCGTATACGCCGACCGTGCACCGCCATTGGCCGCGCGCACGCGATAGAAGTAGGTGGTTTTCTTGACGACGGTGGCGTCGGTGTAGGTCGTCACGTTCGCGCCGACCGTGGCCAGCTCGACGAAGCTGTCGCTCAACGACGCCGACCGCTCGATGATGAACGCCGTCTCGTTGGACGAATTGTCGGCCCACGCGAGCTGGACGGTCCGTTTGCCGTTGGTCGCGGTGGCCGTGAGGGCCGTGGGCGCCTCGGG
>DATLXE010000042.1:0-3044 GCA_035575795.1 Gemmatimonadaceae bacterium
CCCCAGGACTGCAAAAGCGCCTGGTCCTGGTGCCAGGTGACCTCGGGACGCGCCTTCCGGCCGTGCCGGCGTACTACACGCGCTACTTCGCCGGCGACGATCTGATCATCGTCGACACGCGGACGAACACGATCGCGGCGAGCGTGCGCGACGTCTGGCGGTAGCCACGACCAACGTGCGCGTGGTCCGAAGGGTGCTCGAACCTTCGGGCTGCGCGCGCGCGTAGCCCGAAGACGTTCACGACCAGCGCCGTGACCTGGATCAACAGACCTAACCACACAAACACCCGCGCGGGCTCCTCGCGCAGCGTACCGTCCATCACGATGTAAAAGAGGATCACGCACGAGAGGAGCGGCGTCGCGCGGCGCCACGACGAGAGCGCGCCCGGCGCCGCTGCCATGAGCGTCACCAGCCAGACGGAACCCATCAGGCCGTACGCGTCCGGCACAAAGGGGCTCCGGAACGATCCCAGGTTCAGCAACGCGAGCCACTGCATCGCGCATGTCAGCCGGATCATCGAGGCCGAGTCCTGTCCGGGCGCGTCGGCCCTGCGTGACAGCCACCCGACGCCACCCGCCACGGCCAGAAGCAACGCTCCATAGATCGACGTGGCCGTCATCGCCAGGCCGCTGCTCACCGGGGCGAGGCCCAACGTGCGCAGCTTCGCGAGGAGGCCATAGATGCCATGGTTCACCGCGATAGCCAGTGGGGAATCGATCCAGAAAAACGCTTCCCCCGAGGCCACGCGCGGCATCTGGTACCACAGAAAATCGCGGAACGGCGCGTCGCCAACGACGAGCACCGACACGGCGGTGATGACGATGCACCACGCGGCCGTCCACGCGACGGCGCGGTAGCGCCCCCGTCCGAGCAGGTACACCACCAGGTATCCCGGATAGAACTTTCCGAGACTGGCAAAGGCCAGCGGCACGGTCCCGAGCGCAACGTGTCCTTTCTCGATCGCCACCATGGCCGCCATCGAGATGGCGCACGCCGCGACCTGAAAATTGCCTAGCTGGAGGCCAAGCAGCGTTGAAAACGAGAGCCACAGCACGGGCGAGAGCAGCGCCGCCGTGCGCCCCGCCGCCCCGCCAACCCACCGTGAGGTCGCCATGACGGCGCCACCGAGGAGCAGGACCTGGACGGTGAACCACAACGTCCGGAGAACCAGCAGGTCGTGCGACACGAGCCGGAGCGCGGCGGGCAGGAGCAGGAACGGAGGGGGATACTGATAGAGGTCCAGCTCGATACGCCCGATCATGCGCGGCCTGCAGGACGCGAGCGTGGCTGCGTCGCAGGCCGTGTCCATGAAGTTCGCCGGATCGTAGACGTTCATCCCCGGCTGCCTGACTATCCGCGCCGCTTCGATGTAGCCCGACATGCAGGTGTGCTGGTTGAAGAACGCGTTCCACGGCATCATGGAATGCGTCGTCCGCGCAGGGTCGTACATGAAGACGCTCAGGCGGGTGCTCTGGACGCCGGCCGCCAGGGCCAGCACGATCCACAGCGCGGCGACTACACGGTGGCTGCGGATGGTGACGTCCACGCCCAAGTCAAGACGGCGCGCGACGTGACGCACAAGAAACACGGCGCCGAGAACGCCGGCCACGAGACCCAGCGGCACGGAATGAGTCACCGCCGCCACGCCCGCGACAACGGGCGGAACGAGAATGGCGGCAGCCGCCGACGCCAGACCCCATCGGACCAATCTAAAGTCGGTCACACCGCGCCAGTGTATCCATTCTTCTCGGACCTTGGGCGCCGGCCCTCTCCGCGTAGCCTGGTCCTGTGGCCCGTTTCGCTGTATGGCTACCAGCTGAGGGTCACCCGGCCGCTGACACCTTTGGGGCTCGCCGCGAACGAGAGGCGCGGGCCGCCGCGGCTATCGAACAGTGTCGTGCGTCCCTTCACCATCGTATCGACTCCCCAGCCGATCAGCCCGCCGCCCAACGCACCCGCCGTTGCGACCACCCGCTTCACATCTTCACAAAGACTACTGAGGAAGGCTTTCTGGCAATCCTCCGCGAGGCCCATGGCGAGGCCGGTTGCAAACCCCGCGGCAATGCCGATCAGGACACCGTTCCAGGGGCCATCCCGGCGGTCAACCCTGCGGATGTCTTCGAACTTCGCGGTCCGGACGCCATCCGGTGTCGCGACGGCAATGCCTTCTCCCGTGACGACTCCACCGAGCCCTTCGAGCTGGTGGCCGTTCAGGAGCGTGATGTACAGCGGCTCTCCGGGCTTCACCTTCATCGTCCAGTCGGGCGGCGCCTGCGCAAAGCTCGTAGACGGCACGCAGCAGACGAGCGCAAAGAGTGCGACACACCGAAGCATTCTGATCATGAGTTCTTCCTCAAAAAGCATCCGGCCGGCACGGCCGATGGCGGAGAGTAGAGGAATGGCGAGGTGGAGTCGTGAGGACAGGGTGAAAAAGGATGAGGGTTCTAAGGTTCCAACGTGACGCTACAATGGGCCGGGAAGAAACAAGGGCCTCTATGACAACCGAACACCGCCGAATGTCGATGTTCCGCTCGTACACGCCGGCGGACCTGCTCACGCTGGCGAATGCCAGCTGCGGCACGCTGTCGGTGTTCGCCTGCCTCAGCTACATCGAAGACGACCGCTCGCGCCAGCTGTGGGCGGCGTTCGTGCTCCCGATGGCCGCGCTGCTGTTCGATGTGATGGACGGCTACGTCGCGCGTCTCGATGCCCGTCGCCAGTCACGCCTCGGCGCCGACCTCGACTCCCTCGCAGACATCGTGTCGTTCGGCGTTGCGCCGGCCGTGCTTGGCTACACACTCGGCCTGCGCGGTCTGTGGGACGTCATTCTCCTGACCTTCTTCGTCTGCTGCGGGATCAGCCGACTGGCCCGCTTCAACGTTACGTCGACCGCGCTGACGAACGCGGAAACCGGGAAGGTCAAGTATTTCGAAGGCACCCCGATTCCGACGAGCATCGTCCTCGTCATGGCCCTGGCGCTCCTGCACGTCTTCGGGCTCACCGGGGAGCGTTTTCCCGGCGGGCACCTGGACATCATCGGCAAG
>DATLXE010000043.1:0-2023 GCA_035575795.1 Gemmatimonadaceae bacterium
TGACGCGGGCCAGCTCGACTGCCTTGTCGGCGTACTTCTTCTTCCCCGTTGCGCGAAAAAGTTCGAGGGACGCCGTCACACCTATCCCCGACAGCTCCATCCGTGTGGCCGCGAACGCCGGCGTGTGCCAGGTCGCTGGGCTCTCCACGCCCCCGATCGCGTGACTCCAATCGTCCTCCGCAATCGCCAGACTGCGCGCCGCCAGCTCCGGATCGCTTGCCTTCAGCACGCGGTACGCAATTGCCTCGGCGGCGCCAGCGATGTAGTTGGCGTTGGGGTTGTTCTTCGCTCCCACGCTGCGGTCGTCGGCGTCGCCGACCTTGTTGTTCGTCCACAGATTGTGGCTTGCGAAAGCGATGCGGTGTCCGCCCGGGAAACGCACCTTCATTACCCACTCCAGGCCCCACTTCGCTTCCTCGATCAGGCGCGCGAGCAACGCCGGGTCGTCCCCGCGGCGGCGCAGAGTTTCCGCGAGCGCGAACATCGAATAGGTCGCCTCCCCGGTGTTGATCACGCCCTGGGAGAGATCGCCCGCATCGTGCCATCCGCCGCTCATCACGATGCGCTCGGTCCCGTGTGTCGCGAACCAGTCGAGATGGTCGACGCCATGCGATCCAGGTACGTCGTAACCGCAGCGATTGCCGTAGAAAAAGTTGAGCGTCTTCCAGATCGTCCCGCTCCAGACATCGCCCCCTATCCGGAAGGGTCGCGTTGTCCTGTCGGCCGCGCGCAGGACGTAGCTGCCCGGCGCGTCGATCTCGGAGAAATCCATCTCCTGGAAAGTGCCAGCCGCGTTTCAGCCGTGCGGACCGCCTTGCGAAGCACGACCTCGCCAAGCGCGTTGTCATTCACGCGCAGCAGAGAGAACTCCGGCGCGCGCAGGTCGCCAGCCAGCGCAGTCTTGCTTGCGCGCGTCTGATAACCGGTATGGCTGAAGGAGATCTTTCCCGGAGCGACGCTCCAGCCGGTGTGGTTGTCGGCTTCTACACGCTGCAGCTCGACGCGGCCGACTTCGAACGCAACGCGATCGCCTGGCGCGGCGAGCATCTTGTTGACCCAGTACCCGATCTCTATCGCGGTAACGCGGTTTCGCGCGAGCGGCTCGATCTCCCAGACGACCTGTTGCCACCCCTTTGTGGCGAGCGTGACGTAATGGATGCCTTCGCGGTAATAACGATCGGGCACTTTTTCCGCGCCGTCGTTGTGCAGGACGATCTGGAGCGGGAGCATCGGAAAGCCGGTGACCTCGGGACGGATCCACATCGAGAGGCGGTTGTATGCGCGCCAATCCTCGTTGTCGAAAGGACGCCGCAGGTTAACTGAGGAAAGCCTGCTGCGCGTCGGCGCGGGAGAATCCACGAACATCTTCATGTCCACGCGAAGCACGCGCATGTCGCCCATTCGGGGCTCCGGCGGAAATGTAATCGTGCCGGTACCGGTGAAGCGCCACGTCCCGGCATTAGTGAAATCGTCGAGTGTGCGGCTCGCAATCACCGGCTTGCGCAGCCATGCGAACTCGGCGGAATGCTCGAACTCGATCGGTAACAACACGCGCGGGCTTTGTGCGGAGGCCGAACCGCAGATAGCGAGCGCGAGCAGAGCACTGCAACTCTTCATCGCAGAGGCCAGGCTAGAGGTCCTTTATCCAGAGAAGCTGTATTTCGTCAGGGTGATCGGCGTACGCAGAAGGATCTACCGAATCAAGGACAAAGCCGTGACCAGCGTAGAAATGGCAGGCGGGCACGTTGATGTTCTGCGTCTCGACCTTCAGCAGTCGTGCGCCGCGCTCACGGGCCCATTCCTCAGTGGCGGCGACAAGCGCCGAGCCGATTCCCTTTCCGCGAGCGTCGGGAGCGACGCGGATGTCCCACAAAACAGCGAGATCATCTCTTCCCTCGAGCATGTCGAGATCAGGCGATCGGAACGCGACGACGGCTCCGCCAACCCGCTTCCCGTTGATACGCGCGCTGAGAAAGCCCCAGTTGCTGACGTCAAAGCGGCCGGGCCAGTCAGCGGGCCTGTT
>DATLXE010000044.1:0-19757 GCA_035575795.1 Gemmatimonadaceae bacterium
GCACGGCACGCGACGGATCGTCGGCGGAAGCGGCGGGCTTGAGGAACGAGGTGCGGCTATCGTTGCCATAGGTGTACACGCTGGTGAGATGCAGCTCCGAGGGAGTCCAGCGCGAGAGGCTGGGCACGAGCGCGCGCGAGACGTTCAGATCCAGGCCGACGACAAAGTTTCGCGCCCTGCCGTTCTCGTATTCGCTGCGCGAGTTACCTGTGGTGTATGCGGTGTTGAGCGAAAGGTTGTCGATCAGCGGCCCGAGTTTCGTGCCTGTGGAGCGCCTGACGCGGCGGACGCTGAACGTGACGGAGGCCGCCGCCGAACGTGGCGTGCGCAGTCCTTCGACCGCCTCTCCGAAGATGTCCGACTGGGAGACGTAGTAGGGGTCGGTGCCGGCTGACGTGTAATTCACCGTTAAGGGCATGGACAGGCCGAGCGACGCGGGTAGCAGCTTCTCGAGCCGGAACGCCGAACTGACGTTCACGCTGTTGTCGGTAAGGAAAGTCGGCTGCTCGGCGAGCTGCCTGAAGTTCGGGTCGCGGCGGCTGGCGTTGATCCGGATGTCAGCGAAGTCGCTGGCGATGACCGTAAGTCCGAGCTGGCCCGCAAACCCCGCCTCACCCACGGCGCCGCCAAGACGGATGTCATCCACCCAGACTTCGAGCGTATCACCGGGCATCACCGGCCGGGCGGATGCGCCTGATGGGAGCCGAAGCATTCCCACCGACAGCTCCTGCACGGCGGCGAGATTCGGCGCGCTCACGCCTGGCTCGAGAGTGTACACGATGTAGCCGTCAGCACAGGCCGCGTACCGCCCCTCGCTGCTGGCACCAGCAGGAACGGGAGTGTTAGCGATCAGCGCCGAGTCGAGCCCGGTGCAGGTGTTGCGGTTCTTGCCCTGCAGGTACGCATTCTGGATCTGTGCGCGGAGCGTGAACAGCTTGCGGAAGTCGACGCGGATTTCCGGCAGCCAGGCCGCCTTGCTGTCACCCGAGTTGAGGGGCGTGCGGTAGAAATAAAAGTTGTTTGCGTCGCGTCCGATCTTCACGTAAAACTGGAGCTCGCCGTCCGGTCCCCAGCCGTTGCGCACGCCGCGCGCCCACAGTCGAAGCTCCTTGTAGCTCATGAAATTCTTTTCGCCTTCCGGGAAGCGGTAGTACGACTCTGCCCGCTCGAACGGTTGCAGCTGGGTGGCGGTCAGGCGCAGCGAGCGCTCATTGATCTGCACCCGGCCAGGCTGATACGAGACGGTTTTGCTCGACGGCGCATCGGTCACGCCAGGAGGAGATTCGTAGCTGACACCACTGGTGAGATTCTTGTCCTGCGTGCCGATCACACCAGAGATCACCGAGCCGATCGATGTCTGCGCGCCGGCAATGCCGCGCAGTGTGCGGTCGCTCACCTTGAGCCACGGTGCTCCGGTAAGGCGGAGGCGTGCCAGCGGAACGGTCGTGAAGTCTTCATCAGCAGCGTTATCGCCGGACAGCATCGTGATACGAAGCGCTTTCGCGCGGCGCAGCAGCGGGTTGCCGAGCGAGTCGTCGGGCGAGCGGAAGGGGATCCTGAACAGGACCCAGCAGACCGTTTCCGAGCTCTTGTTCTGTCCGGCGAGGAGCGGGCCGACCGAGCACCTTCCGACGCGGGTGTAGCGAGAGTCGTCCGCGAGATTGACGATGTAGCGCTGCCACTGCTCCGCGTCGCGCTCGGAACTGGAGAGATTGAGGACGTTGTCGGAATCGACATCCTCTTCGTCGAGACGGTTGTTGTTGATCGTGCAGTTGATTTTCGCGTCGCCAAGAACCTGGCGGGCGCCGTAGCCTCCCTTGCAGGTGCGGAAGGAATTGAGGACCGACACCACTGGCGGGCCGCCCGTCTCGACGACGGCCGTGAGCATGTCGGCCACGTCGCCCGGCAGGCCGTTGTCGTTCACGCCCGCATTGAAGGCGCGTGAAAAGGGATCGCGCTCCGAGTCGAGCCGGTCATATCCCTGGATTCTTTTGCCGCCGTATGTGCTGTCGAACGTCGTCGCCAGCGCCGCTGGACGCACAAACAATGAGTCGGGCGAAAACGCGACGGAGTTCTCCGAGACATCGCCGAAATCGAAAACGATCGTCGGGTTGCGCAGCCGCCGTCCTTCCCTGATCGGTATTTGCGCCCAGAACTCGAGGTGCTCGGCGCGCGAGATGTCAGACCCGCTCGGTCCGAGCGCGGTACGGATCGACCGCCAGCGGCGTCCCGATGGAGCGCCAGCGATACTCCACCGGAAGACGTTGGTCGAGTTGTCGAGCAACCCGCCGACTCCAAGCGGATAGAGCGTGAGCCAGAGCAGCTGCTCGGGGCCGGCGACGCCAGTGCCGGCGAGGGTCGCAAGGCTGTCGATCTGATCGATTCGATAGCGCACCGGATTTCCATTTACATCCACACCGTTGCTCTGCCACGCCATTGTCGATGCACGCGCGAGATCGAATACCCCCGTACCGAACCGCGAGGGAATTCTGCTGCCCAGCGCGGGTTGGCTGCTGTAGTACCATTGCGGATCGTTGAGGGAGATCTGCAGGCCACCCTCGCCCTCGAAGGATTCCAGGTAAGCCTGCTGAGCCGCATTCGTCTGCGGCTTGCTGGCCGCGAGCTCGGCCGAAAGGCCGATTCGCGACGGCGCATCAGTAGGCCCGTGCGGCAGCAGCGATACGAGACGGGTGATCGGCTGCGCGTCGAAGCTGAACAGGCCGCTTACACCGGCAACGATCGAGGCGGCAGGCTCGAACCCGAGCGGCGGGCGCGTGAAGTTGGTGCGCTGCTTCTGGGAGATAGCGGTCAGGTTCACCTGCCCCTTTTCCGACTGAAACTCCGCCGTCCCGCCGAAGATCGATGTTGGAGTTTCCTCGAACACCGGGTTCTCTTCGTACTGCACGGTGACCTGGCGGGGGCGTGGAAAAAGCGTGTCCGGACGATTGAAGGAAACTCTGCCGAGGTCGTAGTCGACCGAGTAGTCGGTGCCGCGGTTCAGCGGGATGCCGTCGATGAACAGGCGCTCAGAGTTGGGCCGCAGCTGGACCGAACCGAGCATCAGCGCGCCGCCCTCGCCGCTCCCCTCGGCCTGATAGCGGAGGCGAATGTGATACACCGCCTCCGGGCGC
Organism: Gemmatimonadaceae bacterium; assembly: GCA_035575795.1. GTDB lineage: Bacteria > Gemmatimonadota > Gemmatimonadetes > Gemmatimonadales > Gemmatimonadaceae > UBA4720. The sequence continues at coordinate 3,132 of DATLXE010000044.1, forward strand.
TGCGCGGAACGCACGTATTCGGGCGGCGTCGTATAGATCGTATCGTTGGCCGGGTTTCCTCGTCCCGCCAGCCCGGCCGCGGCGAACGGCTTAAGCGAAGGGAAGATCAGGAATTGATCGCGGATCGTTTTCGCCCCCGTGGAGCCGAGGCTCAGCTCGAAATTCGGGTCACTCGGTCGCGGCCAGATGCGGTTCTCGACGTCGAAGCTGGAGCTGTTGGTGCTTTGTGCGAGGCCGAAAAGCTTCAGGTATGTGTCGGCGTTGCCGGCGGGAGGCTTCTCCTGGTCGGCGCTGCTGCCCGCAACGACCTTTAGTGTCACGCTCTGCCGCCGAAGGTCGGCGCCACCGAGACGGTACACGCTCCGGATCTCGCGGTCGAACGCGGGATCACCCGGCTGCACATCGGGATCCCAGATCAGGTTGGCGAGCTGCTCACCCGACTGGTCGAATGCGAGGTCGGGCGTCCCTCCGGTGCTCGCGAACACCGTGTCGCGACCGTTGATGCGGACGCGGTACGCAACCACGAGCCGCTCATTGTTGAGCGCGAGCGGCCGCACGAGAGCGATCCAGAGGAGCGATGGATCCGCGTAATAGTCGACGCCTTCGCGGAGGTACTCATAGACCTGACCCCGACGTGACCTCGGGTTGCCGAGGATGCGGAACTGGGGTCCGCTGGGGTTAGGGGGCTGCCCACCGATGAGCAGGCGGTACAGAAAGATCTTCGTCGGTCGCAGCGTGTCGGGCAGCGAAGCGGAGAGTGTCGCCATCCGTCGCGTGTCGAGAATGTCGATGTTAGGGTACGAGCCGCCGAAAAGCGCGGGATTCACGGTAAAAAAGAACCGGCGCGGCTCGAACTGGTAATCCTCGATCTTGCGGTCGACCGCCTGCAGCGTGCGATCGCCGATGGTAAAAACGTGGTCGCGCACGATGTTGCCCTTCTGCTGCGCGAGAATCGCCTTGAGGCGCATCGGGCCGAGCTTCGTGATTGTCTGCACCCCGTAGTTCCCGCTCGGGATGCCCGCAGTAATGAAGCGCGAAGCCGGGGGCTGGAAGGTGACGTTTCCAACTTCGAGGCGCTGAAGCTTCTCGTTCCCCCTGCCCTGGTAGTAGATGGAGATGTTGTTGGATGCGTCGAATTCGCGCTGGGTGTCGTAGTCGAGGTTCACGTGCACGCGGTCGGCGACGACGCCGCCTGATCTCGCGGCGAACTGGAATTCGACGAGCGGCTCGAAGGCGCTACGGCAGTTGATGGCCGGGTCGAACAGGACCGCCGACGAGCAGAGCGCGCTCTGATTCTTTTCGCCGCGAAACTCTAGTCGGCCGTCGAGCTGAAGGCCGAGGTCCGCGTACTCGCCGATGATCGGCACGGGCTTGATGTCCGCGACGGGCTTGGGCTTGAGGGGCAGCTCCCCCGGGTAGGAAGGGGACAGGACGGACGTGGCGAAGCTCGTCGTCGCCACCTGTCCCCACACCGACTCGAGAATAGTGCGCATGTTCTGCTGGAACGCAGTCGCACGTGCCGCCTCGATCTGCGCCGATGCCTGGCGGAACGACTCCCGGTCACCGCGTGAGATTACCGGTGGCAGCGTGAGCGGAAGCGTGTCGCGCCCGAGCCGCAGGCGAAGTCCGGGTGTTCCCGGCATTCCGGTGGGAGGCGTGGACGGCGGCGTTGGCGCAGTTCGCGCGGTGTCGCGCGGTTCCTGGGCGTGGGCGGGCGAGGCCGCAACGCAAAGAACCGCGACGAGCGCCGCGGCAACGCCGGCGACGCGCGCGGCAGTGCCCGCAGTAAAGCCGGAACTCGTTGTCGTCGTGTCGCTTACCCTCGAGCGCACGGTATATTTCACTCTGTGAAGATACTGCACCGCTACGTTCTTAAGGAGCACCTGGGACCCCTTACTTTCGCCCTCACCGCCCTCACCTCCCTCCTCCTGCTGCAGTACATCGGCAAGCACTTTGGGCAGCTCGTCGGCAAGGGTCTGCCTGCGCGTGTAATCGTCGAGTTCTTCGCACTGTCGGTGCCCCTCACAATCGCCCTCACGCTGCCGATGGCGGTGCTCGTCTCCACGCTTTATGCGTTCAGCAGGCTGGCTTCGGAGAACGAGATTACGGCCCTCAAGGCGAGCGGAGTGAGTCTCGTCAGCGTGTTGAGGCCCGTGCTCATCGCGGCGCTGGGCGTCACCATGGTAATGGTCGGATTCAACGACCAGATCCTGCCGCGCTCGAACCATCGTCTGAGCATCCTCCAGCGCGACATCGCCCAGAAGAAACCGACATTCGGTCTCCGCGAGCAGGTCATTAACGAGGTGAGTCCGGGCAAACTCTATCTTCGCGCCGGCCATCTGGACGAAGGATCGAATCTGATGCGCGAAGTGACCATCTACGACATGGGCGACCCGATGAGGCGGCGCACCATATACGCCGACAGCGGGAACATGCGCATGAACAGCCGCATGACCGATCTCGAGCTAACGCTCTACAGTGGAAACATGCAGGATGTTCCAACCGCCACTCCTGATGAGCTCCAGCGCCTGTACTTCGACGTAGACCTCATCCGGATACGCGGGGTCGGCAACCAGTTCCAGAAGACGGCCAACGACTCATACAAGAGCGATCGCGAGATGACTCTCTGCGAAATGCGGCAGGCCCAGGACAAGGCGCGGCGGGATTACCAGCTCGCTCGCACGGAGTTTCTCACCAAGCGCGCCAAGGCGAGGAAAGACAAGTTGCCGCTGAGCAAGGAAGTGATCGGCGAGAAGGCGGAGCAGCCCTTCGACGTGGGGTTGGCCGCCGCTTACTGCGGCCTGCTGGGGGCACTTAGTGTGAAGAAGGCCCAGGCGCAGTCGTCGACGACATCCAGCAGCACGCCACCCCGTTTGGGAGCCCTTGGCCGGACTCGCCCGGGTGTCGGGCCGGCCCCGTCCCTGGGAGTTCCGCCGCCGGTTGTATCGGCCGACCCGCTCGCCACCGCGGTAATGGACGCGCTCCGAATCCGCCTCGGCGACAGCGCGCGGCTGATGAATGGATACTCCGTGGAGATCCACAAGAAGTTTGCGCTTGCGGTTGCGTGCTTCGTCTTCGTGCTGCTCGGCGCGCCGATCGCACTGCGCTTTCCGCGTGGTGGTGTCGGCCTCACGATCGGAGTCAGCCTGCTCCTGTTCTCGCTCTATTATATCGCGCTCATCGGCGGCGAAACGCTCGGCAAGCGCGGCCAGATTCCGCCGGTGCTCTCGATGTGGATGGCCAACATCCTGTTTGCCGGCGTGGCGCTCTCGCTGCTTGCGGGAATGGGAAAAGAGGGCGCCACCGCCCGCGGCGGCGACATGCGTGAGCTGCTTGACTCCATTCGGGGCCGTTTCCGCGCCGCGCTCGTGCGCATCGGGCTCGCCTCCCCCCGGCGAGCAACGGCTTGAGCCGCATTCGGGCGCTGGACCGGTACGTTTTCTCCGAGTTCTGGAAGATCTTCATGGCGACGGCGCTCGGATTTCCAGTGCTCGTCAACGTCATCGATGTCACCGACAACCTCGACAAGTACATCAATCAGAAGCTGTCGATGGGACGGATCGCGCTGAGCTACGTGTACTGGCTGCCCGATTCGATGTTCATGGTCCTTCCCGCGGCGGTGCTGTTCGCCACTGTTTTCGCGATCGGTGGATTCACCAGGCATTCGGAGATTGCGGCGGCAAAGGCGTCCGGCATCAGCTTCTTCCGGTTCATCGCGCCGATTTTCGTCGGGGCCGTGGTTGCGACACTCCTCGGCCTCGCGCTCGCCGAGCTCGCCCCGATCACGAACAAGAAGCGGATGGATATTCTGCAGGGCGCGCGTGGGAGGGGTGTTGCAACCGACCGCTACAACTTCGCGTATGCGGCCGACAGGGGACGCGTGTACAAGGTCGGCGGATTGCACGTGACCGAAAAGGCCATCGACGGTATGGTGATCGAGCGAAAGGGAAAGGACGCCGCCTATCCGTCGTACGTCCTCTCGGCTGTTGACGCGCGGTACACTCCCGCGGGCGGGTGGGTGCTGCACAAGGGGGCGATGCACGTGATTCCCGACACGATGCGGAACACGACGTACGAGTTCGATTCGCTCACCGACCGGCATTTTGTCGAAGCGCCGAAGCAGCTCACGCTCTCGCAGAAGGCCCCGACGGACATGGGGTTTCGCGAGCTTGGACGCTTCATCACGTCGATGGAGCGCTCCGGCGCCGAAGTTAACGAGCTCAGGGTAGAGCGCATGCTCAAGCTCGCCATCCCCGTGACGAGCATGGTCATCTTCCTGTTCGGCGCCGCGCTCGCCACCAGTAACCAGCGCGGTGGCGCCGCCTATGGAGTCGGACTGAGCCTTGCGACGACGGTGGTTTTCCTGATGCTGATCCAGCTCACCAAGGCGATCGGCGGCAAAGGTATGATTCCCGCCGATTTCGCGGCGTGGCTGCCGAGCATCATCTTCGGGACGCTGGGGCTGGTCATGTTCTCGCGCGTCCGCACCTGATGCAATTCGTCCTCGACCCATTCAGGCAGGTCGGCCAGCGCGGATATTTCCTGCGTGACATCGTGCGCGCTTTCCGCGACCCGCGCACCTACGGCCCCGAGGTTTTTCGCCAGATGCGCAACATCGGCGTAGACTCGCTGCCGCTTACCGCCATCGTAGCGGCATTCATTGGCGCAGTGACCGCGTTTCAGACGCGATACCAGCTTTTTGGCGGCGTCCAGCTTTCCGTCGTCGGCCTGATCTCGCGGCAGTCGATCATACTCGAGCTCGGCCCGCTTCTCACCGGACTCGTTCTAACTGGACGGGTCGGCGCGCGCATAACCGCGGAGATCGGGACAATGCGCGTCACGGAGCAGATCGACGCGCTCGAAACGCTGGCTTACGACCCGGTGGCATATCTCGTCGTCCCGCGCGTGATCGCGTGTCTCGTGATGCTGCCAGTGCTGGTCATTCTCGCGGACGCAATCGGCGTCGGCTCGGCGATGTTCACCGCCGTTACCGCGACGGATGTCACTGCCGCGGCCTTCGCCGAGGGGCTGAGGCTGGAGTTTGCGCCCTTTCAAATCGTGTACAGCGTCATCAAGGCGACTATATTCGGGGCTGCGATAGCGTTCTTCTGCTCCTATGAAGGCTACACCGCGAATGTCGGCGCCGAGGGCGTCGGACGCAGCACCGCGCAGGCAGTGGTGATCACTTCGGTGGCGATTCTCGTGCTCGATGCGGTTACAGCTCTCCTGCTCGCTCCCTACCTCCAGGCATGAAGACACGCGACGAAGTACTTGTTGGTCTCCTGATGACGGCCGCGATTGCGATTACCATCGTGGGCTCGCTATGGCTCGCGCGCGGCGGCCTCGCCAAGGGTTATCCGCTGTACGTGAAGTTCCCGTGGGGTGCCGGCCTGAAGCAGGGGCAGCCGGTACTCCTGGTCGGCGTAAACGTCGGCTACGTGGACAACGTGGACCTCAAGCCCGACGGAATTCTCGTTACGACGCTCCGAATAACCGGCGACTACAAGGTGCCGGCGGGAACGAGGGCGGCAGTGGTGCCCAACGGAATCTTCGGCGATCAGGCGGTGGCGCTCACGCCCGAGCGACCGAATCCGGTCTCGCTGGCAGAGAGCGACACCATACCGGTTGGGGTTTCGACGCCAGGAATCGCCGACATCACGAGCAAGGCGGACTCGATCGCCCGCTCGCTCAACCTGATATCGACTTCCTTCGAGCGTGAGTTCGTCGCGGCCGGTGGCATCCGCGACATGCGGATGGCGATTGCGGGCACCAACCGTCTGGTCAGCCAGTTTGGTGTGATCGCGGCGGAGCAGTCTCGGCAGCTCACTGCGACAATGGCCACGCTGCGGCGAGCGGCGTCAGCCGTGGATCCGGCGAAGGTCGATTCGACGATCGTCAATCTTCGCACCGCCAGCGCGAACATGGCCGCCATCAGCGAGGAGTTCAAGCAGACGTCGGGAAAACTCGACGCGATCCTCGCCAAGGTAGACAGCGGCAACGGGACGGCTGCCCTGCTGCTCAACGATCCCGGCGCCTACAACGACATGCGCGCGGTGCTGCACCGGATGGACTCGCTCATCGCGGACGTGAAAAAGAATCCCAAGCGGTACATCAATATCAGCGTCTTTTAGGATTACCGGTCTTGGACGCAACTGCAACTGAACGCGTTGCAGTTGCGGCTACTTCCCCCTGCTCACCGACAGCGACACGATCACCCCGCGCGGCGACCCCGGCTCAAACGCGACCGGCACCCCGCCCACGAAATCCGGATTCGTGAAAGCCGATCCGATGTAGCGCTTGTCGAAAACGTTCTGCATCTCGACGAACCCTCGCAGGAGGAATCCGCCCACCGCAACCGGATGCGCCAGGCTGGCGGTGACCCCGACGGTATTCTGCGCCGGGACCTCGACCACGTTCGGATCGTCGGCGAAGTAACGCCCCGTCCCCCGGACGGCCACCTGAAGGTTGAGCGCGAGTGGAGCGATGTCCTGCGATGCCATCGCCGTGTAGAAGACATCGGGGAGGCCAGCGACGCGGTTCCCCGCATAGCTCGCGAACGCGCCCGGCTTGCCATAGTGAACCGAATCAACGACATACTCGGTGTATCGGTTGCGCGCGTATGTCACGCTTCCCCGCAGCTGAAACCCCGCAGCGGTGCCGACGCTGGCGCCGAGCTCCGCGCCCTCGCGCCGCACGCGCCCGGCTGAGAAATAGAAGCGGCCGCCGCGATAAGGGATGATCTCGTTCCGCACCTCGGTGCGGTAAAGAGCGGCATCGTATGCGAGCGACGCACTCCCGAACAGCGAGACCTGCTTCGTGCCGACCTCGTACGTTGTCGAGCGGATCGCATCGAGCAGCGGATTGATCGCTGTCACGGTATCCTGGCCAAAGGTCCCTGCCGGGTCGGTCTCATTGCCGGCCGGCGCCTCGATGCCGCCGCCGACATTCATGTAGAAGCTGTGCGCCGGGCTGACCCGGTAGCTCATTCCCAGCTTCGGTGTCACACGCTCGAACGACTTGGCCGCATCCACACCGGGCGTAATGAAGTTCCGATAGTTGTAGGTGATCGCGTCGTAGCGCGCACCTGCCTCGACTGCGAAGCGCTCCGCGAACAGCAGCTCCTGCTGCAGGAACAGCCCGCGATTCGTCGCGTTTTCACCCTTGTTGTCCCGCAGCTCCCCACCTCGCGTTCCATTTGGAGAGAGTGAATAGAAGAGAATCGTCCCGCCCTGGAACGCCTCATCGGCACCGACGATCGTCGTCCCCCTCATCCGTGTGCCGAGCCGGCTCCTGTTTCTGTACACGAGATTTCCGCCCAGGTGGAGTCGGTTGAAGTCGCGGAAGGTGTTCCGTTCAGACCGCTGCAGGACCTTGGGATTGAGAAAAAACATTCCCGATATGGAGTTCGCCGAATCGAGCTGGTGCTCGAGCGTGAGGCCGATCCTGCCGAGCTTGTTGTGGCGGCGCTCATCCCGCGCCGCGTACGTCGCATTCGCCTGCCGTGGATCGGCATCGAACTGCTCTCTCGTCAAAGGCCCCGGGATGTGAAAGAGATCGTTGGCCGCCGTGACCAGCACCTGTGTAGTGGTGCGAGCGCCGAGCGGAGCGATCAGCGCGGTAGTGAGCAGGGCCCGGCGAGCATCGGAGTGAGCGCGCCATCCTTCATGGCTTGTGTTGGTAAAGGTCGCGCTCAGCGACGCATCGCCAAAGCGTTTGCCCGCCTGGAGAGTTGTGCGCAGCAGCCCGAAGCTGCCCGCCATCTGTCCGGCGCTCACGAACGGTTGCTGGACATCGACAGCCGTCGTGATGTCAACCACACCGCCAGCGGCGTTCCCCCATAAAGCCGAAGCATTGGAGCGGATGATCTCAACCCGCTCGGCCGCCGCGAAGTCGACGAGGTCGAATGAGGTGCGGCCGTCGGGTTCGGTCTCGGGAATACCATCGACGAGGACGCGCACCCCGCGCGACGTGCCGGCGTTGGAGCGGTCGCCGGCGCCGCGTGCGCCGAATCCCCGAATGACGAGCCGTACGTCGCTGCTGCCGTAGCGCGTCTGGGCAAGCACCCCTGGCACGCCCTGCAGCGCATCGGCCATCGAGTAGCCGCGCGTTTTCTCCAGTTCCGCCTTTCGGACCACCGAGACGGCAAGCGGCACCGTGTAAATGGATTCACGTTGTCGCGTTGCGGTGACCGTGACCGAAGGGAGCGTTGTCCGCGCCGAGTCAGCTCTCCTTGCGAGAGAGTCGGCGCGGACCGAATCCGCGGGAACGCGCTGCGCCGCCGCGCCAAGTGGAAGGCACGATAACAACACAAGCAGTTTCGCGCGCAGGCGTCTCATGGTGCAAAATAGCAGAAGGGCACGGACAGCCGAAGCCGCCCGTGCCCTTCCTGAAAACCCGGCCTAGAAGCTGTAGCGGAACGACAGCTGCGACCGCCAGAAATTCGCCGCAAACTCACCCGCCCGGTACTCTGAAGGCGTGCCCGTCCGCTGCGGATCGAGCGTGGTGATGTTGTACTGGACAATGGGCACCGACGTAAAGCGGTCAGCCGACGATTGCCCAACGTGAGTGACGAGAGGAATGTTGTTGAAGCCGCTAAAGGGGCTAACCTGAATCTTGCCCCAGTCCTTGTTCAGCAGATTTCCAAAGTTGAAGATGTCGAGCGCTACTGATACGCGGTTCCCCCGGCCGAGCGGAATCGCCTGGCGAACGGTCAGATCGACCTGGTTGGAAAACGGAAGGCGGCAGGAATTGCGCGGAATGATGCGCCCGCGATTCCTGCTGAGGCACTCCGAGGAGTTGACGAGTGCCTCGAACGCGTCTGCCTGCTGTGCCGCCGTAACCAGGTTGCCCGCAGCTGCGGTGCCAGAAGCCCTGAACTGGATCTGATTCGCGTCACGTGCATCTGTCGGGACGTAGAACAGGTCGTTACCCTGTACGCCGTCAGCGTTGAGATCGCCGTTGCCACCGAAGCCACCATAGATGTAGTCGTGCGGCGAGCCGGATACGCCCTGGTAAAACATCGTCACGTCGGTGGAGAAGTTCCGCAGAAACTCGAAGGAGCGCGTCACCACTCCGACAATCTTGTGCGGCTGGTCAAAGAGGCTGACACCCGTATACGTATCTTCGATGCTCCCGGAGAGAGTCCGCCCGAACGCCGAGTTCGAGGTATGCGTGCTCGAGGTGAAGCTCTGAACGTCGCGTGCCTTCGAGTAGGTATAGGCGAGCTGGCCTTCCCAGTTGTTGGAGTAACGCTTCCGCAACTGGGCGGTGAGGTTGTAGGCAAAATCCTTGTTCTGGTTGACGAGGTCGATGGCCGTGTTGAACCGGGCTATCCCGCCACGCTGAATAACCGACTGCGGCAGATTGGCCGTCGCTCGGCCCGTCGTCGCGATGCTGCCGTACATGAGGCGGCCGTTCGCATCCGGGCCGATCGGTCCGGCAAGATTCTTGTTCACGAAGAAGAGCTGATTCAGCGTCTTCGAGTAAAGACCCTCGAAAGTTGCGAGGAGGTTACCGGGGAGAACCCGGTCGTAGGCGAGCGTACCACGCATGGGCTGTGGGAACTTCAGATCCCTGTCAACGAAGTTCACATCACCGATCGGCTTGCTTCCCTGGCCGTTGCGACATGTCTCGATCCCCGACTGATCGACGCGAAACGCCGGAGCCGGTGTCGTCGAAGTCGTGCAGTTCAGGAAGGTAATGATGCGCCCGTTGGAGATGTACGCGTTCTCGATCCAGACATAAGGGGGTGTTCCAACGAACAGGCCGAGACCGCCGCGGAGCTGGTTGACCTGGTTTCCGGTTACATCCCAGTTGAATCCGAAGCGCGGTGAGAACTGAACGGCGCCGCGCGTGGTCTCGTGCGGACCGAAGGCTGAATCCACGGCGGGGGCGTAGCTGTTCTCGGTCAGCACATTCCCGATATCGAATCGGCCGCCAAGCGTAAATGTGAGCCGGGGCGTCGCTGTCCACTGGTCCTGCGCGTAAAGCGCGGTCTGGCTTGCATCGAAGAAAACGTTGCCGCCCTGATCGAGAATGAACGCTTTCCGAAAGGTGTTGGGGTTACCGGCCTGGAGACTGTCCAGATTCCTGAAGGAATAGACCCCGAAGGAGCTCTGGGTGAACAGGTTGCGGATCTTGACCAGCTCGAAGCGCGTGCCGACGACGAAATTGTGATTGCCGAGCGGGATGCTCAGGTTGTCGGTGAACTCGTAGGTATCGAAGTCACCCTCGTTGCCCTGCGAGAACTGGTCGGTGCCGCCAAGAAGGGTGGCGGTACCGCCGCCAACGTTCGTCACGCCGGTCACGGAGATCTGGGGAAACGTGGTCGGGGACGTGCGCCGATCCCTTACTGCTGTCACCCCGGCAAATGCCTCGTTGCTCCACCCGTTTCCGAAGTTCGAGAACAGCTGCACAACCGGCGCGCTCTTTCTGCTGTTGAGCTTGTGGAAGTTAGTGGAATAGACGGCACGTGTCGCATTGCGACTGTTCTGCGTACGCCCGTCGTTAGTGGCGTCGTTGAAGTTGTAACGGAATACAAGACGGTGCGCTTCGTTAACCTGGAAGTCGAGCCGCGCAAAAATGTTCTTCATCGGCGTGGTGGTGCTGAAGGCACCGGCGGTTCCGACATCATAGCCGTAGGTATTCTTCAGGATATCCGAGAAGCGTTGCGCATCGGCCGCAGACACGGGGAACGGCACGCTTGCACTCGAAGGCTGGCCGCTGAACGGACCGGTGATTGGCGAATTTTCTGACTGCCACTCATTCGCGGTAAAGAACTGAAGCCTGTTTCGGATTATCGGGCCGCCAAGCGAGAAGCCGGTCTGACGCCTGTTGAATGGCGTCGCTCTCAGAGCCGGAACGTTACGACCGTAATCCTGATTGCGGAAATACGTGAATGCCGAACCGTGGAAATCATTCGTTCCGCTCTTCGTCACCGCGTTGAGCAGCAAGCCACCAAAGTTTCCCTGGCGTACATCGAACGGGGCGAGGAGAACCTGGTACTCCTTCACGGCCTCGATTGAAATCGCCTTGGCGCTGATCTGGCCGCCCGGCTGGCCCGTAGACCCCAGTCCAAAGACGTCGCGCTCACTGGAGCCGTCGATCTGGACGTTGTTCATCCGGTTAGACATTCCGCCGCCGGAGAACCCGGGGCCTGAGCTCGAAACCTGTGGTGAGAGCTTGATGAAGTCCGTCAGGTTACGGGTCGCAGTCGGAAGACGCTGGATAACCGTATCGGACACGGTAGTCTTTGTGCCGGTCGCGGAAGGCGAGATCTCGCCAACCGTTCCGGCGGTGACGACCACCTGCGAAAGCGTCGTCGCCTGCTGGTTGAGCGTGAAGTCCGTGCGGCTGGTGCTGCTCAGGCCGACGTTGACGTTCGTGCGGCTCTGGGGCTCAAACCCGATGCGCCGCACAGTAACGGTATAGGGTCCGCCGACTTCCAGACCCTGAATGTAGAAGTTCCCACCCGAGCGCGTTATTCCGCCGGCGGTAAAGCCCGTGGAGCGGTTCGAGATCTGAATCTGGGCACCCTCGATAGGCTGGCCATCAGGCCCGGTAACGCTACCGGAAATGGCTCCGGTCGTGACCCCCTGGGCGGCGCCGGAAGACGCAAATGCGGAAAGAAGGGCAAGCGCCAGCGCGCAGCCGTTGAACAGACGAGAGTAGGTCATGTCGGTAGGAGAAGGGTGACCTTGACGATCCCGGGCGGCTGGCAGGAAACCGTGTCCGGGCGGACAACTTGGTATCCCCAAAGGTAGGGGCCTGTCACAGGCCCGGTCAAGCTGAAATTGCCGCGTTACCTGGGCGATACAGTTCCGTTGCGGCGAAGCCCGAGGTAGTAGACCGGAATGCCCAACAGAATGACCCCCAGCACCGCGAGTGTGGCCACCCGGCTGGAGCGGTCAAGCACCGCATTCCCCAATAGAAGGATCGTTCCTACTATGAATATGGCCGGAACTACCGGATACCCGGGAACCCGGAAGGACGGCTTATACCAGGATTTCTTCCTCAGCACGAATACGGAAGCGACGGCCAGCGCGTAGAACGGAACGATCGCAGTCACGAACGCGTCAGCGAGCTGCTCAAACGTGCCTGCGAGTACGAAAATCACACCCAGCACCGCTTCGAGAATGATTGCAACGCTTGGCGTCTCGAAACGCGGGTGCATGGTGGCGACGGGCTTGAAGAGCAGCCCATCACGCGCCATCGCGAAAAGGATCCGCGCGCCCGTCATCACCGATCCATTGAGCGTGCCAAAGGTCGAAACCATGACCGCAGCCGAAACGAAGACAACGCCGGCCGTTCCCATCAGGCGTTCCGCGACGTCTGCGGCGACGAGCTTCGAGCGCCGGATCTCCTCGACCGGCAGAACAGCCAGGTAAGCAAGGTTCGCAAGCAGGTATAGTGCGATGATGATCAGCGTCCCGAAGATCAGGATGCGCGGCAGGTTCCGCTCCGGATCCTTTACCTCGCCGGCGACGAAGCTCACGTCGGCCCATCCGTCGTAAACCCAGAGCACCGAGACGAGCGCCAGCCCGAACGGCGCGAGGGAGAAGCTCCCCGGCGGCATCGCCGGCGTGTAGTGACCACCGGTCTGCGGCAGGCCCAGGGCGAACGCCAGAACGATGAGGAGGAGCAGAGCACCGGTCTTGGCGACCGTCGTGATGTTCTGCACCAGCGAGCCCCATTTGAGGCCGACGTAGTTGAAGCTGGCGGTAAGCAGAATTGCGGCGGCCGCAATGTAGTGGACGTTGCTGTCCCATGGAGCAACGCGTGGGTCGTTCCCCATCACGCGCACCGAATACTCTGCGAACGTGGTCGAAATCGCCCCCAGCGCGGCGGCGCGGATGAGCGTGAGCTCGGCCCAGCCAAAGAGAAACGCGGGCAGGCGTCCCCACGCCTCGCGAATGAACACGTACACGCCGCCGGTCTTCGGCAGCGCGCCCGCCACTTCCGCGAGAGTCAGCGCGCCGCACAGCGCGAAGATCCCTCCCGTAATCCAGATCGCGGCAAGAGGGAGCGGGCCGGGAAGCTTGTCGGCGATTCCCGCCGGCGAGCGAAAGATGCCCGAGCCGATTGTCGAGCCGACCAAAACCGCGATCGCGCTCCACAGGCCGAGACGGCGCGGAAGCTCGCGGACTGCAGTCGCTGTCATGCGCGAACGCTAGTGCAAAGGTGCGCATGGCGCGAGTAGCTTTATCCTCGCGCACACACCTGAGCGACCCGACAATCCAACGACGCACTCGATGATTCAGCCGCTGGCGGAGGCAATTTTCTGGATCGCGGCACTCGCCTGCGTGCTCGCCGAGGTTGCGATCCTTCGCTCGAGCTTCACTGAGACCGGTGCACATTCCTCGGCGCTGGTGCCGGTGTCGTCCCGCCGCAGCGAGCTTGCGTGGACCATTCTGCCGGCCCTGGGCCTGGCTGTTCTGCTCACGTTCACGTGGCGTGAAGTGAATGCCCGAAAGTCACACGCGGCGGAGATGCATAGCCCGGCGAGCCCCACGTCTCCCGGCCACGTCCACGACGCTTCCGCTCCATGACCGCTCTTCGCCGGACGGCTCTCGTCGCGCTGGTGCTCGCCTTCCTGCAGATCGTGATGGGAGCGGTAGTCCGAATCACCGGTTCCGGGATGGGCTGCGGTGATAACTGGCCGGACTGCTACGGCTCGTACACCCCGCTGCATTCCGGCCGCGGACTGCTCATCGAGATCACCCACCGCTACGGGGCCGTCGCACTGCTGATCGCGACAACGATCCTTGCCATCATGGCTGTCAGGCACGGGCGGCGCACCACAGCCGGGAGCGAAGCGCGCGCGGTTCGCACTCCCGCGCTTGTGGCTGCCGGCCTCGTAATCGTTGCGGCCCTCTTCGGGATGTTAACCGTCAAGTACTCGCTGCACCCGCTTGTTGTGGTCGCGCACCTCGCCATCGCCATGCTGCTGGTCGCATTCCTCGTTGTTGCCGCGGTGCGCGCGGGCGCGTTCGGCGGAACCCCCGGCCCCGAGACCGCGCGATCGTTTCGTGCCGGGCGCGTCGCCGTCGCGCTGACGTTTCTGGTGCTCGTACTCGGCGCGCTCACCGCCAACATTCCCGGCGCGCCAGCGGCCTGCCAGGGCTTTCCATGGTGCAGAGGCACGACCGGAAGCGGCACTCCCTACTCGGTGCACATCACTCACCGCATCGTTGCGTTCCTGCTCCTCGGGCACTTGGCCGGGGCCGCGTTCGCGGCGAGAAAGCGCGGCGACCCGGCGCCGGTGAGACGCGCGGCGTGGACCGCCGTCGGCGCGATCGTGGCGCAGGTGCTCATCGCTGCAGCGATGGTCGAGATGCACCTGCCGGCGGCGCTGAGATCGCTCCACCAGGCGACCGGCACCGTGATCTGGATTTCGGTCGTAGCATTCATGACGCTGTCGGCAAGGCGGCAGGGTGGCGTCGATCCCACCGAGATCGTGCGCGAGTCTCCCTCCCGCGCCGAGTTCGCCACTCCCGAAGGAGTGAGCACCTGACCGACGCACGAGCGTTAGAGGGCGCGCGCCCATCGCTGATGAGGGACATGGTGATGCTCACGAAGCCGCGCATCATCTCGCTTCTCCTCGTCACGACCGTCGCGCCGATGTTCGTCGCCGGGAATCCCGGCTGGCTGCTCGTGCTCGTGGTGCTGGTGGGCGGATATCTCATGGCCGGCGGGGCGAACGCGGTGAACATGTACATGGACCGCGACATCGACCAGCGCATGTCGCGGACCAAGCTCCGCCCGATTCCGAGCGGAAGAATGGGTGCCGAAGCCGTGCTCGCGTTTGGCGTCGCGCTCGCAACCGCGGCGACTTTCATCCTCGCCCGGTTCACCAACGTCCTGACCGCCGCGCTGGCGCTCGCCGGGTTCTACTTCTACGTGTTCGTATACACGCGCTGGCTCAAGCGCACGACGCCGCAGAACATCGTCATCGGCGGCGCCGCGGGCGCGTTCCCTCCACTCGTCGGGTGGGCAGCGATGACCGGGGCGCTCGATCTCACCGCTATCTATCTCTTTTTGATCGTGTTCTACTGGACGCCACCCCACTTCTGGGCGCTGGCCCTGCTCAAGCAGGTGGATTACGGCAGGGCCGGCATCCCCATGGCTCCGCTCGTCTGGGGCGAGCGCGAGACGATGCGGCAGATGTTGTGGTACAACATCATCCTGATTGCGCTCACCCTGCTGCCTGTCGCGTTCGGCGCCTTCGGCGTCCTCTACCTTGCCGCTGCGCTGGTGCTCGGACTGATCCTCCTCGGCGGCGTCATACGCGTCGTTCGCGCCGCGGAGTGGACGGCGCCGGCGTGGTGGGTATACAAATTTTCCCTGTTGTACCTCGCGCTCCTCTTTCTCGCGATGGTCATCGATCGCAAGGTTCTCGGCTGATGGCTGCCCGCGGGCCAGGGCTCGTATCGCCGCGGGCGCTCGGCCAGCTGCTGCCGCGAATCAGGCCGCACGCCGGCCGTCTGGCCGTGGCGCTCGTCTGCCTCGTCGCCAGCACATCCATCGCGCTCGCCTTTCCGCAGATCGTCCGCCACCTCCTCGATGCGGCGTTTATCTCCGCGGACGAAGCGCTGCTCAATCGCATCGCGCTCTGGCTGCTCGGACTTTTCGCGATCCAGGCCCTGCTGAACTTCGTCCAGGTCTATTTGCTCACCGCCACATCGGAGCTGGTGATCGCAGACCTACGTGAGGATCTTTTCTCGCACTTGATCTACCTGTCGCCCGGCTTTTTCACCGAACGGCGTACCGGAGAGCTGACAAGCCGCCTCTCGTCGGACACGACGGTCCTCCAGACCGTGCTAAGCTACAACCTCAGCGGGTTCGCGCGCCAAATCCTCTTCCTCGTCGGTGGAATCGTACTGCTGACGCTGACGCATCCGCGTCTCACCGCAACTACTCTCGCGGTCGTGCCGGTGGTAGTCGGCGCCGCATTCGTGTTCGGGCGGGCGCTCCGCCGCGCCAGCACGGGCGTGCAGGATCGCATCGCCGAGGCAACCGGGACTGCCGACGAAGCGTTCTCGCAGATACGGACGGTGCAGAGCTTTACCCGTGAAGGCGAGGAGACGCGGCGCTACGGCGAGCACCTCGGTGACGTAATCGATGCCGCACTGCGCCGGGCGCGTATCAGGGGGATGTTTTTCGGCATCCTGACTTTCTGCGCCTTCGGCGGAGTGGCGGCCGTGCTCTGGCAGGGCGGGAGGCTCGTTCTCGAGGGAGCGCTTACGGCGGGTGCGCTAGTGTCGTTCCTGCTCTACGCGCTGTACGTCGCTGGGGCGGTCGGCTCGCTGGCGTCGCTTTTCGGCGCTTACCAGGAAGCGGTGGGTGCGGCGCGGCGCGTTTTCGACCTGCTCGAGTCGGAGTCATCGGTCGTTGATCCCGCGGAACCGCGTGTGCTTCCCCGCCCACTCCGTGGCGAAGTCGAGCTGCGCGACGTCACCTTCCGCTACGGCGATCACCTGCCCGACGCCCTGCACGGCGTCTCGCTGCGGATCGCGGCAGGAGAAGTTGTCGCCCTCGTCGGCCCGAGCGGCGCCGGAAAAACGACGATCGCCTCGCTGCTGCCGCGGTTCTGGGACGTGACCAGCGGCACGATTACGTTCGACGGCG
>DATLXE010000045.1:0-3942 GCA_035575795.1 Gemmatimonadaceae bacterium
TCTGACGGTCGCCGACGCGCTGCCCTGCGCACGCGATGCGGAGAAGTCACGCATACCGCCCCGTATACCGTGCCAGATGGTGGGCAGCGAGCGGAACACGCTGATGAGGCCGCCCATCGCGACGGCGCCGGCGCCGATGTACAGGATGTATGCGTTCCGTATCTCGCCCGGCCCCATGTCGCGGATGACAATCGTTGTCTCCGGCGCGAGCGGAGCGGTGAGCGACTGACCAAAGTAGCTGATCATTGGAATCAGCATCAGGTACGCCAGCACACCGCCGGCGCACATGATCGACGCGATGCGAGGGCCGATTATGTAGCCGACGCCGAGGAGCTCGGGAGAGATCTCGGCCGAGATGGAAGCACCCTTGAGCGGCGGGCCGAATACTTTCTCGGGCGCTTCCTTCCAGGCATGGAAGGCGACCATCGCCGTCTTGTATGCGAGGGCGATACCGAAGCCGGTGAAGATGGTGCGCGCGCTGGTCCCGGCACCGAGCTTCTCCTGCTCGCGCCTTGCCGCGGCGGACGCGGCCGCCCGCGACTCGGGCGACGCACCGGCCTTGAGAACTTCCGCGCACGCCGTGCCTTCCGGATACTTGAGAATTCCGTGCTGGGCGACGATGAGCGCGCGGCGGAGCGGAATCATCATCAGGATGCCGAGCAAGCCGCCCAGCACCGCAACGAGCATCACACGCGTGATCTCGAGGTCGAAGCCGAGAATGAGGATGGCGGGCATCGTGACGCCGACACCGAAAGCGATCGATTCACCAGCCGAGCCGGCGGTCTGCACGATGTTGTGCTCGTGAATCGTAGCGTCGCGCGCGCCGAACTTTCGGAACAGCCGGAACAGCGTGATCGAGATCACCGCAACGGGAATGGACGCGCTGACAGTGAGCCCCACCTTGAGTACCAGGTAGAGCGATGAAGCGCCGAAGATGAGTCCGAGAATCGCCCCGACGAGAATTGTGCGGAGAGTGAGCTCGGGGAGGATCGTATCCGCCGCTATGTACGGCGTGAACGGCACCGGGCCGTCCGGTTGAAAGCCGACTCGGTCGGGATAGTCCTTGGCGGGAGCAGTCATTCCGGTCTCACCGTTGGTGATTGGCTTGCGCGCGTGTAGGCAGTCGTGTAGGACGCCAGAACGGTATTGTGTTCGGTAATGTAGGGCAGCTACCACGAGTGGCGACAGCGGGGGGCATCTGTTGAAGCCGGCGTGTCGCCAGACTGGCGGCACCGTCCCGGCGAGCCGAGATTCTGCCTGTCACGCAATCACTCATATCGGAGCTTCGCATGAAGTACTTCGTAACCGTTTCTTTCCTGGTCTTCGCTACAAACGCTGCCGCGCAGCAGGCGCGTCAGCCGGCCGATTTTGCCGTCGGTAGTTCTCGCTCGCTGTGGGCCCAGGTTACGGCCAACATCACGAAAGCCGCCGAGCAGATGCCGGAAAAGGACTACGCGTTCAGGCCCACGCACGAAGTCAGAACTTTTGGCCAGATGATAGGGCATGTTGCCGGGGCGCAGAATCTGATCTGCGCTTCGGCGCTCGGGGAGAAGAGTGGAAGCGAAGACGAGATAGAAAAGAGCGTCACGACAAAGGCTGGTTTGATCGCGGCCTTGCGCACATCAACCGAATACTGCGCTCGCGCCTATGCCCAGTCGGACGTGGCGAGCACCGTCGAGACGATGTTGTTCGGCGGGAAGAGCACACGCTTCTCGGCGCTGATGCTGAACACCATGCACAACGCCGAACATTACGGCAACCTCGTTACTTACCTGCGCATCAGGGGGATGGTGCCGCCTTCGAGCCAGCCCCCTCCGCCGCGCAGTTAGCCGGAACCGGGAGGCGCATCGGCCTCAGCGAAGGTCGATGCGCTGCTCGAGTCTCGATCCACGGCGACTTGCGAGAATCGACTCGGTGACCAGCGTGTACCGTCCCGGCTCCGGCGGAGCGAGCTCGAAATCGTAGGTCTCGCCCACCGACAGGGCCTGCATTGCCCGGCGGGTGATCCTCTGAGCGGGGGGGAGGTCGGCGCCATCTTTCGCGAGAGCCTTCCACTGAACGACGGTGCTGTCGCGCAGGAGCGAGTAGCGTATTCCACCGGCAACGCCGATGTTGACGAACCTGAAACGGTGTGCGACACCGGATGCGAGCTTCATCGGCTTCGGAAGAGAATCTCCGTTAACCAGCAGATGTGGAATCCGCTCGGCTCCATCCCAGCCGGCCACATACAGATGGTCCGTCGCCGGATCGAAGCGCATCCCCGGTTCCAGCACTATGATCCCGCCGTACAAGCCGGATGTCAGCTGCTCCAGATCGTTGAGGTGCGTGTGGTAGATGAACGTGCCGGCGCGTGGAAGCGTGAGGTGCGCGGTGAAGGAATCGCGCGGGGCGATCAATGGCGCCAGGCGGTTTCCCATGCCGCTCCATCCCACCACGCCATCTGAATAGCTCTCCAGCTCGATGCCGTGCCAGTGAACGCCCGTCGGCTCGGCGAGTCTGTTTATCACGGTAATGTCCGTTGGCTCTCCGCGCGTCAGGATCAACGGTGAGCCGGGCAGCTCGACGGAGTCGGGAGCAGGCTCTCTGTCCCCTCTTTGAAGCACGAATGCAAGTGAACGCGGAGCGCGCCCGCGCCTCCAGCCCTCCTGCACGAATAGCCGCATCCGGCGTGACGGACCTTCCGCCGGGGCACGCCAACTCCTGTCCGGCTTCACGATGATGCCCATTACCAGCCCCGCCATGTGATTCTCGGCGTTGTGCGCATAGTTCGACGAGTGCCGGGGCGGTGGAGCGTTGAATCTGATTTCCGGTATGACGTGAAAGCCGATGTGGCAGTGAAACAGCCAGTTACCGGGCCGGTCGGGCGTCCATGTCATCGCCATCGTCGCACCCGCGGGCACGCCCTCGGTGACGACGAGTCGTCGCTGGTCAGCGGTGTACAGCGAGTCGCTGTGGATGCTGCCCCGCGCATCTACGCTAAAGTAAAAACCGTGAAGGTGCATCGGGTGCGCGCGGCCGCTGGCATTGATAACACGCCATCTCAGCGTATCGCCGACCGTTGTGCCAATGCGTTCGGTGTACGGCCAGGATTTGCCGTTAATCGTGAGCGCGGTCTGATGCTCCGTCGAGTCCTTCGGATCCCTCCAGCTATTGATCACCATTATCCGATCGGGCCGGGCAGGCGACGTTGGATCAATAATGAATGCACCTGCCAACTGCTCGCGCTCCCGCGCGTCCTGCTCGAGCGGCAGTCTGGGTGGGCGGTAATTCCCAAGGGATGCCGTGTACAGATAGGTTCCCGGGTGGCCCGCCGCGAACCGCATGGTGCGACTCTCGCCTGGTGCAAGACGCACGCTGTCTGCCAGTGCCACCGGCCTCGTCTGGAAACCGAAAAGAGTAATCGTCGAATCGGAAAGGGAGTTGGTGAGTGTCGCTTCGACGACTGTTCCGGTCTTCACGCGGATGAGCGGCCCGGGTACGCGCGGGGCTCGCCCGCGTTCGGCAAATACGGCGACGTCAGTGAAGGGGCCGTTGTCCGCTTCCGGATACCAGCGCGCCATCCGGACCTCGAGATGAACCCGCAGAACATTGCCCCGCATTCTTCCGGCGGGGTCGCGATTCTCGTTCACCTCGACCTTTCGCGGAGCGGGCTCCTCCGTCACAACGGAAGACCCAAGCAGAACGAGGGCCAGCGGTAAAGCGAGCAGGGACGGCGGAGCCAACCGGGGGAGGAGACGCATTCGCGCCCTTCGATAAAGGAAAGGAAAAGATAGGACATCCGAGGCAGTCGGGCGACGAGCGGGGTTAATTTTGTCCCATGCCTCCGCAATTCATCTATGTAATGAAGGATCTGCGCAAAGTCGTCCCGCCCTCCCGGGAGATACTGCGCGGTATCTGGCTCTCCTTCTATCCCGGCGCAAAGATCGGCGTCCTCGGCGCCAA
>DATLXE010000046.1:0-7266 GCA_035575795.1 Gemmatimonadaceae bacterium
TGCCGGCTACTTGACCTCGAAATCCTTGGTCTGTGCCGATACTCCATCAAGCATCACCTCGACCTTGTACTTGCCCTTCGGCCAGGCCGATTTCTTGTCGATGTGGAACTCGGTGACGGTCGTGCCGCCGCTCGGCGAGATGTTCTGGCTCGTCTCCTTCACGACCTGCTTGTCGTTAAAGGTCCACTTCGTCGTCAGCTTCGCGCCCGTTGCAGCGCCCTCGGTAACGACCGAAGCGTAGATGGTGTCACGCACGGCAAAGTCGTCCATCGTGTCCGTCACCCTCTTGTCAGAACCGATCGCCTTGCCGATCATGACATCGCTTACGCGAATCGGTCCCGCTGCGGACGTCGGCATCGGATCGGCGGGGGAGCCCATCGACACGGTATCGCTCATCGCGGCGTTGTCCTTCTTGCCGCAGGCCATGGCGAGCACGAGTGCTCCGGCCAGTGCTGGAATGCGCATGGTTCTCATCTTTTATTATCTCCGGTCAGGCGTCAGGGATGGTCAACTCGAGTCCCGGATGAATGAGATCGGGATTCGGGATCTTGGCGCTGTTCGCTGCTTGAATCTCCTTCCACTTGCTCGCATCGCCATAAACACGCTTGGCGATCTTGCTGAGGCTGTCGCCCGACTTGACGATGTAAGTCGAGCCGCCGCGGCCGGCTGTTGTGGAGGCTCCGTCCGAAACATCGGAAAAATCAGCGGTGCCGCCCGTAGTCGGCGAGGTGCCCAGCGGTGCGTTGCTCTTGCTTCCAGAACCACCTTTGACGTCCGAGAAATCGGGCTTGGACTCGGGCTTTTTGTCGAAGAATCCCATCTTGCGTCTCCTGGCTAAAGCGATCCCATGACCGCCACGCTCAGCAGTGAAGCAGTAAACGTGCCTTTTTTTATCATTTCCAGCAACTGGGCTTCCATGCTCCTGACAAGCGCCCAACTGCGTAGTTCTAAGTGGCAGTTACACCCACTGTAGGCGGGCTAAGAGACTAAACCCACCAGGGATCGAAGCAGTCGTAATTGTGCTGTCTGCAGATCTTCCCTCCCCGGAACTCTATGAAGAGGGCGAAATGGGCCCGCATCTCCGAGTCGGCAGGAAGGGTGTCGACCGGGACCGGGAGGAGACCGCTCCAGAGGACCTCGAGCGCGAGGCGATCGCCGTCGACCACCGAATTCAGGATGTCGAAGCGCTGGCTCTCAGTACCTCCTTGCCCTGGCGAGCCGCATTGAGAATTGCGTCGAGGTCGCGGTGAGCGCCGATCGGGAAGAGGCGGTTGGGAAACTCTTCCTGCACGATATCCCTCGTGAAGAACTCGGCGAGCTGCTGGCCCTCGGCGCCGTTTTCAATGGCGTCGAGATACCGGCGCACGAGAGCGAGGTTATCCGTGGGCATTGGCGGGTAATCTCGCGCCTTGGTGGTGAGTCAGCAACAGATCATCTTTGATTAGGCCTGCTTTGGGGACATCGCGCGGCGTGGGTCGGCGAGGGACGTCCCTCGCCTCCGCGAACGAGATCATGAAAGGCGGATTCTCCGTGCCGAACGTTGGTCTCTCCTCGCGTGTCGGCGCGGGCTACCGCCAACGCGGAACGGCGTCCTCCCATAGCGCGCGCCGCCTTTGCTGCGCGGCAGTTAGTGGTGCGACATCTCCGAGCTCGACTCGTACTCGATTGTAAGAGGGAATCGTCACCAGGAACGTTTTAAGTATTTCATTGGTTCGCACCGCCACGTTCACGACGTCTCCGATCTTCAGCGACCGGATTTGCCTGCGGAACGAATGGACGTTCCCGATCCGTGCGCCGTTGAACGACACCAGCTCCATTCCGGTTCGCAGGCCCGCTTTTGCCCACACGCTTTCCGGATTCATGATGCGCACGTAGGTGCGGGAAGTGTCATCCGAATTCATGGTGTAGAGGCGCAGGTCGGGGAGGGCCCGGCCGGCACTGTCGGCAGCAAGAATCGTGTCGATCACGAGACGGTAGCCGAGCGGGGCGAGGTGGCGGTTGAAGTCGAACTCTCTGGCGTTCCGTACGTGATCGTCAAAGAATTTGGTCAGGTTGCAGGCGCACACGCGCTCCGTGGTTGACTCAATCTCGGCACCAGTGAATCCCCGCTTGTGAGCGAAGCGGGTGTACATGGCGCGCATCACATCGTCGATTCCGCGGCGTCCGCGCGTCGAGTCGCGGATGATCAGGTCCAGCATCTCGCCGATGATTTGTCCCTGCAGATAGTAGTCGGATGAGAAATCGAGTTGCGCGGGCGGGTCGATGCTGCTCCAGCTGCCGCTTTCCGGAGAGATGCGCATGTTGCCGGGATTCTCGTAGTACCGGTTGAGGAGATAACTGAGACCGGCCGCGTGGCCGCGGCCCTCCTCGGGAAAGCCAGCGCGGTGTTGCAGCAACGTCGCGTAGTAGATGGTGAGTCCCTCGCTCCACCACAGGTCGCGCGTGTGCGCGGGTGCATCGGTGCTGAGAATCGCGCGGCCCCTGGGGTGGAGCGCCATCAGGTTCCATGTGTGAAAGAACTCGTGCGCCAGGTCGGGGAAGAGCAGGCGCGACTGCGTCGCCATCGTCGCGCTCGCCATGCCGAGCGATACGGAGTTCCGGTGCTCGAGCCCGGCCCATGCGCCGTCCTGGATGAGAAAGGTGAATTCCCGGTAGGGCATCGAGCCCATGAGTTTCACGGTCTCGTGCGTGAATGCCACAATATCATTAACGAATTGGACGGTGTCGAAGGGAGCTGCACCGGGCAGTGGCCAGTAGGCAATGTGGTGCGGCACACCACGCTCTCGAAAAGTCCACGTCCTGAGTGCGCCCATCATGATCGGAGAATCGAGCAGTGCCGCCGCGTTTGGCGCGACGAACACCCGCGGGTCAGCGCGGCGAGTGAGCGCCGTCGCAATCCGCCAATCACGCGGCACATCCAGCGTCACCTCGGCGGGAATCGCGGGATAGTCGGGGAGATAGATGAACGTGTCCATCGCATTCAGGAAAGCGCCGCCGCTCCGCAGAAATGATTTCCACGACGCGCGATTCGAAGCGACCTCGCCAGCGGGAAGCGCGATGCGGTACCGGATGGTTGCCTCGCCATTTCTGGTGCCGACACTCCAGACATTCTCCTTCAGCTGGCGGACGGGGCCGCTCAGATTCCCGTTGGTCTCGACGCTGAGGTTGCGCACCTGTTTCCAGAACTGCTGGTTATACTCGGGATGCACCGCCATGCCGATCCGCAGCGTAGGGGGAGCGTTGCTGACGTGCATCGCGACGTCGAACCCGCTGGAATCCTGCTGCTGGATGGTAAGGACGTACGATAGCCGCGGTACGGGTGCGCGTCCCCCAACGGAAATCTGACGACTGGAGTTCTTTGCGCTCGCCGCACCAGCTACGGCGACTGATAGGGATGCGAGAACGAAGAGAACGCGAGGAACGAAGTGTTGTCGTGGCATCAGGACGGCGTTCGAGTACTAATAGGATGCCGCTCAACCATCATTCGGCTAACCTGGATGATGCGCCCTCAGGCCCCTCTAATACAGAAGTTGTGAGTGTCAGCAACACAAGCTCACAGTACCCCCAGTTTTGCTTACGGCTGGAAGCTAAACTCCCAACACTCAGCTTTCCCTGCTGACATTCACAACTTCAGTATTAGAGGGACGTCCGCACCCCCCCTTACTGCAACAACACAGAAGCGTCAGCCCTCAGCGCCCTAAACAGGTCCGCGTTGAACCGGTTCGCCTCTCGCTCCGAAGGCCCAAGAAAATCACCCACCGCGGTCCCACTGAGCCGGTTGAGAAAGCGGAGTATGGCGCTCTCCTGCACGACGACGCTGAGCCGCCGGTTGAGAAGAGTCTGCCCGCGCGGCTGGCTCCGAATCGAGATCCTGATCGGGATCCCCTGCCCAGCGAAGGGTCGGCGTAGCGGCGTTTTGAGGAAGTAGCGCACCGTCGGCGGGAATCGCCACTCCGGCTCCCTCGAGAACCGCATCGCCCAACCCCGCTCCATGGGTGTGTCGATAATGTTGAACTCACCGATGAGATTGTCGAATCCGACGGTGAAGAGAAGAATCTTCATCGCCATATCGACGCGGATCGTAAGCGCCTCCGGCATCGGCCGCACCGCGCCCTCGAGCGGAGCGAAGTGCCCACCTCGGCTGCGCACGCGAAAGCGCATGTAATAGTCGGACGCCGATGCCTCGAGCCAGCGAGCACCGGACCGATCTGACAGTGTGATCCTGTACTTGCCGCTGCTGATGTACTTGTCGATGTAGCCCGCGTACGCCGGCATCCACGCCTTGAGCTTCTCGGGCGTCAGCTTCACCGCCAGGTCGTAGGTCGTCGCGCCCTCGCTGTCGGGTATGGCGCGAATGGTATCGAGCGTGAAAAGGCGTCCGAGCGCGGCAGTGGCGCGGGGAAAGCTGGGGCGGTAGTCGGCGCGAATCGTGGCGGCGGTCTTTCCCTCGCCGGCGGCAAGTCCAGCCGTCACGACGTTGGCGATATCGGCCGGCTCGAGATCGCCGAGCGCGACATCGACGCTCGTGAACCATTCGTACTCCGAGGGACTGAGCTTCCTTAACCGGACGATCTCGCGCGATTCGGTCAACGCGTCCGGCAGCGTGTTGGCGATGCTCTGCCGCACAACGTACCGGTCGCCGACGAAAATCCCCTCGTTACCGAACAGTCGCGCATCGTCCGGACCGATGCCCATCCATACCGTGGTGTCGCCGAACACGCCGGACGGAGTCAGCGCGTAGTGGCCGAACTGTGAGCGCGCGCGGATGATCTTTGTCGGCCGCTGGATGTTGGTGAATCTGGAGCCGACGGAATAGAAAAATTCGTCCGCGTTCTGGCGGGCCTGCGGAACGGTCGGACCGAATGCTGGCGCGACCTGGCGGCAGCTCGGCAGGACGGCGAGAGCTACGGCGGTGAGCACTACTATAGTAGTGGCGCGGGCGGGGCGGGTTGTTTTCACCTCGGAAAGGTCATTTGATGATCGGGGATGCGGAACCCCCTATTTGCGGAGTACGTATGGTCTCGCTTGCTACCTATCTGGAGGACCTAAGCAGGGAGCCATAAGCGTTGCTGCTCGGAGCTATCAAGCTTGTCATAGTGGCCGTAAATGCCCCGCCATTCGCGAAGGTCGGAGCAAACCCCTGGAAATCTGGAGCTTTTTCTGCCACGAGTTCCGGCTTGATAGCTAGTAGCTGACAAAGCTTTCGGCTCCCTGCTTAAGTCCTCCAGATAGGGAGCAAGCAAGACAACATGTACTCCGCACCCTCCCTCCAGATAGGTCGCTGGCAAAGCCGCTCTGTACTCCGCATCCAGCATCCCGGGAAACTCCCTCTGGCGCAAAAATGTAAACGGTTACATTTTCGATGGACTCGCTGGAACTCGGGGCCCCCGGCCTCGAGGCCTGATCTCTCACGCCGAGGGAAATGGTCACGATCAAGGATGTCGCACGCGAAGCAAAGGTGTCGGTCGCGACGGTCTCACGCGTACTCAACGGCAGTGGAGTCGTGCGCGAGGAGACGGGGCGGCGCATTCGCGAAGTCGCTACCCGCCTCAGCTTCATTCCCCACGGCGGCGCGCGCAGCCTCAGCACCAGCAGGACCGATACGCTCGGCGTGCTGCTCCCCGATCTCTACGGTGACTTCTTTTCCGAAGTTATCCGCGGCATGGATGAGACGGCGCAGGGCAACGGCTTCCAGCTTTTGCTCAGCAGCTCGCATGCGCACAAGCACGGAATCGAGGCGGCGATGCGCGCGATGCGCGGCCGAGTGGATGGCGTCGTCGCGATGTCGCCGGGTCTGGACAGTGAGTCCCTCTCCAATATCCCGGCGAGCCTGCCCGTCGTGCTGCTCTGCTCGGGAACGAGCGGGCCGGCCCACTCGCTCAACATCGAGAACTGCAGCGGCGCGCGCGCGATGGTCCGGCATCTCATCGCCGGTGGACATTCGTCGGTCGCAATCATCAAGGGCGCGGTTGGCAACTACGACGCCGCCGAGCGACTGCGCGGGTATCGGTTGGCGTTGAGGGATGCGGGAATCCAGCCGCGCGCCGGGCTGGAGCGCGATGGCCACTTCACGGAGACGGGCGGCTACGCGGCGGCGCTCGAGCTTCTCGGGCAGGTGCCGCGTCCGACCGCAATATTTGCGGCCAACGATTCGATGGCCATCGGCGCGCTGAGCGCGATCCGCGAATCGGGGCTCGATGTCCCGGGTGACATCGCCGTCGCCGGGTTCG
Source organism: Gemmatimonadaceae bacterium (assembly GCA_035575795.1). Classification (GTDB taxonomy): domain Bacteria; phylum Gemmatimonadota; class Gemmatimonadetes; order Gemmatimonadales; family Gemmatimonadaceae; genus UBA4720. The sequence continues at coordinate 6,231 of DATLXE010000046.1, forward strand.
ACGACATTCCACTCGCCCGTTACGTCGATCCGCCGCTATCCACCGTTCGCGTGCCGATCTGTGAACTCGGAGCACGAGCGATCACGATGCTGCTCAGCTCGATCGCCGACAAGAATAACGGGCACACCCGCATCCGCGGGCGTGTCTCGACCCAGCTCAAGATCCGAGACTCGTGCGGTGCCGTCCCGTCGGAACGCCCGCCGCCTGCTGACCTCCACCCTCAACCCGTTCAGTCCCTGGAAGTTCAACGCAGCAACACGCACGCAATGGCAAACAACAAAAGGAGAAGTAAATGATTACCAGCATGTCCACATTTGAGAGATTCTGCCGGACCGTTCTCTTTACCGGACTCGCGCTCGTCGCGTTGAACGGAACGGTTTCGTCTGCGCAGAACACGACGGGTACGCTTCGCGGCACTGTCACCGCCGACGGCGGCGCGCCGATTTCCGACGCGCAGATCATCGTCAGAAATACCAACAGCGGCGTGCAGCGCAATGCGCTGAGCCGCGAGGACGGTGGTTATACGCTGCCGGGGTTGGTGCCCGGTACCTATGATGTCACGGTCCGGCGGATCGGCAGCGGCGCGCAGAACCGCCAGGTCACCATTCAGATCGGCGCCACGCAAATCCAGAACTTCGCCCTCGCGCAGCAGTCGACCCAGCTCCAGGCGGTCGTCGTCGAAGCAGCGGCGGGCGTCGAGACGCGCACTTCCGAAGTGGCGACCAACGTCACGGAGGCGCAGATCACCAAGCTGCCAACAGCCAGCCGCAACTTCCTCGACCTGGCGGCGCTGACGCCGGGCGTCACTGTCACCCAGGACCGGGTCAACTCGGATTTCAAGGTTTTCTCGGCCGGTGGCCAGAGCCCGAGCTCCGTCAACCTCTTCATCGACGGTACGAGCCTCAAGAACGACCTGACCTCCGGCGGTATTGCCGGCCAGGATGCGAGTCGCGGCAATCCATTTCCGCGCAACGCCATTCAGGAGTACCGCGTCATCAGCCAGAACTTCAAGGCCGAGTACCAGAAGGCGTCCAGC
>DATLXE010000047.1:0-5118 GCA_035575795.1 Gemmatimonadaceae bacterium
GAAGCTGAGCGGTGAGGACAAGTATCGTATTCGACAGGGCAACTTCCGTGTCCTCTACGAGATTCTCGATCGCGAGCTCGTCGTCACCGTCATTCGAATCGGTAACCGGCGGGATGTCTACCGGCGCTGATCTGGGAGACAATACCCTACGCCTCGCGGGAAACGATGCCAGGCATCGCTAGAGGATGTCGCAATACATGAAGCGGCTGTCGCGCAGCACGCGGCGGCCGACGGAGTAGCTAACCGCCTCGCTGAATTGCGGTCCATCGGACACGAAGGTGTGGAATTCGCCGCGCTCGCCGCAGGGATCTACCGACGGTGGCAGGTCCGCGAGAAGCTGGGAATCAAAGGCCCGCCCGGCGAAACTCCGATCGAGTTGAGTAGTGTCAACGCATACGAGCCGAGCGGCAAAGCCCTGCGCAATGAATCGCCGCGCGAGCTCGCCAGTATCAAGTCCCCAGATCGGAAAAAGCGGCTCGAAACCGCTCCCCGCCAACAGGCGCTCCCGATAACTACGGACGTCTTCGAGAAAGAGATCACCGAATGCCAGATGCGACACCTCCGGCCAGTCTTTTCTGATCTGGCCGAGAGCTTCGTGAAATGAGGTCTCGTAAGCCTCGTTGGTGGAATTTCGCTCGATAGTTATTTCACGGAGCGGGAGGCCAATCCGGTTGACCTGCGCTTCCAGCATCGAGCGGCGGACTCCATGGACGCTGACGCGGTCGTAGCCACGCGTAATGGCCGTAAGCAGGCCGACGACTTCAAACTGCGGATCGCGCGAGAGAACGGAGAGCGCGAGCGCGCTGTCCTTGCCGCCGCTCCAGCTCAGGAATACCGGCTTCGGCGCCACGTAGTCTGACATGCCTCAAACTAACAAGGGCGCGACCGCGCCCAGTGCAGCAGATGAGGCTGTATAGGAAAACTGCTTCATAAACTTTTTGATTGCGATCATCGAAGGCGTCTGATCAGGCAACGTGGCCGACTGGTTGCCAATACACGCCGAGTCCAGGTAGCTGAAGAACTTGTATCGGCGATTGGAAATGCGTCATCACGACGTCGGAGCGGTTGCCGCCATGGAAGCCGCTTCCCACCAGCGACTAGCGATTGGGAGTGATAGCATGGAACACGAACATGCCGGGAACAGCACACCGTTGGTGATTGGTGAGGCGGATGAGTTGATGCGTCCGGCCACACGTCGTCAGTTCGTTCAAATGATGGGGGCAGGCGGAGCAATTCTGATGATGCCGGGCGTGTTCAGCGCCTGCGCGACGACGCCCGTGCCTGGCATGGGAACAAGCGGCGGGCTGATGTTCGACCTGCGGTCGGATGTCGGAATCTTTCGGCTCGTCCACACCCTCGAACAGCTCGAAGCCGCCTTCTATACGGCGGTCGTGGCGAGTCCCAGCTTCACCACCTTTTTCAACGGCGCCGAGCAGGAGCTGTTCACCGATCTGCGCAACGTCGAGATCGTACACCGCGAGTTCGTTCGCACCGCGCTCGGCAGCCAGGCCGTACCGGACGTGCGGGGCACGATAAACGGGGCTACGCTCGCCACTATTCTCTCGAGTCGGGAGAACATCCTCGCTGCCTCGCGCTTGTTCGAGCACCTCGGTGTGTCTGCACTCAATGGCGCCGGAAAATACCTCCAGGACGCGCGCAACCTCCTATTGGCTGGCAAGTTCGTCTCGGTTGAGGCGCGTCACGTTGCGGCTCTTCGGGACGTCGCGCCACCGGCAGGCCAGAACGCCAACACCGCCTTCGCCGGCGACGACATCGTCGATCAGAACGGAATGGACGTGAAGCTGGAAGCGGGAGCAGCGCTCGACCGCGCGGCCGCGACGCGCATCGTACAGGACGGAGCGCTGAGCTCACGGAACATCATCTTCGCGCCGACGTCGAGGCAGGGCAAGCCTTCCGCCGACTTCTTCCCGACCACGCCGTAAACGACCCCGGAGAACAATCAATGAATAGCTCGAATCAACCAATTCTGGACGGGGTCGATCCGGAGATCATGGACCGCCTCGTCTCCCGCCGCGACGCCATTCGAAAGGGCGCCTCGGTCAGCTCCACCGTCGCCGCTGGTATGGCGATGGGCTCAGTCCCGGTGCTTCTGGCGGCGCTGTCGAAAGACGCTTTCGCTCAGACCCCGTCAGCGATCCTCGACGTGCTGCAGTTCGCCTACATTCTCGAGAACCTCGAAAATGAGTTCTACAAGGCCGTGCTCGGAACCAGCGCCGTATCGGCTCAGAACGTCGCGTTCGCGACTGTCCGCGCTCTGATCCCGGAATCCGCACGCCAGGTCTTTGCCCAGATCCAGAAGCACGAACAGCAGCACACCGACTTTCTCGGGAATACCGCGATTCCGCTCTTTGGCGGCAGGACGCCCTCGCTGAGCGCGAACGACTTCGACTTCACGGGCGGCAACGGTAGCGGGAACGGACCGTTTCTGCAGGCGACAACGCAGATCGATCATCTCCTGCTCGTCGCACAGGCTGTCGAAGACACCGGAGTTCGCGCTTACAAGGGACAGGCGGGAAGACTTCTCAGCAACGGCGACGACAAGGCTGACGTGGCGCTCGAGAGCGCGCTACGCATTCATTCCGTCGAGGCTCGGCACGCGGCGAAAATCCGGCGCATGCGACGTTCGATGAACATGGGTGATCGGTCGCTTCGCTTCAGCGGCTACGTGCGCGGGGGCGGCGTCGCCGCAGCGGGGGCGGGTAACATCAGCAATCCTCCCGCCGGCGCGGTGGCAGCGCTCGGCCTCATCTACGGTGGAGAAGACAACACCGTGCACACAGTGTTCAACGGAGTGTCGGCGGCAAACATCGACGCTGCGACTCTCTCCGGCATGGATCTCATTGGCGACTCGGCGGCGCAGCGTGATGCCGTGACGATGGCCTTCGATGAGCCGCTGACCAAGGACCAGGTCATTGCAATCGTACGCGGTTTCATCAAGGACGATGCCGCGCGCGGCCTTCCATAGCATTCCCGACTCGACGCACGACAAGGGCGTTCCGAAGGGGGCGCCCTTGTCTTTTACCATCACCACTACAGGACCGCGCGGGGAAGCGCTCACCTTCACGGTCCCGCGGACGGCGGCCGGGATCGAGGAACTGCAGTCGCAGAGGGAAGAGCTCTCCGACCAGGACCACTGCCGGCGGAATGACGGACCTTCCCCTGCCACTTGGCGCAGTGGGAGCCAATGACGGAAATTCCATTACCTCCCGGAGTTGTCGGGAGCAGCGCTACATCCATCAACAGCTCTGGAGAAGTAGCGGGATCATTTCAAATGTCCCGCGGTGGCGCGCCCCAACCCGGGCGCTGGAACAGCGCGGGAGTTCTCGAGGCGCTGAAGCTGCCCTTCACTACCGCGTACGGGGAAGCGGCAGGAATCGACGACGCAGGTAACGCGGTCGGATGGGCATCCGACGGGGGCTACTATTCGCCCGTATCAGCCGTGCTATGGAGGCCGGGCAGCGCGACGGAAACGGTGATCGACCCGTGCGCCGCGCCGGGCTGCGACAACTACCCGCGAGCGATGAGCCGGAACGGGCGCGTCGCCGGAATTCGAAACGGCAGCGCGTACAGCTGGACAGCGGCGACAGGATTTGTTCATTACTCATCTCTCGCCGGGTCAACCTACTCCAGTGCGGAAGGAATCAACGACGCTGGTCAGGTTCTCGTAATCGACCGGGTCGGTACTCAGTACATGGCATCGCTGATTTCGCCGGGCGGAGTTCTCCGCCCGCTTGGCACCCTGCCCGGGACCACATCCACAGGTGGAAGTTCAATCAACAACTTGGGACAGGTGGCGGGCCATGGGCAATAATGCCTGGTATCGCCTGTACAGATCACTCCTGAACACCCCAGGTGCGGAGGCGGAGGGCTTCGTGGTGAACGACTATTTCCTCGAGGGCGTTCGTGCCTCGGTGGTGTCGCCCGACTGGAGTCCGCCGCGATCTGGCCCTTTGCCAGGGAGGACCTCGAAGTCCGGGATGGCGATCAACAATTCCGGTCAGGCAGCGGCACCGCTGGCTCTGGCGGGGATCGCCGGGGAGCGACACATTCACCGCGCCCGTTCAAGGAGTGAGCGATGCCGAGCTGGTCACGTTTGCTTGTGTTCGGAGTCACGCCCGTCTTTTTCCTCGCCTGCGGGGACTCCAATCCAGTAGCGACGCCGCAGGTTGTCATGCGGATCGAGGTTAGGGCCGCATCGAGCCTCACCGTGATCGGCGGTGCATTTCCAGTGACGGCCACAGTTTTTGCGCAGGACGGTTCCCTGATCGTAGACCGGGCGGTCGAATGGGGCACCAGCAATGCCGCCGTCGCGGTCGTCACCTCAACGGGGAATCTCACTGCCAGAGTGGACGGAAAGGGCATCGGCCCGGTTACGATTTCCGCCAAGCTCGACGGCAAATCAGGTTTTATGCCTCTCACGGGGACCGGACCGGTCCCGCCGGCCCCTCCGACGTTAACGCCGATCGCGTTCCTGTGGTCGGAGACTGAAGGCTTCACTACGATCCCCCCGTTGCCGGGCGCGACGGTAAGCATTCCAGCGGCAATCAACGGTGCCGGAACGGTCGTCGGGGCTGCGTACGGGACGGACCAACAGGGCCGCCTATTCATCTGGTCGCGCGCGCGTGGGACGCCGATCGGCCTGGGGTTGCTCCCCGGCTCTCGAAATTGCTTTGCCTGGGGAATCAATGATGCCGAAGTAGTTGTAGGAACCTGCTACTTCCAAGCCGGTCCACCGCGCGCGTTCCGATGGAGTGCTGCCGGCGGAATGAGGGAAATACCAGTGCCTCCTGGAGCTGTCGGGAACAACGCTAAGTCCATCAACAGCGCAGGAGACGTAGCCGGATCAATTCTCGTGGCTAGCGGTTCCGCAGTCGTGTCCAAGCCCGGCCGGTGGAACAGCGCCGGAGTCTTCGAGGAATTGAAGCTGCCCTTGCCGATCACGTCCGGAGAGGCAACGGGAATCGACGACGCAGGCAATGCAGTGGGGTGGGCCTCACAGGGCGGCTACTACGACCCGACTGGATTCCTGTTGTGGAAGCGGGGGAGCGCAACGGAAACTGTAATCGAAATGTGCACCCAATCGGATTGCGCTACCTT
>DATLXE010000048.1:0-11734 GCA_035575795.1 Gemmatimonadaceae bacterium
CAGAGCCTGTGGGAGAAGGGATATGCGGACGCACAGGTCGACACGTCCATCGTGATCGACCCGGCGGCGCGCACCGCGGTCGTGACACTGCGCATGGACCCGCGCTACCTGACGACGGTCGAGGACATCGTCATCAGCGGCAACAAGGGCGTGAGCGACCGAACCATCCGCAGGTCGCTGACGTTCAGCGAAGGCGATATCTTCCGCCGCTCGGACCTGCTGCGAAGCCAACGCGCGCTCTACTCTTCGAACCTGTTTCGCCGCGCCGCCATCGAGCTCCGTCCGCCCATCGACATATCGACGCCCGACTCGGCGAAGATCATCGTGCTCACGCTGCAGGAATCTCCACCGCGCGAGGCGCGGCTCAGCGCGGGCTTCAACACCGTCGATTTCTTCCAGGTCGAGGGGCGCTTCTCGCACTACAACTTCAGCGGCGGCGCCCGCCAGCTCGACGTCCAGGCAGCGGTCGGAAACCTGTTCGCCGGCTCCCTCAACGGCCGCGGGCCTTTCAGGAACGTCGCTGAAATCAGGAACAGCGACCGTGCGCGCTACTTCGCGCCGACTTACACCGCCAGCATCGACCTTCGCCAGCCCTGGTTCGGCTCCGCGCGCAATGAGCTCGCGCTCAGCCTCTTTACGCATCGCCGCAGCGCGCCCGGCATCTACGTGGACCGGGGATACGGAACGAGCGCGACGTTCACGCGTGAGGTGGCCGACCGCGCCCCGGTCAGTGCCAACTACCGCTTCGAGATCAGCAAGGTAGACGCGGGCGACGTCTACTTCTGCATCAACTACGGCGTGTGCGACCGCCCAACACTGAATGCGTTGCGGCAGAATCAGAAGCTCTCACCGTTCACGCTGACCGCGTCGGTTGACCGCACCAACGATCCGTTCTCACCCAACCGCGGCTTCCGCGCCAACGCCAGCGCCGAGCATGCGTCGGCTGTGACGGTGTCGGATTTCCGGTACAATCGGGCGACGGTTGACGGCGCTGTGTTCAGGCAGATCCGGAAGCGCGGCGCGATCGCGGGGCACCTTCGGGCCGGCTGGGTACAGGGGCGCGGCAGCACGGCTCAGGCGGTTGGCGTCGATGCCCTCGGCGGGACCATCCTGCACCCGCGCAAGCGCTTCTACGCGGGCGGCTCGCACTCGGTGCGTGGGTTCGGAGAGAATCAGCTCGGTCCGCGCGTGCTGACGATTCCGCTCAAGAAGCTTCAGCAGGTCGATTCCACCAACGCCGCCTGCGTGTCGGGCACGTCGGTGACGAGCTGTAACCCCAGCGCCGCACGGCTCGAAGACCGCGACTTCGAGCCGCGACCGCTCGGCGGAAATCTCGTGCTCGAGGGCAGCGCCGAGGTGCGGTTCCCGGTGTGGCGCGATCTGACCGGTGCCGCCTTCATCGACGCCGGAATGGTCAGCCAGAAAATCAACTCGTCCCTGCCCCGGCGCCGCACGGCAATTACACCCGGATTCGGCGTTCGTTACCGCTCGCCGGTCGGACCGATTCGCGCTGACATCGGTATCAATCCAGGCACCACCGAGTCGCTCCCCGTCGTCACCGAAGATCTCTCCAATGGACAGCGAACGCTCGTCACACTTCAGCAGCGCCGAACCTACTCGCCCTCCAGGGGAGGACTTGGTGGCATCCTCAACCGGATGGTTCTCCACCTGTCCATCGGCGAAGCCTTCTGATGCGTAGTAACAGGCTGCTGCGCCTGCTGGTGGTGCTCGGCATCGTCGCCTTGCTCGCAGCGGGCGTCGCTTACCTGTATACCAACACCGACTGGGGCCGCGATCAGGTCCGCAAGCGCGTCGTCGCGCTCCTCCAGGACAACAGCCACGGCCTCGTCACCATCGGGCGCCTCAGCGGCAACTTGCTCGACGGAATCACCGCACACGATGTGATCATCACCGACAGCGCGCACGCTCCGCTGTTGAGGGCCGACGAGATCTGGACGCGCTACAATCTCAGCACTCTGCGCGGCAAGCGGATCGAGCTCCACGAGGTGCGGCTGGTTCGGCCGATCATCGTCATCGACAAGCAGCCCGGCGGAAAGTGGAACTACGACCGGATCTTTCCCCGCGATACCGTCACCAAAGAGGGAATTCGCAAGACGGGATGGGGAACGTGGATTCGCTTCAGCAACGTCACGATTCTCGACGGTGACATCACTGTGCGTACCCCCTGGCAGCCGGACGACAAACTCACTGGCGCGACCCGCGAGCAAGCCCTGCGTGGCTCGCTCGGCCCCGACGGTCGGCTCGAGCTGAGAAAGGTTGCCGGCGGCTACCAGAAGATCTCGTCGTTCCATCGAATCAACGCGCTTCTGCCGCTGGTCCGTCTCGAAGATCCCGCGTACAAGAACAAGCTGATAGAAGTTGCGGCTCTAAAGATGATCGCCCAGCCCTTCCGCCCTCCTGTCGCCGATGTCAGGGGACTCACGGGAACCTTTGAGTTCACGGGCGATTCGCTCTGGTGGAAGGGGGCGCGCGCCGCGCTACCGGGAACGAGAATGTCAGGCGATGGCCGCTACTCAATCAATGGGGGCGATCTACGCCTCCAGCTGCACGGCGATCCGGTGTCGCCCGCGGACCTGCGCTGGGCGGTCACGAGCCTTCCGCAACGCGGATCGGGCAAGCTCGACTTCGGCATGCACTGGATCGGCGACAAGAAGGTGTACCAGGCGACGAACATGGATGTGCGGCTCGAGGGGTCGTACATCGCCGGACAGATCGAGGTTACGGCCACCGACACATTGGCGTACCGCAACGCCAACCTTCGCTTCAATACTCTCGATACGCGGCTGCTCGAGCGCCTTATCCCTGCTATCAAGCTACCCTTCTCGGGATTGCTGGCGGGCAGGGCGAAGTTCGACGGCGGCCAGCATTCGCTGCTCGTCGATGGCGACCTGACCATCGATGATCGCGCCTCTGGCCGGAGCAGAGTCGCGGCGGTAGGAGTTCTCGGTCTCGACAAGGGCGTGTTCAACGCGCGCGACCTGCGGGTGCGCATGATGCCGCTCAACATGGGTCTTGCCGAAGCGTTCTCGCGCGACCTCCCGCTCGGGGGCACGCTCAGCGGAACCGCCGTCCTCAACGGATCCACCGCCACGACGATGATGGCACGCGGCGATGTAACGCATGTCGAGCGGGGCGCGCGCTCGCGGGCCGTCGGGCGCGCGGCGTTCCGGATGGACGGACTCGGCTGGCTGGACATCGACGCGCAGATGCGGCCGCTGTCTCTCGCCACGGTGGGCCAGTTCATGCCCGGTGTCGGACTCCGCGGCACAGCGACGGGTCCAGTGCGCCTGAAGGGCCCGCTGAGAAATCTCGCGGTGAATTATGCCCTCACGTTCAGCGACGGTGGCTTCCTCGACGTGCAGGGCACGCTCGACCTCGCCAGCAGGCAGAAGGGCTACGATGTGAGCCTGCAGTCGCGTCTGTTCAACGCCAACGCGCTCATCGCGAAGGCGCCACGCACATCGGTGACTGCAGTAGCAACGGCGCGGGGTCGTGGCTTCGACCCGGCGACAATGCAGGCCTCGATCGTCGGGAGCGTCAGCGCATCGTCCTTCGACACCGTCGCGATCGACCGCGCCAACGTGCGCGTCGCCATCGCGAACGGGGTCGCGCGCTTCGACACTCTTGCCGTCGAGCTGCCAGAGGGGATCATCGAGGCGAAGGGGTCTTTCGGCCTCGCGCCGGGACGGACCGGCACGCTGACCTATCACGTCGCCATTGATTCGCTGTCGCGCATTGCGAGCCTCATCTCGCCCGACACCGGGAACATGCCTCCCCGGCCAGGCATTCTCGCCCGGCGCGTCGCGCGCGCTCGCGCTGACTCGATCCGAATCGCCCTTGCGACCGAAGTGGAGCGCGCGGTCACCGGCCAGCGGATGCCGCCGATCGTGGTCGACACTCCCGCTGTCGTGCGGATCAACGAGGTATCAGGCTCGGCTCGCGCGGACGGAGTCGCTACCGGCAACATCCGGAGCTTCAGCCTGAACGGTACCGCATCCGGGGAGAACATTGTCGCCCGGGGAAGCACCGTCGGCGCGTTCGCATCGGATTACGACTGGATCAACGCGCGCACGCCGCAGTCGCGCGTCCGGGTGAGCGCGACCGGACGCTCGGTGCGGGCGCTTGGCTTCGATCTCGATAGCGTCGGCGTGAAGGTAGGCTATCAGAAACCGGCCGGGACGGCGGAGATAGTCGTGCACCAGGACAACGAGCGCAACTACGCCGCGAACGCTCAGTTCACGCTCAACAAGGTGCGTAGCGAGCTCCGGCTGAACGACCTCAAGCTCCGGTTCGACACCACCGTCTGGGCGAGTACGCGTGTCGCTGCCCTGCACTGGGGAGAGGCCGGCGTCGATGTCGACAATCTCGAGCTGCGCAATTCGTCGAACGGGCGTATTTACATCAACGGTCTTCTGCCGAAGCAGGGCAACGCCAACCTCGATCTCGCCGTCGAGAACCTCAACGTGGCGGATGTCATTGCGCTGACGCAGAGCGGCATCGATGCAAAGGGGCTCGTCTCCTTCAATGTGCGCGCCACCGGCACACTAGAGGATCCGCGGTTCAAGGGAGTGTTCGGCGCAACGAACCTGACGTACAACGGCACGTTAGTCCCCGAGGTGCACGGCAACGTCGAATACGCCAACCAGACGCTTACGGGCCGGGCGGATGCGATGCGCGAGGGGAAGTTGCCGTTCCTGTTGGCCGAGGGAACGATCCCGATCAATCTCGCCTTGAAGGGTGTGACGGGGTCGCGCTTTCCGACCAATCGCGAGATCGCGCTCAACATCAACGCCGACAGCCTGCCCCTCGACCTGGTGCCAAACGTGAGCCGGTACGCGACGAACATTCGCGGCCGCGCGAGTGGCTCCTTCCGCGTCGCCGGCACAGTAAACAAGCCGCGGCTCAATGGGCAGTTCGCATTACGCGAGGGTTCGGCGAAGATCATCCCGGCGGGCATCACCCTTCGTGGGATCGAGGCATCGATCCGCATGCTGGGCGACACGATCGTCATCGATTCGATCACCGGCAACAGCAAGGGGCGGCTCGCCCTTTATGGCGGAATTGGGGTCGCCTCACTCGACAAGCCATCGTTCGACCTGAAGTTCCAGGCGAACAACGCGCAGGTTCTCGACAGCGATCGCGGCCAGATCCGCGCCAGTGCCGACCTCGCGATGGTCGGTCCGTTCAGCGATCCCCACGTGACGGGCGCGATCCGCATCCGCGAGGGCGTCGTCTACATCCCGCCGTCGGACAACAAGAACCTCATCGGCGCGGGTGATCCGGCGCTGTTCAGCGTCATGGATACGTCGGTCATGGCCAACCGGGAGGTCTTCCCGAGTTCATCGCCGCTGTTCGGCAACCTGCGGATGGATGTGAACCTGCGCGTCGATCGCGATGTGTTCGTGAGATCGCGCGAGGCGAATGTCGAGGTGTACAGCGACGGCGACCTTGGCATTCACGTCAACCGGGCGAAGCGGTCGATCGTGCTCGACGGCGTGCTGCTCAGCGAGCGCGGCGAGTACCGTTTTCTGACGAGGCGCTTCAACATCAAGCGGGGCTCGGCGACGTTCATCAATTCGCAGGAGCTGAATCCGACGCTCCAGGTGACGGGCGAGTACGAGGTACGGCAGCCCGCCCGCGAGGCGATCAACATCCGCATTCTGATCGGTGGCACGCTGCGCACGCCCAACATCTCGCTGGAGAGCGATGCGCAGCCGCCGATTCCGCAGAGCGACCTGCTCAGCTATCTGGCGTTCGGTCGCTCATCGTCCTCGCTCGTGCAACTCGAGGGGTCGGGACTCACCAACGGCAGCGGCGGCGACAACGTCGTCGGCGCGGGCGCGGCGCTCGCCAGCCGCCAGCTGGCCGGTGTCGCGCTCGGAGTCATGGCTGACCAGTTCGCCGGTGAGGCGGCACGCTCACTCGGCGCGGATGTGTTTACGATCACGCCCGCCGACGTACAAACGGACGTCGGAAGCTTCCTGCGCGCGACCCAGTTCGAGTTCGGGAAGTACATCAAGTCCCACACCTTCGTCGCGGTGCAGTCGCAGCTGGACCCTGCGGCGCTGGTTCGCCCGGGATTGCAGCTGACTCACCGCTTCGGGGGATTGCGGGGCTACCGGCTCGAGACCGGGCTGGAGACGCGCTACCTGTTGCGTGAGCCGACGCTTTCCCGCGACCAGGATGTCGCTACTACGAGTGTGCTCGGGCTTTTCCTGATTCGGGAGTGGCGGTTTTAGGTCCAACTGAACGCGTTCAGCTGCAGTTCACTTTGAGCCCACCGCCGCGTACTCGTCCCACAATGCCGCCATCGCCACCATCCCCCTCCGAAAGTTCTCCTCGCTCATCCACTCGTTCGGCGCGTGCGCGTTCTCGCCCGGTAGCCCGAATCCAACAAGCAGAACCGGCGCGCCAAGTATCCGCGCAAAATCCCCTACGACCGGGATCGAGCCACCCTCGCCAACAATAACGGGCTCCTTTCCGAACGCCGACTTGAGCGCCGCGCGCGCGGCGTCGAACAGCGGTCCGCTCAACTCGGCGCGCCACGGCTTGCCGCCGTGCAGGTGCTTCACTGTTGCCTTGACGCCCTTGGGTGCCACTTTGGCGACGTGCGCCTTCATCAGCTTCTCGATGTCCGCTGGGTCCTGATCGGGCACAAGCCGGCAGCTCACCTTCGCCATCGCCTTTGCCGGAAGCACGGTCTTCGCTCCTTCCCCCGTCCAGCCGCTGAGCAAGCCGTTCACCTCGCAGGTGGGTCTCGTCCACAACCTCTCGAGCGTCGTGTATCCCTTTTCGCCGCCGAGCGCGCTGACTCCGGTTTCGTGAATCAGCGTCGCGTCGTCGAAGGGCAGCGAGCGCATCTGCTCGCGTACCTTCGTGTCCCACTCGCGGACCTTGTCGTAGAAGCCGGCGATGGCGATATGGCCGTCGCTGTCGTGGAGGGTGGAGATGATGCGGGCGAGTGCGGCTGCCGGATTCACGACCGCACCACCGTAACTGCCCGAGTGAAGGTCCCCCGTCGATCCCTCGACGTGAATCTCGAAATAAGCGAGGCCGCGGAGCGATGAGAGAATCGACGGCTGGCCCGGCGCGAACATCGCCGAGTCGGAGATGACGACGCCATCCGCGGCAAGCAGCTTCTTCTGCTTCTCGACGAACGGGGAGAGGTGTTCGCTGCCGATCTCCTCCTCGCCCTCGAATAGCACGATGATATTGAGCGGAAGCTTCTTGCGCACCGCAAGGTGGGCCTCGAGCGCCTTGATGTGGAGAAAGAGCTGTCCTTTGTCGTCAACGGACCCGCGCGCGTAGATCTTTCCGTCGCGCACCGTCGGCTCGAATGGCGGCGATGTCCAGAGGTCTAGCGGCTCCACCGGCTGCACATCGTAGTGGCCGTAGATCAACACCGTTGGCGCGCCCGGTGCATTCCGCCATTCGCCCACGACAACCGGATGGCCTTCCGTCTTGTGTATCTTCGCCGGAACTCCGATGCGGTCGAGCGATGCCTTTACCCAGTCGGCTGCCTTCGCCGTGTCGGCGTTGTGGTCGGACTTGGCGCTTACGCTCGGTATGCGAAGGAACTCGAACAGCTCGTCGCGAATGCGCGCGTCGTTGTCGGTGAGAAACTTCTCCAGGTCCTTCGAGTCGTGTTTGGTCATTTCTGTCGTTGAGGTTGCGGACATCAGCGGACGGTGATCGGTCGTGCAAGCATCGCGACTCCAGCGAAAGTCGCGCCTAAGCAGAGGCTGAAGCTGAGCAGCGAGTACGCAGCGGCACGGCCGTACTCCCCGCCCTCGATCAGGCCGACGGTTTCGACGCTGAAGGTCGAGAACGTCGTGAAGCCGCCGCAGAACCCGACCAGCAGCGCGGTGCGCAGGTGGGCGGACCCTTCAATGTTCATGAAGTGCCGCACGAGCACCCCCGCCAGGAAGCAGCCCGCGACGTTGACGAACAGGGTGCCAATCGGGAAGCCGGTTCCACTGGCTCGCTGCACCGCCCCGCCGAGCAGGTAGCGAAGAAGCGAGCCGCCGGCACCGCCCAGGGCGACGAGAAGAAGCGTCATGCGGGTAGAGTTATCCCCGCACCGCCGATCACACAACCGCGGCGCACAGGTTGCGTTCTTTCTACCCATGGCAAACCGCCTCGCCAACGAAACCAGTCCCTACCTGCTCCAGCACGCCAACAATCCCGTGGACTGGTACCCGTGGGGACCCGAAGCGCTGGAGAAATCCCGCGCTGAGAACAAGCCGATCCTGCTCAGCATTGGCTACGCCGCCTGCCACTGGTGTCACGTGATGGCGCACGAGTCTTTCGAGGACGAAGCCACCGCGGGCGTGATGAACGAGCACTTCATAAACATCAAGGTCGATCGCGAGGAGCGTCCCGACATCGATGGCATTTATATGCAGGCGGTGCAGGCAATGACGGGCCACGGCGGATGGCCGATGACGATGTTCCTGATGCCGGATGGTAGCCCCTTTTACGGCGGGACGTATTTTCCACCGGACGAGCGGCAGGGGATGCCTTCGTTCACGAAGGTGCTGCAGTCGGTGGCCGACGCATACAGCCAGCGGAAGGATGGCGTCGAGAAGAGCGCGGTGCAGATCCGGCAGATCTACGCCGACAATCTCACAAGGTCGCGCTCCACCGGCACGCTCTCGCCACAAACGCTGGAGCTCGCATATCGCGGCTCAGCGCAGCGATACGATGCGCGGAACGGCGGCTTCGGCGGCGCGCCAAAATTCCCCGCGACGATGTCGCTCGACTTTCTGTTGCGCTACTGGAAACGGTCCGGAACCGCCTACGCGCTCGAGATGGTGCTGGATTCGTTCAGGAAGATGGCGCGGGGCGGCATTTACGATCAGGTCGGGGGCGGCTTTTCGCGTTACGCCGTCGATGCCGTCTGGCTCGTGCCTCACTTCGAGAAAATGTTGTACGACAACGCGCTGCTCGTCCGGCTTGGGGCGCATCTCTGGCAGGCGACAAAGGACGCCGAGGTACGTCGCGTGACCGAGGAGACTGTGACCTGGCTGCGTCGTGAGATGACCTCGCCCGCGGGCGGCTTCTACTCCTCCCTCGACGCGGACAGCGAGGGGCATGAGGGAAAGTTCTACGTCTGGACCGAGGAAGAGCTCGACTCCGTGCTGGGCGACGACAGCAAAGTCTTCAAGGCCTACTACGGCGTGGCGCGCGCGGGAAACTTCGAGGGGAAGAACATCCTCTTCGTTGGCGCCGACCCGCGGATGGGCGCGTCCCGGGCGGGAATACCGCTCGAGGATCTCACCGTCCTCCTGGAGGGCGCGAAATCGAAGCTTTACGCCGTGCGCTCCGCGCGGGTGTGGCCTGGTCGCGACGAAAAAATCATCGCTGCCTGGAACGGTCTGATGCTCCGCGGCTTGTCCGCCACGGCGCGCGCATTCGGGAACAGCGACATCGAGGCGCTCGCACTGGCCAACGGCGAGTTTCTCTGGCGGGAGATGGTTCAGGAAGGAAGAGTGATGCGCTCGCACAAGGAAGGCGTCACCCGAATACTCGGCTTTCTGGAGGACCAGGCGGCCGTCGGCCTCGGATTCCTTTCCGTTTACGAGCTGACATACGACGACAGCTGGGTGAAGCGGGCCCGCCAGGTTGCCGACCGAATGATCGACCTATTCTGGGATAACCACGCTGGCTCCTTCTTCGATACGGCGCGCGACGCGGAGCAGCTCATTACCCGCCCGCGCGACGTGACCGACAACGCCACGCCATCCGGGACATCGCTGGCTGTCGACCTCCTCCTCCAGCTCGCCGAGCTGCAGCAGGACAGCGAGCTGCGGAGGCGAGCTGCGTTCGTACTCGAGGCGCTCGCGGAACCGATCACCAAATATCCGTCGGCCTTCGGACACATGCTCGGCGCCGCCGACATGGCAGTGCACGGCGCCATCGAAGTGGCGTTGGTTGGCGCGCGTGACGATGCGGCGTTCCAGGCACTGGAGCAGGTAGTCGCTACTGAGTACGTTCCCTCGCTCGTGCTCGCCGCGGGACCCGGATCTGGCGCAGGTGAGGTGCGGTTGCTGGACAGTCGTCCGATAATTGGGGGAAAGCCCGCAGCCTACGTCTGCCGCGGTTACACGTGTGACGCTCCCGTTACCGAGCCGTCTGGTCTTGCCGCGCAGCTTCTGGCCGCGGCGAGAGCGGTGACAACGAACTAGGAGCGTGGATGGACGGGCCTGATCGGTTGGCGGCGCCGCAGCCGAGCTTCACCCGCGGAATGTTCGCGGGAGTAGTTCACGACTCGCTTCTCTTTCCCTACCCGAAGCGTCTCGACCTTCATGACGCTGATGAAGCGCGGACGGTGCGAAAGATCATCAGGCGCCTGCGCGAGCTCGATGGAAATCTCATCGACTCGGCGAAGTTCGATGACGAGGAGACGATTGGCGATGAGGTGATCGCCGAGCTCGCGCGAATGGGCATGCTCGCGCTTACGATCCCGAGAAAGTACGGCGGTCTCGAGCTCTCTTCCGCGGCGTATGCCAGAGTGTTCGCGACGCTTTCCACCATCGATGCATCGCTCGCGGTGCTCGTCGGCGTGCACTGCGGGCTCGGCGCCAAGGCAATCGTGCTTCACGGGAACGACGCCCAGAAGGAGCGCTACCTTCCGCCACTCGCGCGCGGTGATTTCCTTGCCGCATACGCGTTGACGGAACCGGAGGTCGGCTCGGATGCCCAGAACATGCGCGCGACGGCAACGGTGCAGCCGGATGGATCGTGGACGCTCAATGGACGCAAGATCTGGATCGGCAACGGTCACCGCGCCGGAGTGATCGCGACGTTCGCGCAGGCCAACGTCGAACGCCGTGGCGAAAGCGTGCCGAGGCTGACGGCGTTTCTCGTCCGGCCCGACATGCCGGGCTTTCGCGTCGTCGGCACCGTGCGCAAGCTCGGCATCCGGGGATCGACCCAGGCCGAGCTCAGCTACGAAGACCTCTCCGTGCCTGCGGACCATCTGCTGGGCAGCGTCGGTCGCGGCTTCAGCGTCGCGGTGCACGTGCTGAACGCCGGACGCCTTACCCTCGCCGCCGGTTGCACGGGCGGCGCCAAGAAGACGCTGCACAATATGGCGAGGTACGCCGAGGAGCGGGTGCAGTTCGGTCATCCGCTGGCGGATTTCGAGATCACGCAGCGGAAGCTGTCTCGTCTCGCATGCGACATCTACGCATCGGACGCGATGCTCGGCATTCTCGCGTCGCTGATCGAGCGCGGCGACAACGACTACTCGCTCGAGGCAGCGTGCGCCAAGGTCTTCGCCAGCGAATTGGTGTGGCGCGCTGCCGACGACATGGTGCAGCTCGCCGGCGGACGTGGCTTCGTGAAGCCGTATCCATACGAGAGAATCCTTCGCGATTCGCGTATCAATCGGATTTTCGAGGGTGCGAACGAGGTGCTGCGGCTGTTCATCGCGCTGAATGGCGTGCAGGCGCCGGCCGAGGCGCTCAAGGAAGTCGGCTCGGCGCTGCGGCGCCCGCTGCGCAATCTCGGGCTGCTCGGTGGCTACGCGACGTCCCGCGTGCGGCTGAGGCTTGGCGCGACCTCGACTCTGGACATCGATGTCAACGAACGGCTGAGGAGACACAAGGACTATTTCGAGAAGCACATCGCCGAGCTGGGCGGGGCGACCGATCGCAGCATCATCCGTCACCGTGAGAAGATCGTCGACCGGCAGCTGGTGCTCGAGCGG
>DATLXE010000049.1:0-24417 GCA_035575795.1 Gemmatimonadaceae bacterium
CGGACGTTGTCGGCACGCGTCATCTCGACCACATGCGCCCTCTGCATGGCGGACATTGCGCTGGCGATCACCGTCTGTGCGAAACTCACATCGGCCTGATTGAATTCAGCCTTGTCGGAGGTGCGCCGCAGCAGGAAAACGCCCATGCGGTTCTTGTCGAGGCTGAACGGCAGCGCAAGGACGGAACGCACGGATATCACCGCTCCATCCTGCTGCCACTGCTCGCGCAGTACCTTGTACTCGTCTGATTTCCAGATATCCGGAATCAGAACCGGCTGCTGCTGCTCGAGCGCGGCGGCAACTTCCGGATACCGATCCAGATCGACCGGAAGGTTCTCCAGCTGCGGATTTTCGTGCGCCGAGGCGACGGTACCGTGGGTGTCGCCGGGGCGGGCAAAGATGATCGAGGAATGGCTCAGATTGAGAGCCCGGGCGAGACGGCGCGCGAGCATGTGGAACAGCTCACCCGTTGAAAGCGTGCCCATCACCTCGTGCAGAATGTCGATGAGGTGCCCGCGTCCTTCGGCTTCGTCGAGCAGGCGCTGCACTTCCGCTTCCGCTTTGCGGAGCGTGGCGCGCATGGCTTCGAGCTCTTCGGCGGTCATCGGGACAGCGGTCTTGCTTTCGTTCACTCTTCTGTCAACGCCTCCACTTCCGCCTGTTCAGCCGCGGAAGCCGTTTCATCAACACCAACTTCGCCCTCTTCTTCGGGCACCACGCGGGCAACGGCGGTAACGAGGTCGCCCTCATCGAGATTGACGAGCTTGACGCCCTGCGCGATACGACCCGTGACCCGCACCTGCGACACCGAGGAACGGATGATTACGCCCTGCTTGGTAATGAGCATGATCTCGTCTGCGGGCAGCACTTCCATGAGCGCGACGACGTCGCCCGTTTTCTCGGTGCGATTGACGGTAATTATACCTTTTCCGCCGCGCCGCTGCACGCGGTAGTCGTCGATGTTGGAGCACTTGCCGAGGCCGCGCTCGGTGACGACGAGAAGAGTGGCGTCACGCTTGATGACGACCATGCCGATCACGGAGTCTCCGGAGCGTAGCTCGACGCCCTTTACCCCGGTGGTGTCGCGGCCCATCTCGCGCACGTCCATCTCGTGGAAGCGCACCGACAGTCCATGCCTGGTGGCGAGGACGATGTCGTTCGAGCCGCTCGTCACCTGCACGTCGATGAGCTCGTCGTCCTTGTCGATCTTGATCGCCTTGATGCCGGTCTGGCGAACGTTCGAGTACTGGGAGAGTGCGCTCTTCTTCACGGTTCCGTTCTTGGTGCAGAAGAGCAGGAACTGCGTGTCCGTGAACTCGCGCACGGGGACCACTGTCTTGATCTGCGTCTCGGGTGAGACGTTGATCAGGTTGACAATTGGCTTACCCTTGGCGGCGCGCCCCGCCTGCGGTATTTCGTGCACCTTGAGCCAGAAGCAGCGGCCGTCGTCGGTGAAGCAGAGGATGTAGTCGTGGGTCGAGCCGATGAAGAGGCGCTCGATGAAGTCCTCGTCCTTCAGCCCCTGTCCGGAGAGGCCGCGTCCACCGCGGCGCTGCTTGCGGTATGTCGAGACCGAGGTGCGCTTGATGTAGCCGGTGTGGGAGATGGTGATGACCATATCCTCTTCGGCGATCAGGTCCTCGATCGTGAACTCACCCTCGTCGCTGATGATCTCCGACCGGCGCTCGTCGCCGAAACGCTGGGCGATTTCCTCCAGCTCGTCGCGGACGATCTTCATGCGGCGGGGCTTCGACGCGAGGATGCCCTGCATGTCCTTGATGAACGCGCGCACTTCCTTGAGCTCGGCTTCGAGCTTGTCGATCTCCAGGCCGGTGAGCTTGGCGAGGCGCATGTTGAGAATCGCCTCGGCCTGCCGCTCGCTGAGCTTGAACCTTTTCTGTAGCTGCGCGCTCGCCGTCGGCGTGTCGTCAGCGGCACGAATGAGCTTGATGACCGCGTCAATGTTGTCGACCGCGATCTTGAGGCCTTCGAGGATGTGCTCCCGTTCATTCGCCTTGTCGAGCTCGAACTGCGTGCGGCGTACGACAACGGTGTGCCGGTGCAGGATGTAGTGGTCGAGCACTTCGCGGAGCGCCATGATCTTCGGCACGAGCTGCGTCGTGTTCACGTCGGGCACGAGCGCGAGCATGATGACGCCGAACGTGGATTGCATCACCGTGTGCTTGTAGAGCTGGTTCAGGACCACCCGCGGAATCGCGTCGCGCTTGAGCTCGATGACGATACGCATGCCGTCCTTGTCGGATTCGTCGCGGAGGGCCGAGATGCCTTCGAGCTTTGCTTCCTTGACGAGGTCGACCATGTCGATGATGAGCTTCGCCTTGTTCACCTGGTACGGCAGCTCGGTGACGACGATCTGCGACTTGTTCGACGATTCCTTTTCCTCGATCACGGCGCGTGCGCGCATGACGATGCGTCCGCGTCCGGTTTCCTGGTAATCGCGAATGCCGGCGCGGCCGTAGATGTAGCCGCCGGTCGGGAAGTCGGGGCCTTTGATGAACTTCCTGATCTCGCCGGGGGTGATCTCGGGATTGTCGATCAGCGCTGTGAGTGCGCCAACAACTTCCTTGAGGTTGTGCGGCGGGATGTTGGTCGCCATGCCGACGGCGATGCCGGACGATCCATTGACGAGGAGATTGGGTATGCCCGAGGGCATGACCTTTGGCTCCATGAGCCGGTCATCGAAGTTGGGCGCGAAATCGACGGTGTTCTTGTCGATGTCGGCGAGCAGCTCCATGGCGATGCGGGTGAGGCGCGCTTCGGTGTAGCGGTAAGCGGCGGCGGGATCGCCGTCGACGGATCCGAAATTTCCCTGGCCGTCGACGAGCGGGTAGCGGAGCGAGAAGTCCTGCACCATGCGGACGAGCGCGTCGTACACGGAGCTGTCGCCGTGCGGGTGGTACTTGCCGAGGACGTCGCCGACGACGGTGGCTGACTTTTTATAGGGGCGGCCGGGGACGAGTCCGAGCTCGTTCATGGCGTAGAGGACGCGGCGGTGCACCGGCTTCAGTCCATCGCGCACATCGGGGAGAGCGCGGGAGACGATGACGCTCATCGAGTAGTTGATGAACGATTCTTTTACTTCTTCGTGGATGAGACGCGGGAGGATGCGCTCACGGTTGTTGGGGGCGGTCATTAAGTCCGGTTTACACTACTGTTTTGGAGGCGGCGGCGGAGGTCGGAAATCCCTCCACCACAAGCAGCCTTCAATATAGTACTTGAGGAGGAGAAAATCAACGATTTTGGCAGCTCGTAAGTTGTAGTGGCTTATAGGCTTACGTGATGCGTTGGGACTGGTCGAGAGGACTTCCCTTCGCCTTTGTTTGCGCGATTAAAAGCTGAAACTGTCAGCGCCCTCTGGTTGACTGCGCGAGGCGTGTATATCGTCTGCGCAAGGCCGCCCTCGGCGGGCAAAACCAGAGGTGCCAACAATGGGCAAAGCATCACGAGTGGTATCGTTCTTAATAGTAACGGTGATCAGTACCCTTTCTTTCTCATGCACATATGCGCAAGTACGGGGCGAGGTCGGTGTTGTTGATGCCGACAATGGGGTGAAGCTTCAGTACCGTCTTATGGGGAGCGGGAGGGATCCCGTCGTGCTCATTCACGGTGGTCCCGGGTTCACCAGCGACTACCTCGCCGACGATCTTGCACCCCTGGCGAGCACTCATTCCCTGTTCGTGTATGATCAGCGCGGCATAGGCCGCTCCACGCTCGTGATCGATTCCACGGCGCTCGCGGTGCAACGCTACGTCGAAGATCTTGAAGCGATCCGCAAGCATCTCGGTCTGAACCAGCTCACACTCCTTGGACATTCGTGGGGAGCTGCTCCAGCTGCTCTATATGCGATGCAGTATCCAGAGCGCGTGCGTCGCATGATTCTTGTCGGCGCCATACCGCCGGAGCGAAGCGGGCTGGTAGGCGCCTTCCAGGCTATGGCCGCCGCCCGCGACAGTACGACCCGCCGTCGCATGACAGAGCTATCGGCAATTCGCGCAGCAAGGCCAGATGATAGGGCGGCGTGCGAGGAATACTACCAGCTGTTGGTTCACGCCGTTCTTCGGCGACAGCGAAGCAGCGAGACGCATGAAGGGTGACGTGTGCGCGGGGTCACCGGAATCCCTCAGAAACAAGCGGAGCGTAGACAGGTTTACCTTCGCCTCGCTCGGTGATTGGGACTGGACGACATCACTTAGCAAGGTTGTCGTACCCACGCTGTTGTTCCACGGTGAGCTTGATCCGCTGCCGATTGAAAGTGCTCGCAAGTGGGCCGCAGTGATGCCGAACGGGCGACTTCTTGAGCTGAAAGGCATCGGTCATTTCCCACACGTCGAGGCACCGCAGGTATTCTTTGCGGCGGTCGATGGCTTTCTCAGGGGCGAGTGGCCGGCAGGGGCAGCACGATGAGCAACGCCTGCTCGCCGCCGCTTCGTGTATTGTCGCCACTGCAAGCACGCGCGTCATTGCGCAGCGCGATGTGATCTACTCCTTGTGGACATCCACTCCGAGATAGATGATTGAGCGCGCAGAGCGTGGTAGATTGGCAGGAGATCACATAGGCTGGTCCGTGTGTTGTGACAGACACATCATGTCGCTCCGGCAACTCCGGTAGGCAGGCGCACGGTAGAATACGCAGCTCGTACGGTCCATCTTCAACAATATCACTGCTTGACCGAACCAACGTTTCGTGACCAGCTCCAGTCCTCGTTAGGCTCAGCCTACACCATTCAGCGTGAGCTGGGCGGGGGCGGCATGTCCCGGGTGTTTGTCGCGCGTGATGAATCACTTGGCCGCGACATCGTCATCAAGGTCCTTCCACCGGATCTAGCCGCGGAAATGTCGGCCGAGCGGTTTACGCGTGAGATCAAGCTCGCGGCAGCGCTTCAGAACCCGCACGTTCTGCCCGTTCTTTCGGCTGGTGTTGCGAACAGGCTTCCTTACTATACGATGCCGTTCGTGCGCGGAGAGTCGCTGCGCGCTACGATGACCAAAAACTCACTTCCGGCTGACGACGCGCTTGGCATCCTGCGCGACGTTGCGAAAGCGCTGCGTTATGCGCATGGCGAAGGTGTCGTGCACCGTGACATCAAGCCCGAGAATATTCTGTTGTCGAGCGGGAGCGCGGTGGTCGTAGACTTCGGGATTGCGAAAGCGCTTTCAGCTTCGCGAACAGAGGCTCCCGGCGGCACGCTCACGCTCGTCGGAACTTCGATCGGGACGCCGGCGTACATGTCGCCCGAACAGGCTGCTGCTGATCCGAAGATCGACCATCGGGCGGATCTTTACGCATGGGGAGTCGTCGCATACGAGTTGCTCGCGGGCCGGCATCCGTTCAGCGACAGGATAACTCCCCAGCAATACCTTGCAGCGCATCTGTCGGAAACGCCACCGTCACTCCGACAGCTCACTTCCACAGTACCGGGCGCAGTCATGGACGTGATCATGCGCTGCCTCGAGAAAGACCCGAATCACCGGCCCCAATCTGCCGACGAGATTCTGTCGCAGATCGGCGCAACTACATCGGACCGTTTGTCACCGCTTTCGAAAAATCATTGGCAGGGCTTGGTCGCTGCTGCAGTAACGATTCTCCTGCTCGTCGGAGGTATAGCTTTCTGGAAAACTCGTTTAACCGCTGCCAGAAGCTCGAACATCATGCTTGCAGTTCTGCCATTCGAGAATCAGGGACCTGCAGAGCAGGATTACTTCGTCGATGGACTCACTGACGCGGTGAACGGAAAGCTCGCCGGATTGTCGGGCGTGAGCGTGATCGACCGGCGGAGCACGCTCGCATATCGCAAAACAACCAAGCCCGTGAAGCAGATCGGCAGCGAGCTCGGCGTGCACTACGTCTTGGCCGGTGTAGTGAGATGGGCGAACGGAACATCGGGCTGGCGTGCGCAGGTAATGCCAACGCTCGTCAACACGAGCGATGCGACGACGAAATGGGCGGGCGAGCCGGTGATCGTTTCATCCGACGATCCATTCTCGGCGCAGACTGAGATCGCAACGAAGGTTGCAGGAGCCTTGCAGATTGCGCTCGGCGCTGATGAGAAGCGTGACCTTGCGGAGCGACCGACGCAGAATGTCCAGGCGTACGATGCGTATCAGCGGGGAAAGGCGCTTCTCGAGAATACATCCCGCGCATCGTTCTCGGTTCGGGAAGTCGATCAGGCGATCTTTGAGCTCAAGCGGGCGGTATCTCTCGATCCGAAATTCGCTGAGGCCTGGGCGTTCCTTTCTGCTGCATATGGGAATCGTGCTTTTGAGGTTTCCGGTGACACGGCATCTCAAAGGCTTACTACCCAGACCGCAAAGCGTGCATGGGAGCTCGATCCACAGAACCCCTTCTCGATCCTCGTCTGGTCGGCGGTGTTGTTCCGAGGGGGTGATCGCGAAGAAGGTGTAAAAGTTGTCACCGATGCCATCCAAAATGGTACAGTCCAGCCGGATCTCCTCACGGCACACGCGTGGGATCTGCTCCGCGCCCGAAAGATCGACAGCGCAAATGCTGTAATGGCGCGTGCCGTAAGATTAAGCCCGCGCTTCCGGCAGATCCGCATTGAAGCAGGAGGATTCGCAGCGGTTCAGCGAAAATGGAGCGAAGCGAATTTCCACGCGCGCACTTTAGTGTCGCTCGATCCCACCGATGAAAGGGGATGGGCAGATCTCGCCCAGTCCGCTAGAAACCAGGGGGATACCTCCACGATGCGACAGATTCTCGAGGAGGCGCTCCGTTACATACCATCACCCAGCAATCTGCTGCGCGTTCACATGGTATATGCTGGTCACGATATGGGAATGAAGTTCATTCGCATGACGCCGGAGCAGCTTCGTATCGAGACACTTCGTGACAGCGTCCGGACATACTACGACAACAAGGCCGACTACTTTTTGCGTGAAGGCGATGCAGCAAAAGCAAAGGCCTACCATGATTCGATCATTGCAAAGCTTGCAGGCCGGAATATTTCGGGACCGACCGAAGCCAACATGAGGAGTTATCTCGCTTACGCATACGCGGCGACGGGCCGTATCTCGGAAGCACGAGCAGAAAGCGAGCGTGCGATCGAAGCTGCTCGCAGGTGGAGACAGTTCGAGACGGATGGAGTAACGCCAAGTCGGGATGGACGCATTCGGGCCGGCATTCTTGGTTATGCGGGCGAGTTCAACGCTGCAGTTGCAGAGCTCCGGAGGTTCCTGCCCGAAACTTCATGGACCCCGCGCGGACTTTATCTGGAACCGAAGCTCCTCGTGCTGCGGGGGAATCCTGCGTTTGAAGCTTTTGCAAAGGGCAATTAGTTCCAGGTAATACTATCGAGCCCTACGTGCGCCCAGCCAAGGCGTCGGGAATCACGATTTCACGATCCGACTGTCGCCCCCCTGTATGAGTGCGCCCCGGGCAGGAAAGCGAATATCACCCGATGATCGCGATGCCGACAATTTCCTGACGCCCGCGCGCATTCCTGAACGATACGACAAGAGCTTCAGCACATTTCAGTCGTTAACCCCGCGATTCCGGGGTTGCCACTCGACCATAAGGCAAAATCCCTACTTGCAAGGCAAAATCCCTACTTGCGCATGCTCCGGGGTAGGTGCAAACGACCCAAAATTGTTGAGGTTTTTAATGAAGCGAACCTGCCTTGCCCGGTGGGCCGTTCCCGCGGACAGAAGCGCGTGTGTCCTGGGGGGGCCGCCTCCAGCTAACGAACGCTGAAGCAGACGGACAAGTTTAGGAATTGCGAATGCTGCGCATTCGCTCTTATTGTAGTCGCCTCAGCTTAATTCGGACGTTAGACCGACTACTGTAACCCGCTCGAGTCGACGAGGTGATTATGAACTGGCGCTTAGGGCTTATCTTTGCAGTGGTGATGGTGATAGTCCTCTGGCTGGTCCTTCGCGGACGATCGAAACCCGGCTCTGGCTTACTGAGCGCGCAATGACCCACAGATTTCTCACCCGCAGAGAAATGTTGGCGGCCCTGGCATCCGTCGCCGCGCTCCCGCTGGTGTCCGCCTGCACCGGCTACCGCCTGCCGCCGACCACCACGACGACCGGCGGCGATGCCGGCGCGCTCGCGTTGCTCGAGAGTATTGCGAACAATCTCCTGAGCCTGCTCCCGGAGTCCGCGACGTCGCTCGGTATCGACGTGGGGACCAGAGCCGGCCTCAGGTCCCAGCTCACCGATCGTTCCGCCGCCGGCCAGCAACGGATCGCGCGGCAGCTGCGAACCGACCTGGCCCGGCTCAATGCTTTCGATGCGAGCGGTCTCTCGTACGCGACCCGCACCAGCTTCGACGTCGTGCGCAGCGCCTACTCGACTTCCCTCGAAGGCTTCGCGCTTCCCTACGGGGACATCACGGTTGGCGGCTGGCGAAACACTCCTTACGTCGTCATTCAGAACGTCGGCGCCTATCTCGACATCCCTCGCTTCCTCGACAGCGATCATCGCATCGAGAGTGCTCAGGACGCCGAGGCGTATCTCGCCCGACTGCAATCGTACGCGCGCCAGCTGGATGGCGAGCTCGGACGCATACGGGCGGCGCGCGAGACCGGACTCGTCGCCCCGGCGTTTCTGATCGACAAGGCACTGCGACAAATGAACCTTTCCGCGAAGAGCGCGCGCGAAGGCGGGACGCTTGTCGAGTCGATCGAGCGCCGGTCGAAGAATATCGCCGGCGACTGGGCCGGTCGTGCGCGGAAGATAGCCGCGCAGGAGATCGCGCCGGCGCTCGACCGGCAGATCCGCGAGCTCGAGGCAGAGCGCGCCGTCGCGACGAACGACGCCGGAATCTCGGCGCGGCCGCACGGCGAGGAGTTCTACCGCTGGGCGCTCAAGGCATCCACCACTACGACGATGTCGCCGGACGAAGTCCACCAGCTCGGCTTGAGCGAGGTGAAACGTCTGCACGCGCAGATGGACACGATCCTCAAGGAGATCGGCTACTCGCAGGGCAGCGTCGGCGAACGCATGAAGGGTCTGGCGAAGGATCCCCGCTACAAGTTCGCCGAGGGCGACAAGGGCCGCGCCGAGATCATGGCGTTCATCAAGGATCGGCTCGACTGGATCGAGGCGCAGATGCCGCGCGCGTTCAACAAGCTCGTCGATCCGAACATGGAGGTGAAGCGGCTGCCGCCCGAGGAAGAGCCGGGCGCGCCCGCTGCGTACGGCGGCGCCGGATCGATCGACGGGAAGATCCCGGGCCGGTTCTGGCTCAACCTCAGAACCACCGACCTGCACAGCAAATACAGCCTCGCGGACCTCGCATTCCACGAGGCGATTCCGGGTCACATCTGGCAAGGCGAGTACACGCACGAGATGCCGCTCATCCGCCAGATGCTTGCCTTCAATGCGTACTCGGAAGGATGGGCACTCTACGCCGAGCAGCTCGCCGACGAGCTGGGCGCCTACGACAACGATCGCGTCGGACGACTCGGCTATCTGCAGTCGATCGCCTTCCGGGCGTGCCGGCTGGTGGTGGACACGGGCCTTCACGCGAAGGGCTGGACGCGGGAGCAGGGCGTCAGATTCTTTGTCGACGTGAACGGGTCGAATCCGCTGGAGGTCGGCAGCGAGGTGGATCGGTACTGCTCGTGGCCCGGGCAGGCGTGCGGCTACAAGGTGGGGCACAGCGAGATCAACCGGCAGCGGGAGCGCGCGAAGGCAGCGCTCGGCGCGAAGTACGACCTCAAGACATTCGACGATACCGTGGTACGCGGAGGCAACGTGCCGCTCGACGTACTCGCCAGGAACGTGGACGAGTACCTTCGAACCGCAACGCGGATGTGATTCGGTCTTCTTCATCCCATTCGACGCGTCGTCACCGGTTGTCTCGTCCTGGCCGGAGCAGCTGCCTGCGAAAAAGTGCGGGATATTAAGGCTGACTCAAGCCGCGTGAATGCGATCAGCGACTCGCTTACCGAGCGCCGTGGACGGACAGCGTTACTGACGGTTCAAGCGACAAGGCTCTCCGGCACGCTGGATGCGGAGGTAAGTGCATCGGGTGATCCCGCGAAGCTGCGATTGCTGGCCGACGCCGTGCGGGAGCTCGCGGCCGTGACGATTCCCGCTACAGGAGGACGTCCATGAGCAGGAAGTGCCCGGGGACACAGGCGTCCGCCTCCCGGAGTTCGGTGAAGAACTTGTTTCCTGAGGACATCTGACTGATGGAGCGACGCGACTTTCTCCAGCTCTCCGCACTCGGTGCGGCAGGGGTGCTCTGGCCCCGGGTGTATCCAGGCTCCACGGGCGCGCTGGAGGAGCTCGCGACCGCCACGCTGCTTCCCGGCGTGCCGGAATCTGCTACGGACGAAGCATTCTGGCGCAGGATCCGCGCGCTCTACACGCCGCCGACCGACTACCTGGACTTCGCTCACGCGAACATCTCCCCCACTTCGATTTCAGTCTTTGACGCGTTCGCGGAGCGCTCGCGGTGGCTTAGTCAGGCGCCGGCGGAGCGCGTTTTCGGCACGATATGGGGCGACGAGGATGCGGGAGCGTATCCGGCACTCGCGGCCCTGCTGGGCACACAGCTCGAGCGGGTGGCGTTCATGGCCAACTCGACCACAGCGCTGAACACGATCCTGCATGGTTTCCCGCTCGAGCGTGGCGATGAGATCCTCGTCACCAATCATGAGTATCCCGACATGGTCGAGACCATCCTGCAGCGTTCGCGCCGGGAAGGAATCTCCATGCGCATCGTTCCGGTGCCGGGTTCGCACGAAAGCCGGCTGGCGTTGGTGGATCGGGTTGCCGCAGCCATCTCGCCGCGGACGAAGCTGCTGCTCATCTCGCACGTGAGCGCCTGGTCGGGCGAAATCCTGCCGGTGGCAGAAGTCACGGCGGCCGCGCGGGACCGCGGTGTCGCGGTGCTCGTGGACGCGGCGCAGAGCGTGGGAATGCTCGACGTGAGCTTCGATGCGATCGGATGCGACTTCCTGGCGACCTCGCTGCACAAGTGGCTCGGTGCGCCGCTCGCCTCGGGCGCGCTGGTCATGCGGCCGGAGCACGTCGAGCGAGTCTGGCCCCTGCATCCGCCCTCCTGGGACACCACGGAGTACCCGATGACGCGCTTCACGTGGACCGGCACGATCAACAGCGCGGCGCCGGCGGGCGTGGTCGACGCCATCGCGTTCCAGCGGACACTGGGGGCAGACCGGAAGCGCGCGCGAACACGGTACCTCGGTGACTACTGGCAGAGCCGGCTCGCAGACGTGCCGAAGGTCCGGCTGCTGACACCGCGCGATCCAGTCCGGTCGTTCGGGGTTGCGTCGTTTATGGTGGAAGGCGTCCCCTCCGACGCACTGGTGAAGCATCTGCGGCAACGGAAGGGCCTTCTGGTGCAGAGCAAGGCAGGCCGTCACTCGCCCTTCGCCAACGCAGTGCGCGTGTCGCCGGGCCCATACACGACTCCTGGTGAGCTCGATCGCCTGGTGGCGGCGGTGCGCGAGGTGGCGCGGTCGGGTATACCGAACTCGGAGTGACCATTCACATGAAGCGTATTCGCGAGATGCTTCTGAACAGCACCGTGAGCTGGCCAGCACCGGTGCTCAATGTGCCGCCGCGCGGTGCATCGTGTGGTCGGACTCACCCGCCGAGCAGATCGGCGGCACACCTTGGATCTGCAACCAGAGAGGAAGAGCGATGTGGCATGCTGCCGTAGTGTTTCGGCCTCGGTCTCGCCTCCCTCGTCTCGCCGGCGCACTGTCGACCTGCCTGCTCGCCCTTCCCGCGTGCGCCGCCGGTCGCATGATTGCGTCTCCCGCGGACCCCGGTCCCATGGCGCCGCGCCGGCCTATATTGCCCTCACTCCTACCCTCGGCCATGCGCTCACTCGTCCCGCGCCTTCTCGCTGCACTCGCGTCGGTTCTGTTCACGGTCTCGCTCAACGCCCAGCAGCAGTCGATCGAAACACGCCTCGCCGGCCTCGATGATTACATGAAGCAGGTGGTCAAGGACTGGAACGTTCCCGGCATCGGCGTCGGCGTCGTCCACAAGGACAAACTGGTTTTTGCAAAGGGGTACGGTTATCGGGATTATCAGAAGAAGCTTCCCTTCACGCCGACGACGACGGCGCCAATTGCATCGAATACGAAGCTCTTCACGGCGGTCGCGGCGGGATTGCTCGTCGAGGATGGAAAGCTCGACTGGGACAAGCCCATCCGGCAGTTCCTGCCCGGGATTCAGTTCCATAACGACGACCTGAACCGCAGCGTGACGATGCGGGACATGCTCGCGCACCGCACCGGCATCACACGCCACGACGGAATCTGGTACAAGTCGGACTTCACCCAGAAGGAGCTCTATGAAAGACTGAAATATCTGGAGCCCGCGGAACCAATGAGATCGGTGTTCCTGTACAACAACATGATGTACGCCGGCGCCGGTTACGCCATCGAGCTCCTGTCCGGCAAGCCCTGGGAGAGATTCGTTCGCGAGCGCATTCTCGACCCGCTCGGTATGACGAGCACTACGTTCACGATCGCCGACATGCTGAAGACGCCGGAGCCGGGGGTGCCGTTCACCGAGCGGCGCGACAATACCGAGCTGTACAGCATTCCTTATTACGTCGACGCTGTCGGAGTCGCTCCCGCCGGCGCGATCCAGTCGAACATCGTGGACATGTCCAAGTGGCTCATCGCGCTCATGAATGATGGCAAGCTGAACGGACGGCAGGTGATACCGAAAAGCGTCATCCGCCAGACGCTTGCGCCATCGATCGCACTTCCGAACACGGGACTCGAAGTCCGCGGCTGGGGCGAGCTTCTCAATACGAGCTACGGCATGGGCCGGTGGACGACATCGTATCGCGGTCGTCTTCTCGCCTATCACGGGGGCGACCTGCCGGGGTTTCATTCCCAGGTCTCGACCATGCCCTACGACTCCATCGGCGTAATCGTGTTCGTGATCGGCAACCACGCCGCGCCGCTCTACAATGTGGTGTCTTACAACGTTTATGAGCGCCTGCTCGGCATGTCGCTCACGCCGTGGTCCGAGCGACAGAACACGATCCGCCTCAGGAACAAGGAAGCGAACAGGAATGCGCGCACGAAGGCGGGTGGCGGCCGGGTCGCGAATACCAGACCGTCACACGTGCTTCCGGATTACGCGGGAGAGTACGAGCATCCGGCCTACGGGGTATTGACGATCTCGAAGCCCGCGGCATCCCTCCTGTTCGATTTCCACAAGATCAGGCTTCCTCTGGATCACTTTCACTACGATCGATTCGATACGGCGGACGATGAGGAGGACGGGAAGTGGTCCGTGAACTTCATGACCAATCCGCAGGGAGAGGTCGACCGAGCCGAGCTGTCGCTGGACGAAGCAGCCGCAGTGTTCGTGCGTCGTGTGCCGCCCGCGCTCAGGTCCGCGGCGACGCTTTCGCAGTACGTCGGTACGTATCACACGCCGAGCGGCGGGACGTTCGACGTAGTCGTGCGGCCTGATGGCACCCTGGCGCTCCAGTACCCGAGCGGGACGTTCCAGAACCTGATTCCGTGGCAGGCTCACCGGTTCAGGGTGAAGGAGTTTCCGGACCTGGTCCTCGAGTTCATTTCCGTTAACGGCAAGGTGGCGGAGCTGAAGCAGTCGAGTCCTTCGGGAGAATTCCGGTTCGTCCGCAGGTAGACCGGCCATTTTACCAATGCTGTCGATGCATCACGCGAACGCAAGGTGAACCCGGAGACAGTCATTCGCGAGCGCCTTGCGGCTCTGTCTGAAATGGTGAATGGCTACGACTTCGCGGAAGTCGCGGCTTGTGCACTCACTACCCGTCACCACGCCAGCCCGTACGCCTCCCGCCGGAAATCCGAGCCCACCATCCGCGCCCCCGACGGCAGGATCCGGATCGCCTGCGCGCCACCGAACTCCGCACTCGGCGGCTGCACCCGCACATCGTGCCCGATGGCGGTGAGTGAATCGCGGATCGCCGTCCCGATGCCCGGCTCCAGGCCCAGCCGTAGGCCGTAGGAGCGCCAGCGCGGCGCTTCCACTGCCTGCTGCGGCGTCATTCCGAAGAGCAGCGCGTTATTGATCACCTGCACCACCGTCTGCGGCTGCCCATCGCCTCCAGGCGTGCCCACCACCATCGCCAGCGAGCGGTCGGCGTTCAGCACCATCGCGGGGCTCAGCGTGTGGTACGGTCGCTTGCCGGGCTCGAGGATGTTCGGGTGCGCAGCGACGAGCGAGAAGAGCGAGCCACGATTGTGCAGCACGATCCCCGTCCCCGGCACCATCCGCCCGCTCCCGAACGACGCGAAGTTGCTCTGGATCCACGAGACGGCGTTGCCGTCCCTGTCGACGACACAGAGGTAGACGGTGTCGCCGTCTCCATCGCGCGGGAGTGCCTCGGTCGGCGGCGGCGTCGAGCTTCGCGCGCTGATGCGACCGCGCAGCTCGCGCGCATGCTCCGGCGACAGCAGCCGCTGCACGGGAACGTTCGCGCGCGTCGGGTCAGCGATGAAGCGGTCGCGGTCGGCGTACGCCAGCTTCGCGCTCTCTGCCAGCAGGTGGACGTAGCCCGCTGAGTTGTGCCCCATCGCCCGCACGTCCGAGAGTCCCGCGATGTTCAGCTGCTGCAGCATCGCGAGCCCCTGCGTGCTCGGGGGAAACGCGAGCACCCGATAGCCGTTGTACTCTGTCTCGATCGGCTCCTGCCACGCCGACCTGTGCCGGGCGAGATCGGCGGCGGTGAGCAGGCCGCCTTCCTGCTCGATGAAGCCGAGGATCCGCCGCGCCACCGGGCCCTCGTAGAACGTCCGCGCTCCGCTATCGGCGATCGCTCGAAGCGTCGCGGCGAGGTCGGGCTGGATGAGGATCGTCCCCGCCGCCGGCGATTTGCCATTGACGAGGAAGGTGCGGGCGAGCGCCGCATCGGCGGCGAGTGTGCGCCGCGCACCGGCGATGTCGGTGCTCAGCCGATTCGAGACGGGAAATCCTCGTGCAGCATACCCGATCGCCGGCGCGAGTGCGGTGCCGAGCGAGATGGTGCCGAAGCGGGTGAGCGCATCCTCCCACATGCGGACGGCGCCGGGGACCGACACCGAAAGGAGGCCGTCAGACGGGATCTTACGCAGCCCGCGCGCGGCAAAGAACGCCGGTGTCGCGCGCGATCCCGCGGCGCCGCTGCCGTTGAGCGCGTAGACCTTTCCCGTCGCTGCTTCGCGGTAGAGCATGAAGCCGTCGCCGCCGGGTCCGTTCATGTGCGGCCGCACCACCGAGAGCACGCCCGCCATCGTTACCGCGGCATCCACCGCGTTGCCGCCGCGCCGGAGGATCTCTGCACCGGCGGCCGTCGCCAGCGCATGATCCGACGACAGCGCCGCCTCCCATCCAGCGACGTCGGGACGCATCGGCATCGTCTGCGCCGCGGTCGGCTGGCCGAATGGCAGAAGCATGAGGAAAGGGAGGACGAATGAGGTGCGCATGGGGCGGAGGAGTACCCTGTAGGCTGGAGTTGGTATCTCCGGGAATGTGTCGATGCGATGCGCCGGGGACCAGTATGGGCTTTTACAGGCTGGCGGCGGAGATTGTGGCCGTCGGCTTCCGCGCGCATCCTCGCAAAGCTCGATGAAGCCGCGCCGGGATCGTCCGCATGTTGTCGAACCGTGCCGCCGAACTGTCGGCCATGCGTCTGCGAGCACATCGTTAACTTCGGACTCGGGTAACTCATCTCCATGGAGAAGTGACATGGTCAAACCGGCAAAGAACACGATTTGCCTTTGGTATAACGGCGACGCCGAAGCCGCGGCGCGGTTCTACGCCCAGACCTTTCCCGATTCGTCCGTCGTCGCGGTGCACCACGCACCGGGAGACTTTCCGTCGGGGAAGAAAGGGGACGTGTTGACCGTCGAGTTTATCGTGATGGGCCTTCCGTGCCTCGGGCTCAACGGAGGACCTGCGTTCAAGCAAAGCGAAGCGTTCTCATTTCAAGTCGCAACCGCCGACCAGGCCGAAACCGATCGCTATTGGAACGCGATTGTCGGTAACGGCGGCGAGGAGAGCCAGTGTGGCTGGTGCAGGGACAAATGGGGATTGTCCTGGCAGATCACGCCGATCGCGCTGACGCAAGCGGTCACCGATCCCGATCCCGCTGCCGCCAAGCGCGCATTCGACGCGATGATGCAGATGCAAAAGATCGACATCGATGCAATCGAAGCCGCGCGCCGCGGTTGAGTTTGTGTCGGCGGAACCGCGCGGCAACAGAGAGAGGACACGATGTCGCTCCAGTACCTGAAGGACGCGCATGCGGCGGGCGAACGCGAGAAGCTCATCCGCTACGTTCGACTGCACCTCGGCGACGGCAACGAAGAAAAGGGGCACGCCGAGATCGACAAGGCGTGGATCGAAGCGCTTACGCTCCTGCTCGACGTGCCGGACACCGACCGGGACTTCATCCTCGACACCGTGCGTACTCGCGACCCGGCGACGCTCGCGCACCTCTTCTTCCAACTGCATTTTTTTCTCGTACAACGTTCTGGAGAATGGATTCATGACGGAAATCTCTGACTCCGGGGGAGGAGCGAATGGCGAGCTGCGCCAGCTCCGCCCCGGGCTGTGGGATACGGTCAACGAGCGCTATCCGGGCTCCATGATCACGCGCACGAGTGCCGTACCGCTCGCCTGGCTCCGGAAGCCACTGGCGGAATGTCGCGTCACCTTCATCAGCACTTCCGGCGTCCAGCCGCGAGGATCGCTTCCGTTCGACACCGTGCATCCTGTTGGCGACTATTCGTTCCGGCGCGTCCCATCAGCGTCGCCGGCGAGCGAGCTGGAGATCCACCAAATCAAGTATCCCACCGCGGGAGCAAATCGCGACATTAACGTCATCTTCCCGATCGAGCGACTGCAGGAGCTGGCCACCGACGGGGTAATTGGCGGCCTGACCGAGAATTTCTTTACGTTCATAGGCTACAACATGGACCCGGAGCGATTGGAGCGGACGCTCGCGGAGGAGATCGCGACGGCAGTATCGGACGAAGGGGCCGACATCGCGCTCGCCGCGCCTGCCTGACCCATCTGCCATCAGAGCATCGCGCTCGTGCAGCGCGCCGTCGAACGTCGAGGAATTCCAACCGTCTCTCCCACCGTCGCGCGAGACGTCACCGAGCACGCCAATCCGCCGCGCGCGCTCTTTCTTCCATTCATGATGGGACACCACTTCGGTGTCCCCTTTCATCAGGCGTTGCAGCGGCGAATCATCGACGCTTGCTTCGATCACCTGGCCAACGCCCGCGAGAGCGGCGAGATCGCGAGCTTCCCGACCACCTGGGCCGAGGCACGACGCGAGGGGATCGAGATCGAGCGCACCATGGGGGTGCGAGGCTAGAGGTCAGCCGCGGGCGCCACGGACGAGTCGCGATGCACTCGACTCGCCACACGATCGTCGAGGCGCAGGCGCGCGCGGTCGGGCTCCCGCTCCACGTCATCCCCCTCCCATGGCCCTGTTCCAACGAAGTATACGAGCGCACGATGCGCGGGGCGATCGAAGACGGATTAAAAAGGGGTGCAACGCACGTCGCCTTCGGAGACCTCTTCCTGGAGGACGTCCGCGCCTACCGGATCAGGCAGCTCCACACGTGTGTCCTCGCCGGGCCGATGGTCCGCGAGCCGCTGCGCGCGGCGGTGGGCAAGGTCGTGGAACGCGACGGATTCTACTTCGCCGATCTAATGCTGGTCCGGCAATAGTTCGACGCTCAAGAGGCGGCTAACAACGGCATGAGAGTCTTATGAACACGGCCAGGAACGTAAGCGTAACGCGAACCCTGTGACCCGTAGCCGTCTAGCGATTGTTGCCCAGCTGGGAGGAAATATTGTATTCTGATGGATCACGTCACACAACGCCTCCCCCTTTCCATCACGGCATGAGTGCGAGCACCACAAGCAGCCAGACCACGCCGCATGGCGTCGGCGATCACTCGTGCATTACCGCCGCCATCGTCCAGGCGGAGGTCGCCCCTGACGTAGCGAGCGCGTTACAGGTCACTGAGGAGCGGGTACGCGACGCACGTGCGGCGGGGGCTTCGCTAGTCGTTTTCCCCGAGACGTGGATCCCGGGCTATCCGATGTGGCTCGATCTCTGCCGCGACGCGGGGCTCTGGAACCATCCGCCCGCCAAGGCCGTCTTCGGGCGGATGGCCCGCAATAGTGTAAGTGTGCCAGGAGCCACGACCGACGCGCTCGCGAGCATCGCTCGCGATTCGAGCGTCACCCTTGTCGTCGGTGTCAGTGAGCGCGTGGAGCGCGGCATGGGACATGGCACGCTCTACAACACGCTGCTCACCTTCGCACCCGACGGAATGCTGCTCAATCACCATCGGAAACTGGTGCCCACCTACACCGAGCGATTGGTGTGGGGCGACGGCGACGTTGAGGGGCTGCGCGCAGTCGACACCCCAGCCGGGCGCATTGGTGGTTTGATCTGCTGGGAGCACTGGATGCCGCTGGCGCGCCAGGCGCTGCACGAATCGCGCGAAGACGTCCACGTCGCCGTCTGGCCAACGGTGGACGAGATGCATCAGGTGGCGAGCCGGCAGTACGCCTTCGAGGGGCGATGCTTCGTCCTTGCGGCGGGAGCGCTGATGCGCGCGTCAGCGCTCCCGCCAGAGCTCGAGCCGCACCCGGACCGCGTCACCTCCCCGGAGCAGTGGATCCTGAGTGGCGGCAGCGCCATTATCGGCCCCGACGGTCGCTACGTTACGGAGCCGGTATATGACGAGCCCGCCGTCATTATCGCCGAACTCCCGCTCGCGCGCATCCGGGAAGAGAGCATGACGCTCGACGTGACCGGACACTACCATCGCGCCGAGCTGTTCGACTTCGCCCCGCGCCGGCGCGGGCATCGTGCCGCCGGCTCGGGGGAGTGAGATGCAATTGCGCGGTAACAGAGCTTCGTAATGGTATTGGCAGACATCGCACCGAAACCGAATATCTGTTCAAGACGCTAAAGCTCGAAGGTGACTTCTGGAGGCTGAGATAGGGCCGATCGCGTGCCAGCGTCGATGCTCGTTCTCGTCGGGCTGGGTCCTTTGCGTAACTGTGAGAGTTGTGAGGCTGCCACCTGCATGAATCGCAATTGGTCTTACGTCCGCACTGCCGCGGCGTGTGTCGCCGTGACGCTTGCCGCTGCTCCGGCGCTATCTCAGGGGTATCCTTTCAGTCAGAGAGGAAGCGTCACCCAGTCGGTCGCGTACACGGAGATCTCCATAGCGTACGGGCGTCCGGTAGCGCGCGGGCGAGCGTTGTTCGGCGCGCTTGTCCCGTGGGACAGCGTCTGGCACCCGGGCGCGGATTCAGCCACGCGCGTGAGATTCCGTCGCGACGTGCTGATCGAAGGCAAGCCGTTGCGCGCCGGCGAGTATTCGCTGTGGCTCATTCCGCGCGAGCACGCGCCGTGGACCGTCATTTTTAGTCGATCGGCGCGCGTATTTCACAAGCCCTATCCCGGCGCCAGATTCGACGTGCTTCGCCTCGAGGTCACGCCTGAGCAGGTCTCCAACATGGAGTCGTTCGCGATCTATTTCCCGAAGGTGCTGCGGGACGAAGCCGAGCTTCGTCTGCACTGGGGGACTACCGCGATCCCGATCCGCATCAAGGCGCCGTTCCAGCCGCGTCGATAGTCACGATCTACTGCGGTTCGCAGCAGGTGCCTGTCAGGAACGTTCTGCCCGCAGCTCACGGAATAGCCATGCCTTGGCGAGTCCCCACTCTCGTTTGACTGTGCGAGGAGACCGACCCACGACTCGCGCAGTCCTCAACCGTGAGCCGGCGAAGAATCGAAGCTCGACGATGCGTGCCTGCTCGGGGTCGCACGCCCGGGGCGTTCGCGGGGTAGAGAGGTCGGCGATCTTGACGGAGACCGCGCGGGACAGGCCACGCAGCGCTCACAATCAGGGCCGTGAATCGCCCGAGTGTTACCAAGACTCGCATTCGCACGAATTTCCCTCATCGATGTTGTGCCAGGAAAGGGAAGCCTGGCGGGACACAGCGTTGCGAAGGCGCGCGAGGAACTCCAGCGGATCCACCGACTCCGTGCCCGCCGTTGGCCCGTCGCGCTTGTCCGTCGTACGCAAGGCGCTCGTGACGCTGCAGTCGTTATTCGATCCGCTTCACCGCCTCATTCCTTGCCAGGTATTTGTCGAGCCATGTCACCATCTCCCAGAGCGTATGTCCCACCGATTCGCGCGCCCGGTAGCCGTGAGCTTCGGCCGGCAACTGCACGTAGCGCACGGTGGCGCCGTTCCCCTTGAGCGCCGAGTAGAATCGCTCGGTCTGTACGGGGAAGGTGCCGGAGTTGTCGTCGGCCATCCCGTGGATCAACAGGAGCGGTGTCTTGATGCTGTCCGCGAAGCTGAACGGCGACATCGCGGTGTAGATGTCACGCGCCTTCCAGTAGGGACGTTCCTCGGCCTGGAAGCCGAAGGGGGTGAGCATCCGGTTGTACGCGCCGCTCCGGGCAATGCCGGCGCGGAAGATGTTCGTGTGCGCGAGGAGGTTGGCAGTCATGAATGCGCCGTACGAGTGGCCGCCCACCGCGATCCGGTTGCGATCGGCAACGCCCATCTCTACCACCTTGTCAACGGCGGCGCGGGCGCTGCTCACCAGTTGCACGATGTAGCTGTCATTGGGATCGCGGTCCCCTTCGCCGATGATCGGCATGGTCGGGCCATCGAGCACTCCATATCCCTGGGTGAGCAGGAACAGATGCGAGGCGCCGGAGGGACGAACGAACCGGTACGGAGAGCCGATGACCTGCGAAGCCGCCGCCGCCGTCTTGAACTCCCTGGGATACGCCCAGAGCACGAAAGGAAGTGGGCCCGCTGACCTGTCGTAGCCAGCGGGCAGGTACAGCCTCGCGGAGAGTTGAACGCCGTCGGCTCGCTTGTATGTGAGCAGCTGGCTTGTGACGCCAGCGAATTGGGGCGCCGGATCCTTGAACGCGGTCAGTTGCGACACCGTGCCGCTGGCCAGGTCCCGGATATAGTAGTTCGGCACTTCACTCACCGATTCGCGACGGGTGACGAGCCGCTTGCCCTGATTATCGAGCACCTCAACGACTTCCTCATAATGAGGCGCCTCCGACCGCCAGAGCCGCTGGCTCTCGCCGGTGGTCAGGTTGATGCGGTCGAGAAAAGGGCGGTCGCCTGCCGACGACGAACCGGCGCCGCTCGCAAACACCGCGCTGCTGTCGGGAGACAGGAGGAGCATTGGCGTGCCGAGAGGGCCGGACGTCGTGAGCCTGCGACCTGGGTCGGCGTACCGATCTTCGGAGGAACGCTCCGAGAAGAGCCTTGGCGCGCTTCCCAGCCGAGATGGGTCGATGATCCAGGTGCGGATCCTTCGAGTCTTGTTCCATGACTCTTCGACGATTGCGACGTTGCCGCGCGCCCACGACACTCCGGAGGCGCGGAACGCGAGGTTGACCAGCGTTTGCGGCTCGCCCGTGAAAGGCGCGGCGAGCACAACCACGCGGTCGCGCGACTCCGCCACGCGGCTCGGATCCCCGTCATCGAGCGCCTCCGCCCAGATGGCGGTGGCGGGCGCATCGGCGCGCCACCCGAAATCGCGCGGCCCCTTTTCTACCGCATCGAAATTGATCGCGATCTCCTCCTGAAGCGGGCGATCGGCGATCTGTCGGACCACCTTCCCGGTCATGTCCCAGATCTCATATCGTCGGGGGAAGCGACTCATCGGAACGAGATAGGACCACGGTCGATGCATTGCCGATACCTGGACGTACCTGCCGTTCGGTGACGGGTCGAAAGCGTCATAGAGACCCGGCTTGCCGAGCATGTGCGACGGGCCCGCGAGGCTGATCACGGCGAGCTGCGATGTGAAGTAGTAGTCGAAAAGCGCTTCATCGTGCGGAGTCTGGAGCAGTCCATCGTAAGTGCGGTTCGGCGCCGTGCGTCCCTCGGATTCCTGGATGATCGGCCCTGCTGGAACCTGTGGTGCCATCGGGGCAGGGCCGCGACCTGCGACGACGGTTCGACAGAGCAGCGCCTTCGAGCTCGACATCCACGCGCAGGG
The DNA here is from genome assembly GCA_035575795.1 of Gemmatimonadaceae bacterium. GTDB lineage: Bacteria > Gemmatimonadota > Gemmatimonadetes > Gemmatimonadales > Gemmatimonadaceae > UBA4720. The sequence goes on from DATLXE010000049.1 coordinate 22,040, forward strand.
CGCGCCGCCGACAGCATTGAGCACCGATCGGGTGAGTGCGCGCGCCTTGCCGGTGGCGGCGTCGGCGACCCACAGCTCTACGCCCTGCGTGCGCGTGACGACGAACGCGATTGACGATGCGTCTGGCGCCCATCGCACCGCGCCGATACGCGCGCCCGCGGGAACCGCAATCGTCCGCTCAGCAGCTCCCTGAAGACTCCGCAGCCGAAGACCCTTGAAGGTGCTGATTTCTCTCGACGGACCGTTCGTTCGCGGATTGATGCGAATGCCCGCCAGCTTCAGCTCCGGCGCGCTGATCTCGGCGATGGTCGGTAGCGCCGAACGCTCGAGCAGCAGCAACCACTTGCGATCAGGACTGATGCTGACCGCCGGCGTCTGGGGCGCATCGAGGATCTGCGCGATTGGAGCAGGCGGTTGTGTGTAACGGCTCTGTGATTCGAGCGGCGCCGCGAAGGCAAGGACGAAGAGAAGCGAAAGAGTCCGGTGTGAATGAGTCATGTCAGGAGCCATGGATGTGGATGTAGAAAGGAAGATGCTTCAACTCGCCGGCGGCGTCACGACCATTAGCGACATCCTGCGCAACACGCTCGCCGCGGTGCGCCTCGCAAAGCGCTCCGTGGACCATATTGCGTGCGGACACGCCATCTCGCCAGCGGCGCCCGTGTTGTCTCCCGACCGCGGTGCGGCCACATTTACCGGATGCGCACGATCCGCTCTTCCGCGCTCCTCCTGGCGCTCCTCCTGGGGTGGCCCTCCGCCGTCTCGGCGCAGCAGTTCGACGTCATGGAAGCCACCATCCCCGCGGTGCACGCCGCCATGAACGCGAAGCGCCTCACCTGCCGCCAACTGGTGCAGACGTACCTCGATCGCATCGCGGCGTACGACAAGCAGGGTCCCGCGCTGAACGCCATCCAGACCCTGAACCCGCGCGCGCTCGCCGAGGCCGACTCGCTCGACGCCGTGCTGCGCGCCAGGGCGCCGCGGGTTCCGCTGGCTCCGCTGCACTGCGTGCCGGTGCTGCTCAAGGATCAGGTTGAGACGAAAGACATGCCCACCACCTACGGCTCGGCGCTCTTCAGGGATTTCGTCCCAAAGCGCGACGCGACCGTAGTGCGGCGTCTCGAAGCGGCGGGGGCGATCATCCTCGCCAAGACGACGATGGGCGAGTTCGCCGCGCGCTACGTGAGCTCGTCGGCCGGGATCATCCGCAACGCATACGATCGCACGCGGAATCCCAGCGGATCGTCGGGCGGCTCCGGCGTAGGCGTGACGGCGAACTTCGGTCTGGTGGGCATCGGCGAGGACACCGGCGGGTCCATCCGCGGTCCCGCCGCGGTGCTGAGCCTCGTGGGGCTGCGACCCACGCTGCCGCTCGTGAGCCGCTTCGGCATGATGCCAGCGAACCCAACGCAGGACACCATGGGCCCCATGACGCGCACCGTTGCCGACGCGGCGCGCGTGCTCGACGTCATCGCCGGCTACGACCCCAACGATGCCGTCACCGCATACAGTGTTGGAGAAGTGCCCCGCACCTACACCGAGGCGCTGAATGCGCGCGCACTGCGCGGCGCACGCATCGGCGTGCTCCGTGTGCGGCGAGACAGCGCCGGTCGCGACACGGCAACGGTGCCGGACACCACCGCCGCGCGGCGCGACTCGATCGCCCGTCGCGATTCCATGTTCAGGGTGACCACGGCGGAGATGGCGAAGGTGCGGCCGCTCTTCGAACGTGCGATCGCGGACCTTCGGACGCAGGGCGCGGTGGTCGTTGACTCCATCCGGCTGCCCGAGCTACCCGGCCGCCGCGTGGACAACGATTTCGAGACCGAGGAAGCCACGAACCGGTATCTCGCGCAGCATCCCAATGCGCCCTACAGGACGCTGAGGGATATCCTGCTCGCCGGGAACGTGACGCCGGGGCGCGCGCGCGCGCTCATGAGCTATGTGGGACGCTCGACGAGGGAGGCGGAATACGGCACGGTGATGCAGTACCGCGACGCGCTGCGCATCGCCGTGCTCAAGATCATGGCCGACCAGAAGCTGGACGCGATCATTTACGCCACGTTCGATGCGCCGCCGTCGGAAATTCCGGTTGATGTGCTCACCAACGCACGTGCCGTGGACGGGTACGGCCGCGGCGCCAATCGCAGCCTCAGCCCAACGCTGGCCTGGCCGGCGATCACGGTGCCCATGGGGTTCACGAGCGATGCGTTCCCGGCGGGGCTGGAGTTTCTCGGAAGGCCGTTCACCGAATCGCGGCTGCTCGGCTATGCGTATGCGTACGAGCAGGCGACCAGGCATCGCCGACCTCCGCCGACCACGCCGCCCTTGCCTCGCTGAAAGCCGAGATCCCAGACCCGAGAGCCCAGAGCCCAGAG
>DATLXE010000050.1:0-12303 GCA_035575795.1 Gemmatimonadaceae bacterium
GAAGCGTTTGATCCCGGTGCGCCGGCTCGCAACATGGGCGATGGAGGAATCCGGGACGCCCGACTGGCTGTTCGAGGAATCGTATCACGCGGTGGGCGACCTGGCCGAGACGATCTCACTGCTTCTTCCCGAGAGCACGCGCTCGAGCGATGAACCGCTCCGCTACTGGGTGGAAGACAAGCTGCTCGCCCTCAATGGAATCGATGAGGGCCGGCAGCGCGATGTCGTGCGCGAGGTCTGGAGCAGGCTGAGCGGTGCCGAGCGATACGTGTGGAACAAGCTGATCACGGGAGGCTTTCGTGTCGGCGTATCGCAGTCGCTGGCGGTGCGCGCGATATCGAGAGCCAGTGGGGTGCCCGAGCCCACGATCTCTCACCGGCTTGCGGGCGACTGGCGTCCGACCCCCGATGCGTACGAAAGACTCGTTGCCGAGGGCACGGACGACCCGCGCGCGTCCACGCCCTATCCTTTTTATCTGGCCTATCCGCTCGAGGGCGCGCCTGAAACGCTGGGCGACGTCAGTGAGTGGCAGGCTGAGTGGAAGTGGGACGGCATCCGGTCGCAGCTCATTCGACGGGGTGGCGAATCGTACCTGTGGTCCCGCGGCGACGAGCTGATCACGGATCGATTTCCGGAAGTGATCGCGGCGTCGGAGTGGCTCCCCGAAGGAACGGTTATCGACGGAGAGATACTTCCGTGGCGCGATGGACGGCCGCTTCCATTCGCCCAGCTGCAGCGCCGCATTGGACGCAAGAACGTGAGCGCAAAGATGAAGTTGGAGGTGCCGATCGTCGTACTCGCCTATGATCTGCTCGAGCTGGGCGGTGAGGATATGCGCTCCCGTCGGCTTTCGGAGCGGCGGGCACGTCTCGTCGAGCTCGTCGGCGGTGCAAATGCGGAGTCGCGCATACTCGTTTCGCCCGTTATTGAAGCGTCGGAATGGAGCGATATGGCCGCTGCCCGCGGCCGCGCGCGTGAGCTTGGCGCCGAAGGATTGATGCTGAAACGTTCCGATGCTCCGTATGGTGTGGGTCGGCGCAAAGGAGGGTGGTGGAAGTGGAAACTCGATCCATTCTCCGTCGACGCAGTAATGGTTTACGCGCAGCCGGGTCACGGCAGGCGGGCGCTGCTGCACACCGATTACACATTCGCGGTGCGCGACGGAGATGCGCTGGTGCCGTTCGCGAAGGCGTACTCCGGACTCACGGACGTGGAGATCCGCGAGCTCGATGCGTGGATCCGCCGCAACACGATCGAGAAGTTCGGGCCCGTGCGCATGGTGAAGCCCGAGCAGGTGTTCGAACTTGGATTCGAGGGCATACAGGCATCAACGAGACACAAGTCGGGGATCGCGGTGCGTTTCCCCCGCATGCTCCGCTGGCGGAAGGACAAGAAGGCAGAGGAAGCCGACACCATGACATCGCTGCGCGCGCTGCTCGAGAGGGCGGGTTGACGGTAGCCGTTGCACCGCGCCGACGGAGCGCGGCGAGCCAGCAATCCGCGAACGACTGGTTTGACTCCCTGGGTTGGTCGCCCTTTGCGTTTCAGCGACAGGTGTGGCGCAGTTACCGCGGCGGTGATAGCGGGCTGATCCATGCCGCAACGGGTACGGGAAAAACGCTCGCTGCGTGGTGGGGACCGCTGCTCGAGTACATCGACGAGGCGCGCGACACGCCCGCGCGCAGCTTGAAACGGCAGACACGATCGACCGCGCCCGCGCTCCGCGTACTCTGGATTACTCCGCTCCGCGCGCTCGCCTCCGACACGGCGGCTGCGCTGCGGCGTCCAGTCAACGATCTCGGGCTGCCGTGGACAATCGAGACGCGGACCGGTGACACCACGTCGACTATGCGATCGAGGCAGAGCAGGCGTCTGCCAACCGCTCTGGTGACGACGCCCGAGAGCCTCACGCTTCTGTTGTCGCGAGCGAACGCTGCGGAGCAATTGTCCGATCTCAGGCTCGTCGTTGTCGATGAATGGCACGAGCTTATGGGGACGAAGCGCGGCGTACAGACACAGCTCGTCCTGGCCCGGCTGCGCGGCATTTGTCCGGGACTTCGCACCTGGGGATTGTCGGCGACGATCGGCAACATCGACGACGCTGCGCGCTCCCTCAACGGCGCCGGCGCGGACCCGGCAAAAATCCGGATCGTGCGCGGAGTCGAGCGCAAGAAAGTCGTCGTCGACTCGCTCATCCCTCCGGTAATCGAGCGCTTTCCCTGGGCCGGCCACCTTGGAACGCAGCTCGTGCCGCAGGTTGTCGCCGCGATCGAAGAGGGCGAGACCGCAATCGTCTTCACAAACACGCGCTCGCAAACGGAGATCTGGTACCAGGCGATTCTCGCGCAGCGTCCCGACTGGGCGGGCACCATCGCGCTGCACCACGGCTCGCTCGACCGAAAAAAGCGCGACTGGGTCGAGGAAGGTTTACGCACCGCCAGGTTGCGCTGTGTCGTCGCGACTTCCAGCCTCGACCTGGGCGTCGACTTTTCGCCCGTCGACCGCGTTCTCCAGATCGGCAGTCCGAAGGGAATTGCGCGACTGCTCCAGCGGGCGGGCCGAAGTGGTCACCGGCCCGGTGCAGTCAGCAGGGTGACGTGCGTGCCAACCAATACGCTGGAGCTGATCGAGGTTGCGGCGGCCCGCGATGGCATGGCGGCCAACGCAATCGAGTCGCGCTATCCGGTCAGGCGCCCACTCGATGTGCTCGCTCAGCACGTGGTAACGATCGCGGTTGGCGAAGGCTTTATCCCGGAAGAACTGCTCGCGGAAGTTCGCGGCACCGATGCGTTCGCGGATCTTCCCGACGATGAATGGAGGTGGGTGCTGTCCTTCGTGAGCGATGGCGGCGAGGCACTCAAGGGGTATCCCGAGTATTCCAAGGTTGCCAGGGACGAGCACGGTCGGTGGCGGGTTACCGACGCGGGCATTGCACGCCGTCACCGCCAGTCCATCGGCACGATCGTCAGCGACGGACACATCGTCGTGCAGTACCTGCGCGGAGGCCGCCTCGGAACGGTGGAGGAGTCGTTCATCGCGCGGCTCAAGCCGCGGGACCGTTTCTTCTTCGCGGGAACGCCGCTCGAATTCGTGCGCGTGCGCGACATGATCGCATGGGTCCGACGCGCGAAGACAGTAAAGGGCGCCATCCCGCGCTGGATGGGCAGCCGTCTCCCGCTCTCCGGCGAGCTCGCCGCCGCCATTCGCGAGCGGCTCGGCGAAGCGTCGCGGGCAATCTTTCGCGATGCCGAAATGCAGGCGCTCGAACCTATTCTGCGCGTGCAGGGAAAATGGTCGCGCATTCCCGAACCGCGGGAGTTTCTCATCGAGCGTGTTACGACGCGCGAGGGACATCATCTTTTCTTCTTCCCGTTCGAAGGACGACTGGTGCATGAAGGACTCGCCGCTCTTTTTGCATATCGCATCTCGAGAGTCCTGCCGATCACGTTCTCGCTGTCCTCGAACGATTACGGGTTCGAGCTGCTATCTCCTCAACGGCCGCCACTGGACCAAGCGCTCGCGGCAGGACTGCTCAGCCCGGACAATCTGACGGCCGATATCGGCGCCTCCCTCAACGCGACCGAAATGGCACGCCGACAATTTCGCGAGATCGCGCGTGTTTCCGGGCTCGTCTTTCCCGGTCTTCCCCGCTCCGGGAAAACGGCGCGCCAGCTACAGGCGTCGAGCGGCTTGTTCTTCGATGTGTTTCAGCGCTACGACGCCGGCAACCTTCTTCTCGAGCAGTCCCATCGTGAGGTGCTCGAGCGCCAGCTGGAGCGTACCCGGCTGGGTACGACATTGCGCAGGATCTCGCAATCGGAAGTCGTGATCACCGATCCGAAGCGCACGCCGCCGTTGGCTTTTCCACTGCTGGTAGACCGGAACCGCGACCGCGTGTCGTCAGAGAAGCTGACCGACCGCATCCGCCGCATGCAGCTCGCGCTTGAAAAGGCGGCCGGGTGAAGGCAGATGAACGCGATGTATCGATCGATCTCGCGGCGCAATCGGTCTGGCTGCTACCGGAGCGCGCAGTCTACTGGGAGGAGAGGCGCACCTTGCTCATCGCCGACCCACACTGGGGAAAGGCGGCGACGTTTCGCGCGGAGGGCATCCCGGTGCCATCGGGAACGACTGGTGACGGATTGACGCGACTCAGGGCAATGACTGAACGGTACCCAACGCGCCGAATTGTTTTTCTGGGAGATTTTCTTCACGCGCGTGCTGGACGCTCGGAGCAGATGCTGGCCGCGCTCGCGCGGTGGCGAGCTGACTGTCCGGACGTGGAGCTTCTATTGGTGCGCGGAAATCACGATCGTCACGCCGGTGATCCGCCCGGCGAGATGAAGATCAAGTGCGTTGACGCTCCATTCGCAGACTCGCCATTCGTACTGTGTCACCACCCGGTAGCGCATCCCGACGGGCATGTGCTGGCCGGCCACACCCACCCCGCGGCGAGACTCACGGGAGCGGGCCGGGAGACGATGCGGTTGCCCTGCTTCCTTATCGGCCGCCGCACAACAGTGCTGCCTGCGTTCGGGGATTTCACCGGGCTTGGCGACATCGAGCCCGAAATGCATGATCGGGTATTTGTCGTTGCGGGAGACCGGGTGATAGCGGTTTAGTCGACTGTCGTCGGATTTTTACGTTGTCAGGCGCCGAGACACGCAACCGCGCTACCGTCAACCAGACAGGCAACGTTCGCCCGTATCTTGCCTCTATCGTGTTCGACTGGAAACACAGAGACGGCTGACGACCCGAGGCGAAGCGAATGCGGCTTGCAGATTTCATTCTTACCAACCGGGAACCCATTCTGGCCGAGTGGGAGGAGTTTGCGCGCACGTGCGCGCCGGCGAGCAGCGGGATGGACATCGCCGCGCTTCGCGATCACGCCGGCGAAATGCTCACGGTCATCGCGGCAGACCTCAAAACTCCGCAGAACCAGCATGAACAGGCCCAGAAGTCAAAGGGCGAGGATGCGCCGGAAAGCGGGGATCCGCCGACCGCGGCGGAGAAGCACGGTGCTGAGCGGGCTGGGAGCGGCTTCAGCGTCGAGCAGATGGTATCGGAGTATCGAGCGTTGCGCGCCAGCGTGATGCGTCTCTGGACGAAATCCCAAGGCGAGATCACCGTGGCGGACCTGGAAGACGTGACGCGGTTCAACGAGGCAATCGACCAATCGCTCGCCGAATCGGTAACCCGTTACACGAGCGACCTGAACCAGTCGAAGGAAATGTTTCTTGCGATTCTCGGGCACGACCTGCGGACGCCGATCGGCGCCGTCAGCACCGCGGCGAAGTTCATGATCGACACCGGTGACCTGAAGGAGCCGCATGCAACCCTGGCATCGAGGATCGAGAGCAGCTCAACCCGAATGAACCGTATGGTTGGCGATCTCCTCGATTTCACTCGTGGGCGTCTCGGCGGTGGCATCCCGATCGTTCGCGCGGACGTGAGCATGGAGAAAGTCGTCAACGACGTCGTCGATGAAGTTTCCGCGATCCATCCGTCGCGCAAGATCGACGTGCGCGTCGACGGGAACATGAACGGTGATTGGGATTGCGCGCGCATCAGCCAGGTGATGACGAACATCATTGGCAATGCCCTCGAGCACGGGTCGCCCGGGACTGTCGTCAGCGTCAACGTCGGCGGGGATGAAAAGGACGCGGTCGTTACCATACACAATCGCGGGCCCGCAATCCCGCCCGAGCAGATCCACGGAATATTCAACCCGATGAAGAATCGCGAGACGGCCGGGAAGGCCGCGACCGGGCCGACAGGGAGTCTGGGCCTTGGGCTTTATATCGCCGATCGCATTGTCAACGCGCACAAAGGCAAGATCGAGGTGGATTCCTCGGAGGAGCGCGGAACGACCTTTACGGTTTGCCTTCCCCGCAACGCGCCGCAAGCTGTCAGTAGACAACCTCATGGCGCTTCTGGCGATGCCCCCCTGATGGCAGGGGGCAACAGTTGATCGATTGATGCCTCGGCAACCCGCGAGCGCGCGTCTGGGTCATGCAACGCCCTGTGCCTCGCTGAGCCTATCCCTTAATGGGAGCCCTTCGCTGCTGCCCGTCCGACATCCTGGAGCAGGCGTTCGCAAAGGTCGGCTTCCGCGATCGCCCGCTGAACTTCAAGCGCTGCGGTATCATGCCCATTCATTCCGGCCCTGACCGCTTCATGGGGAGCCGAACCCTTCAATGCTTCCAGGTTGGCCAGCAGCAGCCTCCCTGCCCTTTCGATTCTTTCGACGTGCGCCGCCCGTTCGCCCGGGGCTAATTCCGGGTTTTCAAGCGTGAGCAGGTAAGCAGATGCGGCGATGACATTGAGCGGAGTTCTCATCTCCCTGCTCATGTCCGTCACTGTCTGCTCGTGCACCTGGCGGCACCGGGTAGCATCATCAAATGCCTTCGTCATCCAGTAGGAAGCCGCCGCAAACTCCGCGATGGTCTGCATCAGGCGGACATCTTCGCCATCAAAATGGTGCCGCAGCGGGGGGTGTGAGATGACCCAGATGGTCCCGGCAAACGCAGAATTCGCCCTTGCCCTGAATGGAACGACCAGCCCTTGCGTGTATTCGATCCCGCCGCTGCTGAGGTAACCGTACTTGAGATCGGGGCGTGAAAGTATAATTGGTGTGCCCCGGTCCAGGCACTCGCCACAAGGACTGAAATCGCGAGGAGTCGTCCCCCCAATGTGATCCGCCAGACAGCCTGCCATCGCTACCCATCGGAACTGCTCGGACCCATCCGGACCACGTTCGAGCAGGCTTACCCCGGCGGTGCTGGTATGCGGCCCGCCGCCACACAGGTCCACTGCCGCGGCCAGCAATCCCTGCAATACGGCATGGGGTTCCGTGCCCATGGTAGCGGCAATTCTCCGGAGCGCGTTCACTTCCCGGGCGGAGCCCGAAAAGAGGTGCGATTCCACGCTCGACTCTTCGCCTCGCCGCGGCTCTATCTCCGCAGACCGGATTCGCGTCGACTGCCGCTGACGGGGGAGAGCGTGGCTGGGCTGGAATCGATTGGAAGGCATTTGGTACACCTGAGCTGCAACAAGTGTACCTTATCGGACATTTTAACCGCTTTGGTCCATATTCTCGGCGACGATGAAGGTGACCAGCATTCGCACGGAATGCTCGGCGAGCAGTCTTGGGGGCGGGATCAGCTGGCCAGGAATTCTCGTCTTGCCCAGCTTCTGCCGGGCCGCCTCGGTGACATAAGTCGGCGCCTGCGGAGGAATCGCGGCGAGATCGTCCCTTCCGGCAATGAGAATGCGCAGGTTGTCGAGGTCAACGATCTTTTTCAGGTAAACTCGCGCCGGTTCCAGGAAACGCTCGTCAGCCGCGACGAGGTATATGCGCCCGAAACGAAGCAGCTTCTTCCATTCCTCAGTGAGAAATGGCGGGCGGACGTCGGCGACCATTATCGGTTTCCCAAGCGGGCCGGCCACGCGCTCGACGTCATCCTTCAGGTCACGCGTAGTCACGATGATCTGCGTTCGCACGAGTGCACTGCGTGCAGAGCCCGTTGCTTTCAACTGCTCGGGCAAAAGCGCATTCGTAGCCAGCCCATAATCCGCTCTCAGCTCGCGGGCAAGCCCGTGCACATGGTCGGCGGTCGGCGCAATAACCGTCGCGCGCAGGCGCCGTCCGAGCGCGGCAATTCTCAGGTGATCGGTAAAGCTGGCCAGTGAGAAGCCGCGCACGACGCCAGCGACGAGGATGTCCGCGAGCACATTGGGCGCGGGCGTGCGGTCGATTGGCGCAGCCGCGTTGACCGAGCTCACGTACGCGCCGGACCTTGGACGAAGCTCGACGAGCCCTTCGTCGGCGAGTACCTGGTAGGCGGCCATCACCACCCGAGGATCAGCGCCCAGCTCGCTGCCAACCGTGCGCGTGCTCGGCAGGCGATCGCCGGGTGAGAGCGCGCGTGTATGTAGCGCATGTTCGATGCGCTTTCGCAGCGTGCTGACGATGAACGACTTTCGCCTTACTGACACGTTCGTGCCATCGCGGGCGAAGCGCGAAGCGGGAACAAGTCGGGACACATCGGGCGCCGATGGATTGAATAGCTGCGCATATCCCGGAAAAAGAAGCACGCCGCGCGTCAGCGCACCAGAGGGAGCAAAAGCTTCAGGAAAGCGATGATAACGATCACGCCAGCGATGTCGAGCACCACGCCGTAACGAATCATCTTGATCAACGGGATTTTTCCCGAGCCGTAGACGATCGCGTTGCACGGCGTGGACACCGGCAGCATGAACCCCATGCTCGCACCCATGGTTGCGCCGAGGGCCGGCGCGAGCGGATCCGCGCCGGCTGCCTGCGCGACGGAGATGACGACGGGCACCACCATGTTGGCCGCGGCGGTGTTCGATGTCACCTCGGAAAGCGCGGCGGCAACAAGCGTCGCGCCGACCAGCAGCGCAGTGTCCCCCGTGGACGGCATCAATGCGAGAAGCGACCGGCCCATCGCCTCGGCGAGGCCGGTACGGAAAGAAAGCACGCCGAGCGCAAAACCCCCTCCGTAGAGCAGCACAATTCCCCAGTCAATTTGCGCCGCCTCGCGCCATGTAATTGCACGCGCTCCGCTCGCACCGGGCAGTAGAAAGAGCAGCGACGCTCCCACTATCGCGGCGACGCCTTCCGGCACCATCGCGACGAAGCTCCGGTACGCGGCGCTCTGCTCGCCAGCCGTCAGCGCGACGACACCGGGCATCACCCAGAGCACCACCGTCGCCAGGAACGCGACGAGCGTGGAAACTTCGCCGCGCGTCCAGCCGCCGCGCCGCGCCTTCTCGCGGCCGATCAATGCTCCCAATCCCTCGATCCGCACGCGGCCACGGGAGCTTGCGCTGTCGAGAAAGAAGAAGAGGAATCCAAACAGGACGACGACGATCGGCACGCCGATCATCATCCACTGGAAGAACGGGAAGGCAACGTCGAGCTCGCTGCGGATGAAACCGATCCCGATGACGTTGGGCGGGGTCCCAACCGGAGTCGCGAGCCCGCCAATCGATGCGGCGAACGATGTCATCAGCATCAACACTGTCGGGTAAGCCGGATGGAGAACGATTCCCGTCTCGCGCTCGGCGTCCCGCAGGAAAGCGAGAATTGCCAGGCCGATGGTGAACATCATTGCCGTCGTCGCGGTGTTCGAGATCCAGGCCGAGATTGAGGCAGTGATCGCGCCGAACGCAAAAAGAATTCGTCGCGGGCTCCCTGCCACGAGCGGGTGCGACAGCACGGTGTAAGCGAGGCGCCGGTCGAGTCCGTGGAGCGTGATTGCCCGCGCAAGTATGAACGCGCCGATGAAAAGGAACATCAGCGGGTCGGCGAATGGCGCGAACACCTCCTTTGCGGGGGCCACACCCATCACGACCGCGGCGGCGGCGCCGAGCATCGCGGTCACGGGCATCGGGAGCGCCTCGGTGACCCACAGCACCACCACTGCCGTCAATATCGCCGCCAGACGGTGCGCTTCCGGATTAAGTCCGGTCGGCGCGAGGAGGATCGCGACGAACAGAATTGGCGCGAGGGCGAGACCTACCCTCGTTCGCGCGCTACCCGGAGCGTCGGACGAATCGTTGTCGAGTTCTTCGCCGACAGAGCCGGGGTCCCGATCGAGGTTGCTCATTGGAGAGAGAATGTGGCTCTCGAATGGGCCGGCGCCAACGGGAGGCCTTGAGAACTCCCGCGAACGGGTACGGTTAACTCAGGACTTCCTGCCCGCCCCTCCGGTTGAGGGCCGTTGGACGCCCTCGAGATTATCAGGCAGCGTGAGTTTGCACCGTCGCAGTCCGACGCGAAGCGAACCGGAAAACAGCCGCCGACGCGACAGCTGCTATTGTGCTCAGCACGGTCATGATGCCGATCATTCCGAGGGCACCGGGGGATACGTCACCCACTTTCGCGGGAATCGTCAGGAGTCCGAGCACGAGTCCCGTGACAAAGCCCCAGGTAGCGAATCGTGCGAGCGACACCTCGTCGAACCTGCGGCGCCCCTCCGCAGCCCGAAGCAGCGCGCAAAACATGATTCCGCCGATAAAGCCGGGGATCGCAAACACCGTCGGCCAGACATCACCAATCCTGCCGTCCGGATCATACAGCTCCATGAGCCCCCCAAAGCCAAGGCCCCACCCTACAGTCCAGATCAGGATCATCGCGAAAATAGCGCGGCCACCACTCAGCCATTTTTTCATGTCACTCCTTAGTTAACCAATGCAAAGTACTTCATATTGTAAAGTAACGTCACCACGGGTTCATGTCAAGCGCGCCGGAGAGCATGCAACGTCGTCATGCTCGGAGTCAGCGCACCTCGATCGCGAACGGATCGAACCGGGAAAACCTGTCAGACACGAACAGGCCCATCCCAGCGTCCGTGAATCCAGCGCCGACGTGAGCATGAAAAAGATGGCCAGTGACGTATTAGACGAGATTTCAGCGGCACACCCGGGGCGTGTAATCAATCGGCACGCCGACGAGGACCAGGACGGTGACTGGGATTGCCCGCGAATTACCCAGGTGCTGACGAATCTGATTGGCAATGCGCTCGAGCACGGGTCGGCTGGAACCGTCGTCAACATTTACGTTGGCGGAGATGCCGAGGAAGCGGTCGTGTCCGTACACAATCGCGGCCCGGCCATTCCGCCTGAGCAGATCCACGGAATATTCAACCCGATGAAAAATCGCGAAGCGACTGGCAAGCACATGGCCAGCGGACCGACAGGCAACCTTGGCCTTGGGCTCTATATCGCCGACCGCATTGTGAGCGCGCACAAGGGGAAGATCGAGGTGGATTCCTCGGAAGAACGCGGCACCACTTTTACCGTTCGCCTTCCCCGAACCGCTCCGCCGCCAGCGTAGGTCCGGAGCTGGCTGCGATACCGCGCAGCATGCCGGCGAAGACGAGCCAGTGGACGGGGTACAAGGCATACCAGTACAGCAGCCCCGCCAGCCCATGGGGCTCGAACACTGCCGTCTGACGTATCACCGAACCGGTACCCTCCGCGGTAACCTCGAACTGGAGCCACGCGCGGCCGGGCACCTTCATCTCCGCGCGCAGTCGCACCATGCGGCCGGGCTCGAATTCATCGACACGCCAGAAATCGACCGCGTCACCGCGACGCATTCGGGACGGGTCGCGCCGCCCGCGCCGCATTCCCGCACCACCAAAGAGCAGGTCGAAGGCACCGCGCGTTTGCCAGAGCCAGTCGCCGTAATACCAGCCGCTCTCTCCGCCGATGCGTTCGATCGCACGGAACGCCTCGGCGGGCGTCTTCCTCACCGTGGCAGCCCTGGTATCAACGATTCGTGAGCCGGCGGCGGTCCCGCCCCAGGGCTGCGTGCTTCCCATCGACGAGATGGCGTCGGACCAGCGCGTTTCGGCGAGCTCGCGATCTTCATTCGCGAGCGCGCGCGCCATCGCATCGGTCATCCCGCGCGGACGGATGCCGGGAAACATCGTCGCCGCGAGCGGCGACGTGACGATGGTTTCGTTGCGCAGGCTGTCGATGAGCTTCCGGCCGACGCGCGCGTAGACCGGCGTGACCAGTCCGAGCCACCTGCTCGAAAGCCATGGCGTAAGGACCGGAACGGTGACGAAGCGCCGCGTGAGCGAACGCTGCTGCGCGTACTCCCGCATCAGGTCGAGGTAGGAGACGCGGTCGCGGCCGCCGATCTCCACCGTCTCGCTCGAATTCAGCCGCACATCGAGAGCAGCGACGAGGTACGCGACAACGTCCTCGATGGCGATCGGCTGCGTGCGCTTGCGCGCCCATCGTGGCACAATCAGGACTGGCAGCCGCTCCACGAGCGATCTCACGAGCTCGAATGACAGGCTTCCTGAGCCAAGAATGATGGAGGCCCTGAACTCCAGCGTTGGCACGCCGCTCTCGCGCAGGATTCGGCCGACATCCTGCCGGCTGGCGAGGTGCCGGGACAGCCCTTCGCTCCCCAGACCGCCGAGGTACACGATGCGGCGAACTCCGGCGGCGGTTGCGGCGCGCGCGAAATTTTCCGCACCGGTCCGCTCTTCACGCTCAAAGTCGTGACGGGACGCCATCGCGTGAATCAGGTAATAGGCGGTATCGACTCCCTCGAGAGCGCTGAGCGAGGATGCATCGAGCACATCGCCGCGGACGACTTCGGCGCCGGTGGGCAGCCGCGCCTGGAGCTCGTCGGGGCGCCGGGCCATCGCGCGGACGCGCTCACCACGGTCGAGCAGCGCGCGCAGGAGCCGCCCGCCGATGTAGCCGCTCGCGCCGGTGACGAGAACGATCTTCGGAGCGCGCAGAGCGAGCCCG
>DATLXE010000051.1:0-3156 GCA_035575795.1 Gemmatimonadaceae bacterium
AATCTCGTCTTGGATGGCGAACACGTCCTCGAGCTGGCGGTCGTAGGTTTCGGACCAGAGGTGATAGCCGTTGTCGACGTTCACCAACTGGGCGGTAATGCGAATCCGGTGGCCCACCTTCCGGACGCTGCCCTCGAGCACGGAGGCGACGCCGAGTTTGTCCCCGATTTCGCGGATGTCGACGTCGCGCTTCCCTTTGAACGCGAACGATGACGTCCGTGACGCCACCTGCACGCCCGGCACCTTCGCCAGCGCGTTGATGATTTCCTCGGTCATGCCGTCGCTGAAGTACTCGTTCTCCGGATCGGCGCTCATGTTCGTCAACGGCAGCACCGCGATGGTCTTGAGCGTAGGCGCACCCCTGGCCGCGGGCGACGGCGTCGATCTGAGACCCTCACCGACCGGCTGGGTCCCGATCCGCAGCGCCTCGATGAACCCGGCGGCGCTCGAGAATCGATCGGCGGGCGAGCGCGCCAGCCCACGCGTCACCGCATACTCGATCTGCGCCGGCACGTCCCGAAGCGTGCCGAGCTTCGGAATGGGCGCAAGCATGCGCTTGGTGATGATCGCTTGCGCCGTCGGCCCGGTGAACGGCGGTTCACCGGCCAGCATCTCGTACAGCATGCAGGCGAGGCTGTAGAGATCGCTCCGCCCGTCGATCGGGCTGTCGCCGGAGGCCTGCTCGGGACTCATGTAGGCGGGGGTGCCGATCACCATGCCGGTCTGCGTGATCGAGCCGCCTAAGCTCACCGCCTTGCCGATGCCGAAGTCCGCCACCATCGCGGATCCCTCGTGAAGCAGGACGTTCTCCGGTTTGATGTCCCGGTGCACGACGTGATGGCGGTGGGCGTAATCCAGCGCCGAAGCCACTTCCCGGGCGATCCTGAGCGCTTCCTCGAGCGGGAGCTGGCGCTCCTTGTCGAGGCGCTCTCGCAGCGAACGCCCCTCGATATTCGGCATGACGTAGAACAGCAGGCCGCCGGCTTCACCCGAATCGTAGAGCGAAAGAATGTGCGGATGCGTGAGGCCGGCCGCCATCTTGATCTCACGCGAAAAGCGCTCGGCACCGATCTCGGCGGAGATCTCCGGCCGGAGTACTTTGATCGCGACTTTGCGATCGTGCCGAAGGTCGTCGGCAAGAAAGACGACGGCCATGCCGCCTTGACCCAACTCGCGTTTCAGGGCATATCGACCGGCGAGGTCACGTTCCACGCGCTCGTGCAGGGTGCTCAGCGATCGACCTCTCTGGAGTGACTCACGTTATTTTCCGATCGGCGCGATCCGACGCAACTCGTCAAAGAAGTTCACGACGAACACCACCTGGTCGCGCTTCTGCTCGACGACGTCGGGCCGTTTCAACATGGGCACCAGGGGTCAGGGACATCGAGGAGGCGATGATACCCCGTCTGTCCAGCCAGCTTTGCCCGATACGCGGCCATCATGGCTTCCGCCATCCGCATGCGTGAATCGCTGACTAGCTGGATCGCGGCGGGCGTGCCGGCCTCGTCGCCCTCTTCCTCCTCGCTTGCGATTGCGATGTCGTTTCACTCGTCATCGCCGTCGGTGACTAAGGATTACTTTCGCTCGACGATCCAAATATCCGCCTCGAAACGCGCGGCGCCGTAATAGATCGTCCGGTTGTCGGGGCTGATCGCGAACATGTCATTAGTGGATGGCGCGGGCAGTCGTACGTCGACGACCGTGCGCTTCCGTGAAACAGTGTCGAGGACGATGAGCTCACTGCCGTTACCCGAGAAATAGATGATTCGTCGGCTGTCGGCCAGCCACTTTGCGGCAGATGTCGAATCGGCCCCGACCATCGTCAGCATGCGCGAGCTGAGATCGTACACACCAACGCCCGAGGGTGATCCGCTCTTCATCAGGTTCCCCGTCAGTCGTGTCCCGTCTGGTGACCACCCGGTGGGTGAGAAGGCTGCGCCATCGATGGTCGCCCCGGTCAATTGGACCGGTGCCGCGGCCGAAGAGGCGCCGAGCGGAATCAGGAATGCCTGCGGGTTGTCTGATGCCGTGTAGACCATCTCGTTTCCCTTCGGCGAGATCAGCGGGTAGACCACACCGTCCGCAGGCGCCGCCACCTTGCGCAGACCGCCGCCGTCGACACCGACCATCCACCCGGCCCATTTGCCATCCCGATGCGAATAGAACAGGAGCGACCGCCCGTCGGGTGTGAACATCGGTGCCCGGTCGCGGGCCGGATCGTCAGTCACGCGACGAATCGGGTTTTCGGCCGACCCGATGAACAGGTCTTCCTGGCGGTCGCCGATGCTGAAATAGGCGACCCGCTTTCCGTCTGGGGACACGTCACTCGGCACTAGGATGCTGGTGCGTGTGTCGATCACATATGGCGCACCGGCACGGGTCGTCGTCGGGTCGAAAGGAACTGCGACCGGATTGATCGCTCCAACCTGTGAGCGGAAGGCCAGGCGCGTGCCATCCTTCGAGAATCTGGGCATCGCGGCCGACGCCTGCACGCCGGCGGTCACCGGCTCGGGGGCTCGCTGCGCTTCTCCGGTCGATTGGTTCACCGCGATCCGCCAGAGATTCATGGCGCCACCACGGTCGCTGGAGAAATATACGTATCGGCCATCCGGAGACCAGACGGGCGACCAGTCGATCGCCGTATCCTGAGTCAGCGGCACCCGCGTGCCGCCGGCCGCCTCGATCGTATAGATGTCGCGCTGGCCCTGCGTGTTGCTCCAGTACACGAGGCGCCCGCCTGATGGAGACCACGACGCCTGCGCCGCATCACCGTCGACGATCCTGAGGGGAGAGCCGCCGCCGGTTGCGACGACATACAGCCCGCTTTCGCCCTGCCGTCCGGCGGGGTCGACGATCGCCTCCGTGGTAAATGCGATCTGCTTGCCGTCGGGGGACCATGCCGGATCAAAACCGACGTCGGTCAGGCGGCGCTCGGATTCGCCCGTGGCGTTCGCCACGAAAATACCTCCCAGGCCGGTGGACTCATGGAACGCGATCAGCGCGCCGTCCGGAGAAAACGCCGGGCCACCCTCGTTGCGCTTCGGATCGTTGACGATCGGGGTGGCCTTGCGTCCCCCCACACGCTGCGAATAGATATCCCAACTGCCGTTGGTCCGCATGGAGTACGCCACCGTGCTGCCGTCAGGCGACAGGGTC
>DATLXE010000052.1:0-27227 GCA_035575795.1 Gemmatimonadaceae bacterium
GATTGCGCCGCCTGCTGCGCCGACGCCTGGCCGGACAGCAGGCGTGCAATCGCCAGCTCGCTTCCGGGACGGCACTCGATCCACTGGTCGGCGTTCAGGCCGGTGAGGGACCGACGCGGGCCGACGTAGACGAGACGCGGGGCCGTCTCCAGACGCGCTCTCGCGTCCGCGAAATCGAGCTGCTGCGGGACCGACGCCCCCCAACCGTCAAGGAAATCGGCGCCGAACGAAACAATCAGTCGCGCAGCGCTGAAATCCAGGCGCGGCCAGGCGACGCCGTACGCCGCGCGGTTGCCGGCAATCGCCGCGTGATCAACGCCCGCATCATAGCTGATGTGCGCGGGCATGCCATAGGCAGCGAGCCACGACTCGAGCAGACCGTTGAAGCTCCCGTTCTCATGCTGGTTGATGAAGACCGCGTTCGCAGCCCCACGAGTGCGCGCTTCGCCGATCTTCTGCGTGAACAGCTGGAGCGCCTGATCCCATGTAACGCTCTCGAGCTTGCCCGCGCGGCGGACCATCGGCCCGCGAAAGCGGTCGGGGTTGTACAGGCCCTGAAGCGCCGCCTGGCCGCGCGCGCAGAGCGCGCCGCGGTTCACGGGATGATCGGGATTTCCCTCGAGCTTGATCGTCCTGCCATCGCGGGTCTCGGCGATGATGCCGCACCCGGTGGAGCATTCGCGGCAGGTGGTGGCGTAATAGGTCGACACACCCGGTACCGTCTGATCGGGAGAGACGAGATACGGAATGAGCTTCTCGACTTTCTCCGTGCCGCAGCCAATCATCGTCGTGACGGCGCCGCCCGCACCGAGAACCTTGAGGAAATCGCGCCGCGTCGCTCCCTGCTTCACTTCGTCGCTCATTGTCGCGCGCCGCCTAGTAGTGACACGACGCGCAGTCGTACCGGGCGCGGAAGGGAGGATTGGACTGCCCGGTGTGACAGTCCACGCACCATCCCATGTTCAGCGACGATGCCTGGTACACAGTGGCCATATTCTGCACCTGTCCGTGACAGGTCTGGCAGCTCACGCCCGCATTTACGTGCCGCATGTGCGGGAAATGCACGTATTCCGGCAGCTTGTGAACGCGCACCCACGGCACCGCCTGCTTCCGGTTCCAGTAACCGGCAAGCTTCTGAATTTCCGGCTTTCCGGTCGCGACGACGGTGTGACAACCCATGCACGTGCCGACGGCGGGAAGCCCCGGATCGGGCGATTTGTTCGCCGAGAAGTGGCAGTACACGCAGTTCATCTTCAGCGCACCCGCGGCGTGAACGGTGTGCGGGAACCGAACAGGCTGTTCCGGCGCGTTGCGCTCGGACGATGAGGCACCGCTGTACGCGGAGAGCATGGTGGCGAGCGCGGCGATGCAAATGAATCCCGGCACCGCAAGCCATCTGCTTCGCAAGTTCATCCGCGACGAGTGGGGTAAAGGCGAGTGATCGAAACGGCTTTGTGAAGAATTTCACAAGCCACTATCCTGCGCGGAAAAATGTCCGTGACGAATTGTGCGCGCAAGGGCGCCGTCACTCGGAACCGGAGCTGGTCTTTCGCCGGGTGATGCGATCGATCGTCCGTATCACCTCGATGAAGATGGCGCGGAGGAGGGCAATCTCCCTCGAATCAGGCGCGGCGCGGTAAAAGATCGTGCGGACTGACCGCATGATGTGCTCGTGAAACCGCGTCTTGAAAAAATCGATTTGCTGCAGCGCGCGCTCGGCGTCGGCAAACAGCTTTTCAAACTCATCTGTTGTGGCCGGAGGGGCGTCTTTGCGAGGCGGAGCGAGTGTGCGTGTCGTGTCGGCGGCGGCGAGGTGCAGCTCGTAGAGAGCAATCAGCACCGCCTGCGCAAGATTGAGCGAGGCATGCTCGGTGGTTGGAATGGTGAGAACGAGCTGCGCGCGGTCGAGAATTTCGTTCGGAAGTCCCTTGTCCTCGCGGCCGAACACGAGCGCTACCGGGCCGGCGGCGCACGATTCGAGAATTCCGGTCGCGGCAGCGCGAGGCGTGGTAAGCTCCCGTTTAGCCGCCCGGCGTCGAGCGGTAGAGCCGACGACCAGCACGCAGCCCGCGAGCGCCTCGTCGATAGTCTCGCAGCGCACGATCCGCGAAATTACGTCCGCCGTGGAGTGGGCGATGCCTTCCAGCCGGTACGGGTCGTACTCCACGGGCCGCACGAGGTAGAGGCTGGCAAAGCCCATGTTTTTCATCGCACGCACCGTGGCTGCGATGTTGACCGGATCCTGCGGCTCATACAGCACGACGCGAACGGCTGCAAGCACCGATGCCGCTGGAAGCACCGGGACCTCAGCGGCGCGCGGCGCCGGCGTCCACTTAGGACTCACGAGGATGCAAAACGCCGCTCCCACCCCGGGCGCAGTCGTGCATTGGGGAAAGAGCGGCTTTCAGTGTTGCAGCGGAGCGCGGAGGCGCCGCGGGTATTCGCTAGACTACCGGCCGTCCGGTGATGAGGCGGTAGACGATAACGATGACGGCGATGACGAGCAGGATATGAATCAGTCCCCCGCCGACGTTGACGACAAAGAATCCGAGAATCCAGAGAATGAACAGAATTACGGCGATGGTCCAAAGCATGGGGGCTCCTCGAAGGGGGTAAACTGGGATGACTACTCGGTTCAGGTACTTACAAACTTACTGCAACTAAGAAAGACACAGATGTGCGCGGCGAGAAGCGTAGTTAAAAGTTGCTGGAGACACGGGGCCGCCACGAGGTGCGTAACGGTATTTCTCAGTTCGCTTTCAGCTTAACGCGGCCCTCTCTCGACAAAGCTGGTCTCCACCCGCGGCGTCCCGCTCGCCGGGGTTATCCCGGTGGAACCCGTCTGGTGCAGCGCCTGCCTGCCGAGAAGAATACGCGTCGCGCGCACATCGTGTCCCATGTCGATCAGGAGAAGAGCCAGGTCGCCGCTACCCCAGAGAAGGCCGGCAAGCACGATCAGGCGGCTCATCTCGCCGAGCAGTGTCGGTATCGATGTCGTGCCCTGTGTTACGAGCCCGGTGATGATCTCCGACACGAGCAGCAGCAGCAGGATGATCGCCATCAGCTTGAACAGCTTCGACAGGTAACCAAGACCGACGTACGGCTCCAGGTCAGCCAGGCGAACCGGCATTGCCGGGTCGCGCTTCGGATTGGCGGGCGTATGTCTGTGCTCTTCCAGCGTAGTCGTGGCGGTCGTCGTGTCTTCCATTTATCCGTCTCCTGTTCCAGTCCAGCGAGCGGGATAGCCTCGCGTGTCTACGTGAGTAAAGGGCCCGTGCGCGGAGTTGGCAGAATATACGCCGCAGCCCCCAACTAGCGAAGGGTGTGCCCGCTCGACGCGATTCACCGCGGCAAGGATAACCCTGGCATCTGCAATATTCACGCGCCCATCGCGGTTGAGGTCGTCCATGTTGCCGTTTCCATCGCTATCGATGAAGATATCGGCCGCGTCTCCGTACATATGGCGGCTCATCGAAGCGCGGCCGCGCGGGTCCCCGCCGCCGGAATTGTACTGCGGCGTGCGAAAGCCGCTCATCACACGCACACCCTTGGTATTGATTCCCTGCTTCTGCAGGTCCGAAAGGACCAGCTCCATCTTGTCGATCAACTTGATGTCGACGACTATGTACTTCGGCCACACGTTCGCCTGGTCGTGGGGAAAGAAATCCTTGAGCCTGAAGTGCTCGGACAGGTGGGTGTTCTGCGATTCGCGGGTGACCTCGATGAATCCGCCCGGCGCCTCGTAGTTGGTTCCCGGCCGGCCTCGTCTGGCGGTCGGCCAGTTGCCGATGTAATAGAGGCCGAGCCGGCCACCCTTTTTCTCAGCGGCAGGGCGGAGCGTGATGAGACTGAAGTCCGCGAGCGGCTTGACCGCGCTTCCGACGGAGAGGGCCAGCTTCCAGATCCCGACGCGGCGAGGCGCCGTCATCGTTGCCGTCGATTCGGCGACCGCGCCCGCCGAAAATCTGATGCCCGCCCCGCGAGCGCTGCCGGAGATTATCGGCGCGATCGGCGTTCCCGGCTGCAGTATCTTCACGCGCAGCTTGCCGCTCGCGCCGCGCGCTGGTGCCGCGAGCACGTTGAGAGCGGCGTCGGTGAGATAGGCCGCTGACGGAGCCTTGCTGTTCGTGAGTGCGCTGGCGATACCCGCCGTTACGGACGTCACGCCTTTTTCTCCAGCGGCGCGGGCCCGGGCGATGTACCACGACCATCCCATCGCGAACAGCACGAGAACCAGGACGGATCCGGCGTTGAACACGCGCTCCGCCCTGCCTTCCGCATGGCGGAATCCGCGCCGCCGCGACTCGGGAAACGCGAGAAGCCACTCGTCGGGAGTTGACCTGACGTTTTGGAAGGTTGAACTTGAACGTCTCTCCGTCATTCTCCCCCTTTTACCGCAATTGAATGGACGTTCTGCGCGAGCTCCTGCAGCGGCTTTCGAATCTTCCGGAACTTGTGCAATGGGCGGGCCTCATCGGCCTGACCGCCATCATTTTCTCGGAAACAGGCCTGCTGGTGGGCTTTTTTCTACCCGGCGATTCCCTGCTTGTTACTGCGGGACTGGTAGCTGCGAAAGGGTACATCAATGTATACCAGCTTGCTCCGATCCTCACACTCGCTGCCATCGCTGGTAACTCGCTCGGCTATTTCATCGGGCGTACCACCGGTCCGCGGATATTCAGCCGCGAGAATAGCATCTTCTTCCACAGGAAGCATGCTCTTCGCGCGCAACAGTTTTACGAGCGTCACGGAAAGATGACGATCGTCCTTGCCCAGTTCATGCCCATCGTGCGCACGTTTTCGCCCGTCATTGCCGGCGTCGGTGGCATGGATTTCCGGGTCTTTTTCACCTACAACGTGCTCGGCGCAATAGTGTGGATCTGGAGCATGCTGTTCATCGGCTATTTCCTCGGGACCTATATTCCGGGGATCGACCGTCACATCGAGATCGTCATCCTCATCGTGATTTTTCTTTCCCTGCTGCCAGGACTGATCAGCTGGCTCAAGGGGAAGATGAGAGCGCGGCGCGCGGCTGCGGCGGGCTCCGGGGTTACGGACGAAATCTGATCACGTCCGCCTCGCCACTGAATACAAACCTCAAGGAGACATGAAATGGCGTTTACACTCCCGGCCCTTCCCTACGACTTTGCTGCGCTCGAGCCACACATCGACGCGAAAACGATGGAGATCCATCACGGAAAGCACCATCAGACCTATGTCAACAACCTGAACGCCGCGGTAGAGAAGGCGCCGGAGCTCGCGAGCAAGTCGCTCGACGACCTCATGCGCGGCGCCGGCACGATTCCCGAAGCCGTGCGCGCCGCCGTACGCAACAACGGTGGCGGGCATTGGAACCACTCACTCTTCTGGCAGGTGATGGCTCCCAAGGCGGGTGGCGAGCCGGGTGGAAAGGTGGGCGACGGAATACGGAGCGCGTTCGGAGATTTCGCGAAGTTCCGTGAACAGTTCAACGCGGCCGGTGTCGGAAGGTTCGGATCGGGGTGGGTGTGGCTCGTCAACGAGGGCAGCAAGCTGGCGATCACGAGTACGCCTAATCAGGACAATCCGCTGATGGAGGGCAAGAAAGCCATCCTCGGACTCGACGTATGGGAGCACGCCTACTACCTGAAGTACCAGAACAAGCGGCCGGACTACATGAATGCCTGGTGGAACGTCGTCAACTGGGGCGAGGTCGAGAAGAGGCTCGCTTCCAAGTAGAGTTGACTGGCGACTGGGCGCTGCGGCTGGCGTTCACAACTGAAGTTGTGAGTGTCAGCCACACAAGCTGAGAGTTGGTCAGTTCAGAAACAAGGTTGCGATGGCGGGCAGCTAAACTCTCCAACTCTCCGCTTGATTTACTCGCAACACTCAACTTTTGTATTGAAGGTTCAAGCCAACGAGCAGTGGTCTAGCTCGCCGCCTCCCCCTCGAGGTAGGTGTACCCCTCGAGCCCCGCGATATAATCGGCGATGAATGTGTTCGCCTCCTGCCGAGACAGGTTCGCGGTGTTCGATACCTTGCGCCTGAAAGTCGCGAGCAGGTCTGACGCGCGGAACTGTACGTAGGCCAGCACCTCCGTCACCGTGTCGCCGTGCACCAGGTCGGTGACCTCGTAGCCCTCCTTCTCTGACAGCCGGATGTGCACGGCGTTGGTGTCACCGAACAGGTTATGCAGGTCGCCGAGTATCTCCTGGTATGCTCCGGTGAGAAAAATCCCCAGGACATATGGCTCATCGTCGCTGAACGGGTGGAGCTCGAGACTCGGACGCGGCGTCCGGTCGCCGATGAATTTCTCGATCTTCCCATCCGAATCGCAGGTAACGTCCTGAATGGTACCGCGGCGCGTCGGCTCTTCGTTGAGCCGATGGATCGGCATGATTGGAAAGAGCTGGTCGATCGCCCAGCTGTCAGGCAGCGACTGAAAGAGCGAGAAGTTGCAGAAGTACCGGTCCACGAGCGTTGCCTCGAGATCCTCGATGATGTCCGCATGCTCCTCGCGGTCGCGCTGGGCGATGCGGGCCACCTTCGAGATCGTCGCCAGATAGATCTGCTCCGCGATCGCGCGGTCGCGCAACGAGAGCACGCCGCTGTTGAACAGCTCCTGCGCCCGCTCTTTCGAGAAAGTCGCGTCGTGAAACACTTCCCGCACGCGCCGCTTCGAGACCGCGGCGAAGTCGGCCGCCATCTCGTGAAGAAAGCCGTGATCCTTTTTCGTGAGTTTTGGCACGACGTTGTCGGCTTGCGACTCCACGTCGATGACGTTCAACAGCAGGAGCGCGTGGTGCGCGGTGAGCGCGCGACCAGATTCACTGATGATGTGCGGCATCGGCAGCTCGTGCTCGCGGCACGCGTCCGCGAGCGTGTAAACGACGTCGTCGGCATACTCCTGCAGCGAATAGTTCACGCTCGCCTGCGACGTCGAAGAGCTTCCGTCGTAATCAACTCCAAGCCCGCCACCGACATCGACGTGCGTGATGTCGACGCCCATCTCGCGCAACTCGGCGTAATAGCGTGAAATCTCCTGCAGCCCCGCCTTGATGTACCGGATGTCGGTGATCTGCGAGCCGAGGTGGAAGTGGATGAGCTTGAGGATGTCGAGCCGGCCGAGCGCCGAGAGCTTGTCGACGAGCTTCACGAGCTGGGCGGTGCTGAGGCCAAACTTGGATTTTTCGCCGCCGCTTTTAGCCCACCGCCCCGAGCCCTCCGCGACGAGCTTGATACGCACGCCGGCGGTCGGGTTGACGCCGAGCTCATCGGCGACCTGCAGCAGGACATCGACCTCGCTGAGCTGCTCGAGGACAATGAAAACCTGGTGTCCAAGCTTCTGGCCCATCAGCGCTAGGCGCATGAACTCCTCGTCCTTGTACCCGTTGCAGACGATGAGATGATCTGTGTGCTCGGCGAGCCCAAGCACAGCCTGAAGCTCCGGCTTGCTGCCGCACTCGAGACCGACTCCGGCGTGCTTGCCGAACTCGACGATCTCCTCGACTACGTGACGCTGCTGGTTGACCTTGATCGGAAACACCGTCGTGTATCCGCCTTCGTACGAAAACTCCTCCCGCGCCAGAGCGAAGCGCTCGTTCAGCGACTCGATGCGTGAGCGCAGGATGTCCGAGAAGCGGAGCAGCACGGGGCGGCCGACTCCCTGCTCTTCGAGGTCGTTGGCGAGCTCGTAGAGATCGAGGGCCCGGTCAGGCTTGTGGCGGTCGGGCGTAACGACGACATGACCCGCATCATTGATGTCGAAATACCCGACGCCCCATCCCTCGATGTTGTACAGTGCCCGCGCCGACTCGACCGTCCACGGTTCCGCGGTGTCGGTTTCATCAGCTACCTCGGGCGAGGCTTTCGTTCTCGGCAGTCTCGTACTGGTCATGACACCATTTTACGGGATTGGAGACTGGATTGGTACCTTCTCCTGGTGCGTTTAGTCGGAGATGCGAGCGCCTCGGCTGGCCACTACATGCCAAAGTTGAGCGTTGCGAGCAGGGAAGTGAGAGTTGGAGAGCGAGGTTGCGCGCAGTTATCCTGGTGCGGGCACGACCAGCAACACCATTGTCGGCTCAGGGATAGAGGACTTGCGTGCGCCACGTCGCACCTTCGCGAGTATAGAGGTGCCGCTCGTGCAGCCTGTTGGGGCGGTCTTTCCAGAACTCGATTTGCGAGGGAGTGACCCGGAATCCGGACCAGTAGCCGGGTCTCGGTACATCTCGGCCCGCAAACTTCCGCTCGAACTCGGCGAGCCGGTCGATGAGCGCGTCCGGCTTCTCCATCGGCTCGCTCTGCTTCGATGCCCACGCGCCGAGCTGGCTGGTGCGCGCACGGGTCGCGAAGTAGGCGTCGGCTTCAGAATCGCCGACCTTGGCGACTTCTCCCTCGATTCTCACCTGGATTCCGAGCGGCGGCCAGTAAAAGCAGAGAGCGGCGCGCGGATGCGCGAGAAGATGGCGGCCCTTTCTTCCCTCATGATTGGTGTAGAAGACGAAACCACTTTCGTCAAACGCCTTGAGGAGCACGATCCTGACGGCGGGCTGTCCGCCCTCCTCAACCGTGGCAAGCGACATCGCGCTGGGATCAGGCACGATCGAGCGATCGATCTCATTGGCGAGCGCGTAGACCTCGCGGAAGCGTGCAATCGGATCGGGAGGGATCAACTCAGTACCTCGGGAGCGTTGGATCGACGTCGTCAATCCAGCGCAGGATGCCGCCGCTCAGATTGCTGACGTCGCGCACGCCCGCCGCGGCGACCTGGCTCGCCGCGAACATGCTGCGTGCCCCGACCTTGCAGTAGAAGATGGTCTCACGACGCGGGTCGAGACGCTGGATCTCCGCCGGTATCTGCGCGAGGGGAACGAGCCGCGCACCGGGGATGTGCCCCATCTTCCACTCGTACGGCTCTCTCACGTCGATGATGTCGAGCTCGTCGCCGCGCTCGATACGCGCCGCGAGCTGCGCCGGCTCGATTTCCCTGACGACGGTTCCGGCCGCTGCAGTATCAGCAGTGCCGCATAGAGCATCGTAGTCCTGCAGCTCGCGAATCTCGTGCGTTCCGCATGCCGGGCACTCAGGGTCCATTCTGATCGCGATCGTGCGGAACGAAAGCGTGAGCGCATCGAGGAGCAGAAGCTTCCCCACGAGCGGCTCGCCGATTCCGAGCAGCAGTTTCAAGGCCTCCGCCGCCTGAATTGTACCGATCAGCCCCGGAACGACTCCAAGCACACCGCTCTCGGCGCAATTGGGTATGAGGCCCGGCGGCGGTGGCTCGCGAAACAGGCAACGGTAGCACGGCCCGCCCGCCGCGCCGAAAACCGACGCCTGCCCCTCAAAGCGATACACGCTCCCATAAACGTTGGGGATGCCAAGCAGCACCGACGTATCGTTGACGAGATAGCGAGTCGCGAAGTTGTCCGTGCCGTCGACGATGAGGTCGTAGCCGCGCGCGATCTCGAGCGCGTTCGCTGACGTGAGCCGCGTGTCGTACGGCTCGATGGTGACATTCGGATTGATGTCACGCAGCCGGTCGCGGGCGGAATCGAGCTTGGCGCTGCCAACCGCCGCCGACCCGTGCAGTATCTGCCGCTGGAGATTGGAAAGATCGACCTTGTCGAACTCGACCAGCCCGAGTGTGCCAACTCCAGCCGCGGCCAGATAGAGCGAGATCGGCGAGCCGAGCCCGCCCGCGCCGACGACGAGAACGCGGGCACGCTTGAGCGCGCGCTGACCATTCTCGCCAACCTGCGGGAGCAGGATATGGCGGCTGTATCGGACCAGCTCTTCGCGGGTCAGCTCTTGATCGTCACGCTCGGTGCGGGGCATTGCTCACTTGTATATTGCCAGTGTACGTGTCGGCCGGTGTCGTGCAGGTACGCTAACAAGTCGTAACACGGCCAGCAACTTCCCGCGGGTGCAACGCGCAGATGATCCTCAAGCGCTTTTACGACGAGACGCTGGCGCAGGCCAGCTATATGATCGCCTGCGAGGCGGCTCGCGAGGCGATCGTGTTCGACCCAGGCCTCGACACCGACATCTATCTTCGGGCCGCGGCGGCCGAGCGCCTCCACATTGCTCACGTGACGGAGACGCACATTCACGCCGACTTCGTCTCCGGCGCTGCCGAGCTCGCGCGGGCCGCTGATGCAAAACTCCATTTATCGGCTGAGGGCGGCACCGAGTGGGGGTACGTGATCGACTCCGATCGTAACGTCGAAAGACTGCATGATGGCGACGTGATCTCGGCTGGCAGCGTCGCCGTCAGCGCCCTGCACACGCCTGGGCACACTCCGGAGCACCTCACGTTTCTCGTAACTGATGAGGAGCGCGGTGCGGAACCCGTCGGCGCGATCACGGGCGACTTCATATTCGTGGGAGATGTAGGCCGGCCTGACCTGCTCGAGCGTGCCGCAGGGGCGACAGGGAGCATGGAAAGCGCCGCCCGCGATCTTCACCGCTCGCTCCAGAGGTTTCTCAGCCGCCCCGATCACATTCAGCTCTGGCCCGGACACGGCGCCGGCTCGGCGTGCGGCAAGGCGCTGGGAGCGATGCCGGCATCGACCCTTGGATACGAGAAGCGGTTCAACTGGGCGTTCGCGGAAAAGTCGGAAGACGCGTTCGTAAGCAAAGTTCTCGCCGGGCAACCGGTACCGCCACGCTACTTCGCGGAGATGAAACGCCGCAATCGGCACGCTGAAGTTCCTCCGCCCATCCGGGATCCGAGGAAGCGCGATCCGAAAGCGCTCGCCGGAGCGCTTGCCACGGGGGCGACGGTGATCGACACGAGAGCCGCGGCGGTCTTTGCGAAGGGACACGTCCGGGGAGCGATCAACATTCCCGCAAGCAAGTCGTTCCTCAACTGGGTCGGGTCGGTCGTTCCCTACGACCGCGAGGTTTTTCTGATCACGGATTCTCCAAGCCGCGAGGCGGTGAAAGCCATCGTGCGGAGCCTGCGCCGGATCGGTATCAGCCGCGTCGGCGGATACTTTGCCGCCGATGCCGTGGCTGAAAGCTCGTCGTCCCCGGCCGGGCAGGAGCAGGTCACGCAGCTGAGCGCGACCGCCCTCCACGGGCTGAAGCGCGGGGCCGCACAGGTAGTGGACGTACGCGCGGCCCACGAATGGGAAGCGGGACACCTGCCCGGCGCGATCCACATTCCACTTGCGGCACTTCCGGAGCGGATGTCCGAGCTCGACGGAGCACGCCCGGTGGTGCTCCACTGCAAGGGTGGCGGGCGCTCTTCGATTGCGGCAAGTCTGCTGCAGGCGCGAGGCGTCGCCGATGTCGCGAATCTCGAGGGCGGGTTCGATGCGTGGGAAGCCGCCGGCTTCGAAGTGGAGCGCGACAAGAGCAGGTGAGCCACCCGATCTTCGTGCCCGCGCCGAGCCGCGGCCGTCGTGATTCGGACGCGCCGCCCCCCTCCTGGAACGAGCGCATGGACGCGCTCAAATACGTTCCTCCGCTCGCACGTCTGATATGGCGTACGCATCGCGGGTACGCGACGGCGATGCTTGTGCTGCGACTTCTCCGCTCGGTCGTGCCCGTGGCGACGTTCTGGGTGGGAAAGCTCATTCTCGATTCCGTCCTGGCCGCCAAGGCGGGACAGGGGCCGGTGTCGGAGGTATGGCGCTACCTCGCAATCGAGATCGCGATCGTCCTCGCAGGCGAGATCCTCGCGCGGGGCTCGTCGCTGGTCGAGAGCCTCCTCAGCGACCTGTTCTCGAACGACATGAGCATACGGCTGATGGACCACGCGGCGAAGCTCGATCTCGCGCAGTTCGAGAATCCCACGTTCTACGACCATCTGGAGCGCGCGCGGCGACAGACGGTCGGCCGCATCGCGCTGTTGACACAGTTGCTGTCGATGATGCAGGACGGCCTCACACTACTGACCCTGGGCGCCGCGCTGATCGCCTACAGTCCGTGGCTGCTGCTGCTTCTCGTTGCCGCGGTTCTGCCAAGCTTCCTTGGCGAGACGCATTTCGCATCCATGGGGTACTCGCTGCTGTTCCGCTGGACGCCCGAGCGCCGCCAGCTGGATTATCTGCGTTTCGTCGGCGCGAGCGACAAGACAGCAAAAGAAGTTCAGATGTTCGGGCTGGCGCCGTGGCTGACGGACCGGTACCGGGTGCTGTCGCGGAAGTTCTACGAGGAAAACCGAAGCCTATCGCTGCGCCGCGGCCTCGTGAGCGCGCTGCTGTCGATCCTGGGAACGATCGGGTATTACGGCGCCTATGCGATCATTCTCGTTCGCGCGGTGGGCGGCGACATCACCATCGGGATGCTCACATTCCTCGCCGCGTCGTTCGGAAGAGGCAGGGATGTAATCCAGAGCATTCTTCTTTCGGCGAGCAGCGTTTACGAACAGGCGCTTTACCTGCGCGATCTTTTCGTGTTCCTCGAGATGGAGCCGACGATTTCGTCGCCTCCCAATGCGGTCGTCGTGCCGGCCCCGCTCAAGCGTGGGTTCGTCTTCGAGGATGTCGGCTTCCGTTATCCGGGCAGTGAGCGCTGGGCAATCCGCCACGTGGACCTCGCGCTGACTCCAGGTGAGCGGGTCGCACTCGTCGGCGAGAACGGCGCGGGCAAGACCACGATCACCAAGCTGCTCGCGCGCCTCTACGACCCGACCGAGGGCCGTATCACGCTCGACGGGGTCGATTTGAGGGAATACGATCTCGGCAGCCTGCGGCGCGCGATCGGGGTGATTTTCCAGGACTTCGTGCGCTACGACATGCGCTTCGACGAGAACATCGGCGTCGGTGAGATCGAGTCGGTGCGTGCTCAGCTCGCGGCAAACGACGGAACACCGGACAGCATCACGGAAGCCGCCGAGAATTCGCTTGCCGCGTCGCTGCTGCCGCGTTTTGAGAAAGGGTACCGGCAGATGCTCGGCCGGCGCTTCGACGAGGGCGTGGATCTGTCGGGCGGCGAGTGGCAGAAGATCGCGCTCGCGCGCGCGTACATCAGGGATGCGCAGGTCCTCATTCTCGACGAGCCGACCGCGGCGCTCGATGCGCGCGCCGAGTACGAGGTGTTCGTGCGGTTCTCCGAGCTCGTCGCGGGGCGGACGGCCGTTCTCATCTCGCATCGGTTCTCGACTGTCCGCATGGCGGATCGCATTGTCGTGCTGCGCGATGGGCGGGTGGAGGAGGAGGGGTCGCACGAGGAGCTGCTCGCGAAGAACGGGTTGTACGAGGAGCTGTTTGCGATGCAGGCGGCGGGCTATCGATAAATACGGGCGGGCGGAGTTCCTGGCTCGATTCGCACCATCTGGAGGACCAAAGCAGGGAGCGGTAAGCCTTGCCGCTGGTAGCTGTTCAGCTTTCATACTGGCGCTCAGGACTGATCAACTGACATCTCAGAG
The DNA here is from genome assembly GCA_035575795.1 of Gemmatimonadaceae bacterium. Lineage (GTDB taxonomy): Bacteria > Gemmatimonadota > Gemmatimonadetes > Gemmatimonadales > Gemmatimonadaceae > UBA4720. Next base: position 13,358 of record DATLXE010000052.1, read on the forward strand.
TACCACGCCGCAGTCGAAACCAATCCCGAATGCCGACTCTCCCATACTCCGACGGAAGAGCTGAGAAGCTCCCAGCAGCAACGCTTACGGCTCCCTGCTTTGGTCCTCCAGATAGCCGGCCGAAGCACGCAATGTTTTCCCTTGCGGTCGTATTAGCGAAGGTACTTCCCAAACCAGCCGAGCACCTCGCTCCACCACAGCCGCTGATTCTGCGGCTTCGCGATCCAGTGGCCCTCGTCGGGAAAAATGATCAGGCGGCTGGGTACGTTCTGCCGCTGCAGCGCCGTAAATAGCGACAGTCCCTCGGTATAAGGCACGCGGTAGTCCAGCTCTCCGTGGATCACGAGCATCGGCGTCCTGAAGTTGCCGGCGAAGAGGTGCGGCGACCAGCGGCGGAACTGGGTGTCCATCACGTTCTTGTCCCAGTACGGGCCGCCCGTTTCCCAGTCGGTGAACCAGATCTCCTCGGTGGCGCCGTACATCGCCTCGAGATTGTAAACGCCGGCGTGCGTAAAGAGGGCCTTGAATCGGTTGGAGTGTCCGGCGATCCAGTTCGTCATGTAGCCACCGTACGATCCGCCCGCCGCGCCGATGCTGGTGCCGTCGAGCCACGGATTTCGCGCAAGCGCCGCATCAAGGCCGTTCATGAGATCCACGTACACCTTCCCGCCCCAGTCGCGCGAGATCTGGTCGGTGAACTTCTGTCCGTAACCGATCGATCCGCGCGGATTGATCGCGACGACGCCGAACCCGCGCGATGCGAACATCTGGAAGTTCCAGCGGCCGTGCCATGAGTCGAGCCACTCGCCCTGCGGTCCCCCGTGGATGAGGAACAGCACGGGAAACTTTTTCCCCGCCTCGTACTGCGGGGGCTTGAGCAGCAATCCCTGGACGCTGTCGCCGTCGGCGCCCCTGAACCAGAAATCCTCGCCCGGATAGAGCTTGAGGTCGGCAATGAGCGCATCGTTCTCGTGTGTCAGACGGCGCTCGCCAGAAAGTCCGGTGGCACCGACCGTTGCGACGTGAACTTCGGCGGGCCGTTCGAACGCATCACGAAGCCACGCGATCGAGCGACCGTCACGCGAAACGGAAAGCGCGGTATTGTTTCCGCGACTCGACAGCAGGCGGGGGTCTGTCCAGCCGTCAGCTGTTCGGCCGATGCGGTATGTCTTGATGCGACTCGCGTCGACGGTGCCAACATAGACAGCGTCGCCCGCCGGCGCGAACGCGTAGTTGTCGGCGCTTCTGTCCCACCGCGGGAGAAGCTCGCGCGATGTCCGCCTCGCCCTGTCGTAGGACATCAGGCGCCAGCGGTCCGATTCGAATCCAGCGCGCGCCTGCGAGGCGTAAAGAATGTTGCGGCCGTCAGGTGAGTAGACGGGATTCTGGTCCGCACCGCGGTTGGCAAGCGTGATGACAGTCGGCGTACCACCGGCGACCGGAACCGTGTACACGTTGATGTCCGTCGACCACGCGTTCTCGCGTCCCTGGTCCTTGGCGGTGTAGGCGATCTCTCTGCCATCGGGGGAAAACGCGTAGGCCTCGCTGCCGCCAAACGGTCCCGGCGGAACATCGTAGCGCACGCCGGGAGTCACGTCCCGCAGTCCCGTTCCATCGGGCGATATGACGAAGAGGTGCGCCCGGGTCGGTTCCGTCCACGACATCCAGTGCCGGAAGAGCAGGTTGTCGGCAATGCGGGCCTTGACCTTGACGGTGTCCGCGGCCTTCGCGCGCGCGGCGTTGCACTCTTCGGCGTCGCACTCCGGGTATACGCCGGTGACGAATGCGATTTTGTCGCCCGACGGAGCCCAGACCGGGCCGGACACGCCGGCACTGATTCTGGTGAGCTGCCGCGCACCCGCGCCGGTCGAGTCGGCAATCCAGAGCTGGCTTCCCGCGATGTACGCGACGCGTCGGCCGTCCGGTGACCATCGCGCATCCGTCGCCGGCGTCGCCACGTCGGGGAACTGGCGCGCCGCGCCGCCTGACAGCGGGGCGAGTTTCGTGATCGTCGTCCGCCTGTTGGCGTTTATGTCAGCCGTGCGAACGGTGTAGAGGACACTGGCGCCGTCGGGCGAAATCTGCGGATCACCGACGTTTTTTACAGCAAGGAAATCATCGAAGGTCATCGGCCGCTGGACGCGAGCCTGCGCGGCGGACTCGCCCGCGAAAATGCATGCGGCGAGGAGAACTGAAGCCCTTTTCATGGCGAGCCCGTGCAAAAGGTTTACTTCGGCGGCTGCTCCAGGCGTAACTTCGCCGTCACTGCGCGATGGGAGCGTTCACCCATCTCGTCTGATCGAACAGATCAGGGGAAAGCGTTTCGTTGACGCGCACGTTCGTGTACTCCTCCCGCCAGAACGGCTTTCCGTCGCGCACGATCAGGAAGTCGGTGGCGATCGGATATCCGGAAATTTCCTGGTACTTCTCGACCCGAATGTCGCTGACCGTGATGCGTGAGCCGCGCCGCTCGCGCTGGATGAATCGCACAAGAAGGAGGCGATCCCGGTCGACCCACATCTGGCTCGACGTCGAATCGCCCTGCCCTGCTCCGACGACGTACACGTTCTGCCCCTTCCACTTGTCGGTGCGAAACACGCCGGTATTGACTCCGAGGGTGTCCAGTGCCCGCATCGTGGCGGCGGGAGACTGTGTATATACGGCCGAGGTGAGCAAAAGCAGCGGATTCACCGATCTCCTGATATCCACCCGGCGCGCGTTGTCGAACGTCGCCACGCGGTCATCGACCTGAATGATCCCGCTCTTGAGCGTTGCGGGGAGAAAGGCAATGCGCAGCTTCGACGGCGTCTGCAGGTGCTCGTACCACTGCGACTTCTCCTCCGCTCCAGTTGTCGTGTAACGCGTGTTGTTCTGGAGAAAGCTGATCGTCCTGAACCACTTCCCTGCATATGCGTCGTGCATCGCACCAATGAGCGTCGTGCCACTTGTGACATTGACCGATGTTGCCACTGCCGGCGGATCCCCTGCACCGGACAGGCGTCCGCAACCGGCAAGCGCGAGGACCATCAGTGCAGCTGCGGATCGCATCATTGATCTCCGAGACCGTTGCGGTACAGAATGCCGTTGAACATCAGCTTGAACGTGCCGTGAGGCTGCGAGCGGAAGTACGGGTCAAAGCCATACAGAACCAGCACTCCCTTCCCGACTCTTGCCTGCGCGACCTGTGTTACACCCCTCAGATATTTTTGGCCCCAGGCCCACCCGCTCCGCAGGGGCGTCGAGCCCTCGATCCACGCGATGCTTCTGACCCCCCGGGCTTCGGCGCCGGCAAGGAGGCGAAATGCCGGCGAATTGTCGTAGTAGACATCGGCTTCTGGAGCCATCCCGTGACCCAGCATCGACGCGGTATCGACTCTGACCCGCAGCACCGAGCCCGGCACGTAAAAGAGATTCCTGGGCAGCGGCCGCCCTGCCGAATCGACCAGCGCGTTCTCGACCGGGACGTCGAGAAGCTTTGCGACTTCGGTCGCTTTCCCGATTGCGAGCACCGTTCCGCCGTTTTCCAGGAATGCCTTCAGGCGTGGAATGGTACGCAGTGCCGTCATCGGACCGACGCGATCGCGAAACTCGGCGGGAACGTCCTGCGCGTTCACGGGGCGCCGTTCCGGCCCAAAGTTCACGTCGCTGGGAAGAAGCAACACATCGAACTTGCCCTCCAGCGCGCCGGCATCGATGCCGGGCGCGAACACCACCTGATACGGGAACTCGAACTGCTCGAGCACGAACCGGAGCCATCCGGAGGTCATCGCGCCACCGTACCTGTCCCACACCGCGATGCGGGCCGGCGTCAGCCGTTTGAGCGAGGTTTCAGCCAGTAGCGCTGAGAGCGGCTCGAAGAGCAGGCCCTTCTCGACAGCGAGACGGCGAACGATGCTGTCCGTTCCAGGTTTCGCCGGGATATAAAACGTCCCTGCGCTCAGCTCGCGGCCATCGGCGGCTTCGCCTTGCCGGAGGACGAAAACTTCTGCACCACGCGCGAGGAGGCGATTCACCGCAAGCGTGGCGTCGTTCACCGTGTGGCTCAGGACGTAGGCGACCGCAGTGCTCTGAACAGGGCCAGTGACTGGCGGCAACGCAAAGCCAACGACCGGAAAGAAGGGCCCACTGAATCCGTCGAGAACGCGGTCGAACTCCACTCCCATCTGGTATGCGAGGGTCCAGCCCGCGTTGTCATAGGGCGGAGTTGGCGCCGCGCCCGGATACTTGATATCGTCGGGGTGATCCTGCGGCTCGAACATGTCGATGATGTGCGGGCGGAACGCCTGGGCGGTCTTTACAACGAAGGAGCCGGCCGGATAGCTGCGGCCGGCGACCGTAAACGAAGTCGCGGCGCGGTGCACCACAATGCCGTTCTTGATCAACGCGTTCACGAACTTTGTCGCAGTCTGAAAATCGCGCTGCGTCGAAGAGATGATATAGCCGCGCGGATCCCGGTCGGCCGGGTTGCGCATGATGTTCAGGTAATTCGCCATGTCGGCGGACGAGGTTCCCCGTGGGGTGTCATCCTCCTCGCGGGCAGTGTCGCGCACGACGACGGCCCTTAGCGCGGCGACCCGGCGCGGACTTACCGTCCACGTGTCGGTGCTGCCCCGCAGGATAGAGTTGCTCCCCATGCGGTAGCTGTTGAACAGGAGCGTCTCGCGGTAGCGCGACGCGACATCCATCACCGCGCGGTTGGCCGTCATCTCATAGGCGAGCGACTGCGCGAAGCGCCATTTCTGCGGCTGGATCGGGAGGGGTTGATCGCCCTTCGGCAGCAGGCGGTCCGCGATGAGCGGGATCTGCATCGGCGTCGGGCTGCCGATCGTCTCGGTGAGGAGCCCGATCATGTTGTGGAAGTACACAGTCGTCCGGAGCCCGCCATTCCACCAGGTGGAATAGTTCGCTCCACCGCGCATTACGGCGCCAGGCTTTCCCTCCGAGACGAAGCGCGTGTGCATCGCGGCCCCGACGAGATCGAGCTCGACCGGCACGAGTGGATCGAAGTTGTAGTTGAACGGATCGCGAAAGGGTGGCGCGAACATCACCGTGCCGGCCGGGCCCGTCTGGTGGTGGTTATAGACGATCTGCGGATGCCAGGCGCGAAAAAGAATGCTGTCCATCGCCTGCGTCTCCGGCTGCGAGGCCAGATACGAGTCACGGTTGTTGTCGTGACCGATGTACTTGTGATAAAGCCGCGGCAGTCGCGAGAGCGTGCGCTTGAGCGTGTCTGGCTCGCGCATGTACCAGTCGGAGACGAGGTCCTGCCCGTCGGGATTCGCCGGCACCGCGAGGATGATGTCGTCGCGGAGGAATCTCAGCGTCTCCGCGTCGTTGCGACTCACCAGCTCGTAGACCGTTTGAATGAGCTGTTGCGCGCCGAGGACTTCGGTGGCGTGAAGACCGCCGTCGATCCAGACGATGGATTTCCCCTGGGCGGCCAGTGACCGCGCCTCCGTCTCGGTGAGATCCTCAGCGCGCGCCAGGCGACGGGAAATATCCCTGTAGCGCGCCAGGTTGCGGTGGTTCTCCGGCGAAGTGATGATCGCCATCCACATCGGCCGCCCTTCCGCGGTGGTACCGATCTGCTCGAGCTTCAGCCGCGCCGACTGCCGGTCGAGCTTCTTCCAGTAGTCGATCATCCGCGTGTAGTTCACGAGGAAATAATCGTCGCCGATGTTGCGGCCGAACTCCGCCAGCGGCGAGGTAATGGCCGTCTGTGCGCCGACCGGGGTGGATACCACGATAGCGAGCAGCGACGACGCAAAAAGGCGTTGGATAAGCTTGATCATTACTCTCTGGGTGGTTGCGAGCGGCGCGGCGGAGACCCTCGCCGTTAAGATAACCGGAGGTGCGCGGGCTGGTGAAGCCGGTTACCTCCGCGCGCGCGACTCGCTGCTCGCGGCGACGACCACGCCACCGAGAACGATCGCCCCGCCGACGATCGTCGTCAGCGGCGGAATCTGCCGGATAGCCGGAATCAGCGCTCCCAGCAGCGTCGCGCCGACAGGCTCGCCGAGTACGGTGAGGTTCACCACGTAGGCGGGAAGAAACTTGAGCGCCCAGTTCATTCCCGTATGCCCGAGCAGCATCGGACCGAGCGCGAGGCCCGCGAAGATCAGCAGCTCATTCGGAGGCTGCGGACCGAGTGGGATGGAGCGCGAGAAAGCGATCAGGAGCAGGGTGACGAACGCAGCCGCATAGACAATTCCCACATAGGCCCAGATGCTGAACGTTGCGCGCAGGTGGCGGCCGATCGTGTAATACAGCGCGGCCGTGACGGCTGCGGAAGCGGCGAGCAGGTTGCCGAGTAGCGACTGGTTTCCCGAAGGCGCCCAGCCCCCGGCGAGATCCGGCGCGGCGATGACAAATGCGCCGGCAATGGCGATCGCGATCCCGATGAGCTGTCGGGAGCTGGGCGACTCCCGGAGCAGCAGCGCCGAGATCCCGGCAACGACCGCCGGTTGGAGGCTGACCAGTGTAACCGACGCGGCAATCGTTGTCAGGTGAATCGAGGCGTTCCAGGCCCAGAAGTGGAGCGCGAGAAAAATTCCGCCGGTGACGGCGAGGCCAAACTGCGTTGCGGAAAGCTTCTTCCATTCGCGCCATTCCCCGGTTGCGAACAGAAACCCGGCGACGATGACAAGCGAGAACCCAAGCCGCCAGATGGCGATGACGACGGGGTCGGCGCGCGAAAGCCGCACGAGTGGCCCCGCGAAGGATATGCCGACCAGCGCGAATCCGAGAACCCAGAACGGCGAGAGTTTCATGCGCGGTAGTATAAATAAAAAAGAGCCGGCGCTTCTCAGCGCCGGCTCGTAATACTCGCGTGCTTACTCGGTCACCTGCGCGCGGACGAGTCTCATTGCCTGCGCGGCGCGGTCCGCCTCGCGAAGCACAATGTCATCGTAGCGGTGGCAGTTCGGCGTGTTCGTGCTGCGCACGCAGCCGTTGTAGCGGAGGAGCGCGGAACGCATGTTCGGCGCGTCCTTGACGGCCTGTTTCAGGACGGCCACGCCGTGGCAGATGTTGGTCTCGACATCGAACAGATCGCGCGAGCCACAGCCCCAGCCGCCGGCGTGCACCGGCATCACCTGCATCAGACCGCGGGCGCCGACAAAGCTCTTGGCGCGCGGGTTGAAGCGCGACTCGGTCACCATGATCCCGAGCAGAAGCGTAGGGTCGAGGTTTTCCTTGCGGCCGATGCTGACGAGCGCATCGGCGATCTGGAAGGCGAGACCGCGATCTTTCGTATAGCCGCTGATCACGCTCGCCATGCGGTAGGCTTCCTCGCTCGGCCGCATCGCGTGGACGACGGCAACGGGCAGCTTGATCAGCTTGCCGGGGTTGGCGTAAAGCGGCTGATGCTGATCTATCGTCCAGACTGCACCACCGACGAGAAGTCCCGCCAGCGCAACGGCCTGGGCGGCGACGCGCAGCGCATTCCTGAACGGAGAAGCGAGCGTCGGCGGCGGCGCATCCAATGGCGTTAGTGACTTCTTCACAGGTTCTCCTGGAAACTAGTACGGCACGAGCAAATCAGACGAGCGGTACGAGTACCCTGCCCTTTTCGTCCCGGTAAGCCCGGCCCAACCGATCCGCAAAACCATGCAACAGATCAACATCCCGCTCACGTACGCGGTACTGCGCCGCGGTGGTGGGGAGACGGTGTGTAACCGCGCTCTCCGTCGCCGGCAGCTTCTTCACCTGCATCCTGCCCTTCACCAGCTCCGCTCCCCTGGGCCTGGCGAAATCCCACATCCTCCGGCCGATCTGAGAGTTCGTCAGCGGGCATCCGGGATGTCGCGCCCGGATATACCTGATGAAATACTCGTTGTCGATCAGCCTCTCCTGCCCTTCCTCTTCGAAGCCCGGGATCTCGAGCGCCGGCCGTTGACCCGGAGGGGTCTGCCAGCGCAGGAGGTCGGCCGGAGCCTCACACCTTACCTGAATCGAAGCGCCAAGAACCGCGGCGATCTGCCGCAACAGCTGGAGCGAGACGTTGTATTCCTCGTCATGCTCAATGTTGCGGATTGTCGACGGCGACACTGGCTCTGGGAGCTGTGCCGCGACGTCCTCTCTGCGGAGCCCGCGAAGCCGCCGTAGCCGCTCCAGCTCGCGTCCAATCCATTCGGACATGGTCTTCGAATTCTATTTTGTGAACACCAGTGACGCGATAGGTAATACAGTACCGGAATTGACGAATAAGGTCAATAATAGTTTTGCTCGGCGGGGGGAGGCGGAGACGCCAGGATAGGCAGATTTGTGACTCCAAGTCCAGTAAGTGCTTGCTCTCCAGCTACTTACCGACAAGATTCCTGCGCCAAACTAACGTCGCCCCTGGGGCCCGGGGGAGCGTTTCCAGCCTAATCGGAAATCGAAAAACTAAGCATCTGGGACGCCGCTTTCTCGGCATACCTGAGCACTTTTCCGGAATAAGTGTGGCAATGAGGGGTGTTTGTGCCTCGGACGCATCCGTTGTAGCGGAGGAGAGCGCGCTCGAGGTTGGGTGAGCGCTTCATATAGGAGGCGAGGATTGCCACGCCGTGGCAGACGTTGACACCGATATCGTAGAGATCGCGGCTGGGGCCGCAATCCTTTTTCCATTCGCCGGCGTGAAATGGCATGATCTGCATCAGACCCCGGGCCCCTACCGAGCTGCGCGCATTGAGGTCCAGAGTGGCGTCTTCCGTGAGAAGGACGCCGATCAGGAGGGTGGGGCTGATGTTCTTGCGGCCGCCCTCGTAAACCATTGCGGCCGCGATACGCTTGGCCTTGACGGAGTCCTTGGTGTATTTGCGGAGAACGTGGGTAACCCGGGCGATTTCCGCGTCCGTCGCGGCATTCGTCCCCGGGACATAGCCTTCAGTTCCCGGACGCTGTGCAGTAATGAGCGCGGGCGGCAAGCGCAGCATCTCGCCCGGCCGCGCGAACTTCGGCTTCACCTGCCTCAGGGTCCAGACGGTCCCGGCGGCCAGAAAGACAACCGCGCCGAGGGCGTGCGCCACCAACCTGAGGGCACGCTTCCAGTCCGCTTCCTGCTGCCGCCGGGGGCGGCGGACAGGAACATCCGTAAAGATATTTCCGGCCCCTTCACTGCGATCGTCCCACTCGAGTTCGGGCATGCCTTTAATATGTGCACCGGACATGCCAACCGGGTATGGAGATTGCCCTTCCCGCCATATTCAGGCTTCCACTATCCTCAGCATACAATGAAAGAGTCCGAAGGACTTTACAGGTCATTTCGTTTTCTCAAACGGGCGCTCATCGGCCTTGCCGTCGCGCTTCTTGCGCTCCTCGCATTCGGATACTTCGTATTCATGCGACAGGTCGACAAGCCTGAGGCGTGGGCGGCGGCCGAGCGCGAGCTGCAGGGTGGGGCGCTTCACTATGGCGAGCGGATCGAGAAGCAAGCCAAGGTGTTCATGCGTCGTCCAACCGATTATTTCCGGGGCGCGAACGGAATTCTTTACGCGACCAATGACCGCATCCTGTTCGTGGGTATTGCTCCGGGTGACAAGCTCGAGAAGGAGGACGCCCCGGAGGTGATCGTCTCCCAGGAGTTTCCCAACGACACGCTGCTGACGATGAAGCGGAAGCGACTCTATTTCATGACCGCGCCGGGCGTCTCGATCGCACACCCCGGGCAGCCGGCCAGCGAATTCGCGGCGTCACGCGGCAGTGCAGGCGCACTCAAGTCCCTCATCGACCACGTCGAGAGCATCCACACCGCGCAGAGGGAAGCGGCCGCAAGCGAGAAGAGGCTGCGCGCAGCGGTGGCGGCGATGATCAGGGAGCCACTCTACTATACGATCAAGCGGGGTGACGCTCTTTCGCTCGTCGCAACGAAATTTGACGCCACGCCCGACCAGATCAGGGCCTGGAACAGCATTGTCGGCGACCGCATCCGGATCGGCGACAAGCTGCTCGTGAAGCCAGCGAAAAAATAGCGGCCTGACGCCCGCCCTCAGCTGACCGTGCGCGCCGATTCGATCGCGCGCAGCTCGGCGAGAAATGTTTTCGATACGCTTGACCAATCGTAGTCATCCCTCGCGACCCGGCTCAGAGTGTCCTTGTGCCGCGGAGCCTCCTCGACCGCGAGGGGAAGCTTCATGACGAGATCCTCGACGGTGTTGTGCGGGTCGAGCTTCATCAGGTCGCCTGACGCGGCTGGCAAATACGCTCCCACCGCGTCGATGCTCGCCTTCATCCCGCCGAAATAAGTCCCGAGCGGAAAGCAGCCGGAAGCAAGCGACTCGAGGAAGACGAGCGGCCCAGCTTCACGAACGACCGACGGAAAGATCCCGACATCGCAGCAGGGGAAGAGGTAACGCAGCTCGGTGTGCGTCAGATATCCGGTGAAGACGACGCTGCCCGCCGTGATGCGCCGACGCGCGATTTCGAAGTAGCGGTCGAGCTCGCCGCGTGCGGAGAGTCTGGCAAAGAATTCCGCCACGTCTGTGAGGGACGCCGAGCCGGACGACGCTCCTCCAGCGTTATGTCCTCCATCACCTGCTTCCGCCCCGTCAGCGTGGTCAGCGCTGCCGTCCAGGTAGCGCCCATTTGAAACGATCGCCTCCACCAGGTCCCGACGCCCGTGCTGAAGCGCCCAGAGCAGTGCCTCCATCGGCTCGCGGAGCGGTCCATGACCGACGACGACGGTACGCAGCAATGGATTTCGCTCCAATACGAGCGGCAATGCGGCGATCAGCGACTGAATTCCCTTCCAGGCAATCAGTCGCCCAACAAAGAGAAGCGTCGAGGCCGACGGCCAGTCGATCTCCGCCAGCTTGCGTTCGGCCAACTCATCGGGCCGCTTGTTGTCGTAGCGCGCAGCGGGGGCGATTGCGGCGCGCAGGTCGTCGAGGCTTCTGACGTTCTCCAGCGCGGCAGTGAAGGACGCTTCCTGCGGCCCGCTTTTGCCGCGCGGCAGCGGAGCGATTGCTGCCAGCAGGCGTGCGATGTGAGCATGACGTCCACTCCGCGTGACCGGCTCGAACTCCGCGGTATCAACACCGAGGTGCAGATCGCGCAGCTTGCCCTCGAGCGCGGGGATCCGGTTAAACACCTTGTGCACGCGCTCCCGCATCTCGTCGCCGATGACGAAGATCCGCTGCGCGGCTTCCAGCGACGAGGATGCGTAGTGCAGAAAGCGGTCATCTTTCTTGACCGCGTACTCGATGTCGCTGCCGTGCGGCATCACGGTGAATGGAATGCCAGTGGATTCCTCCACCCGCTGTGCCACCACCGGCATCATTACCGCGTGGTTGGCGTGAATGACCGTGATATCATGCGCGCCGGCGATGCGGAGAAGAACCGCCACGTTTCTCGCGACATAAGCTTCCACTTCTTTGGTCGAGAGCTCAACGAGCGGTACGACCCGGGCATACTCCTCGTACTTGTCGGTGACGAAGACGGGCAACGTTGCGCCCAGTGCCGGTTTGTGAAGAATGCAGCGTCCAGGATAAGGGCTTTCCCGCTCGAGAATCGTGGTGACGGAGCCGTTCAGCTCATATGTATGAGCAAGGGCGATGAAATCGTACCGCTCCGGGTGATTCTCCTGGCAGACGAGGTGCACCACTTCGCCGCGACGGCAAAGCGAGCGCACGACGGAACGCGTCCACAGGTTGCTGCCCGAGCCCTCGAGCAGCCAGCCGTGAAGGATGCAGAGCATTCGTCGGCTTCGCTGCTAACGCTGGGACGATAGCAACAGCTGATTTCCATCGGGGTCGATGATCTGGACGGACGTTCCCCACGACGCCTTCGCGGGGGGTGTCTTGAATTCGACTCCGCGCTGCCTCAGCTCCTCGTAGGTTTTCTCGACATCGTCGCACAGGAAGACCATGTTGGAAAACGTGCCGATCCGATCTTCCTGTCCTGCCGGCGTAAACAGGACGAGACGGGTTTCAGCACCGGGAATGCCCAGCTCGATCCACCGTGTGCCGTTGCCGAACGGCTGGTCGGTCAGGACCTCGAAACCGAGCTTTTCGGTGTAGAACGCCAGCGCCACGTCCTGGTCCCGAATGGGAATGCTGACGAATTTTATGTGAGTGATCATTGTTGGACTCCAGACGGCAGTTTGCCGGGCAGACGGCGAATTCCGCGCCATTCCGGGCAGCGAGCGAGAAGCTGGCGCGACATTCGCGCATCCGGTATCTCTACAGTTGCGGAAACATCAGGTCAACTAACCGGAGCGCGAGCATGGACGATATCAAGAAGACGCTGGAGAAGCTGCGTGAAGAGCTCACCGTAGCAGGAAAGCGTCTCTCGGACCTGGCGGAGAAGGGCCAGGCCGAACTGCCGGGCGCGGGCAAGAAGATCAACGAGGAATACGAGCGCCTGCAGGGCCTGCTCGACAACGCAGTCGACAAGCTGAAGAAGTACCGCCCCTAGACCAGCCGGGGCCGCGACTCATGGCCAGCGCGGTACGCGGAGAGGATCTGGATGTCGCCAACGGTGGGTGGTGACACCGCGTACACGATGCCCAGCCGCCAACTCTCGGCGGCCAGGTGGAAGCGGCGGTAGATAATGTAGGGAGCGTCCTGAATTGCCTTGCGGGGAGCGTCGTCCTCGATCTCCGACAGCGGCTTGTCGGGGAGGCATATCTCGGGCGGTGGCTCGTCACCGAATTCGAGTCGCATGATCTCCGCGCGCGAGGTGATCAGCCAGCATTCCATTCCAAAAAATAACGGGTCACCTTTTGAAGGGTGACCCGTGAAGACTTCTAAACCGGCCTCGCCTTACCTGCTGGCCTTTGCCGATGCGGCCGTTCCCTTCCTGAACAGCGGCAGATACTTCCCGTATCCGCGCGCATCGAGCTCGGCGACCGGGACGAATCGCATTGCAGCGGAGTTCATGCAGTAGCGCAGGCCGGTCGGACGGGGTCCGTCATCGAACAGGTGGCCAAGATGGGAATCCGCTCGCGCCGAGCGAATCTCCGTGCGAGCGTAACCAAGGTGGTGGTCGGTCTTCGAGCGCAGGTTGGCGGGCTCGAGCGGGCGCGTGAAGCTCGGCCACCCGGTGCCCGAATCGTACTTGTCGATCGAGCTGAAAAGCGGTTCGCCGGAAACCACGTCAACGTAGATGCCTGCCTCGTGGTTATCCCAGTACGTGTTGCGATATGGAGTTTCTGTATCGTCGCGCTGAGTCACCGAGTACTGGATGGGCGTCAGCTTGCGCCGCAGCTCGGCGTCCGAGGGCTTCACGAAGGCGGAGCGAACCCCGGGCTGGGCTGGCGCGGCGAGAGGCTGAGCCGCGGCCGGTCGCGCTTCCCGGCGCTCTACACCAGACTGGGCACAGGCGACGCCCGACCCTACTGCAAGCGCAAGGGCGACAGTGGGAGCAACGACGCGAAAACGAGCAATTCCAATAGTCGACAAGTATTTCTCCTTGTGCTGGGTGCTGGGGAGCGATCCGATCCCGACCTTCCACCAGCTCCGGGAGCCAAATCCGCAAACCTTCGGCTCCGGCGGGACATACTGTTATACGGTTTCAACGGCCAATGGGTCCACGTTGTTGCAAGCTGCGAGAGACGTTGCAGAACGCACTGAATCCGCTCCTTCCGTCTCCTTTGGACATTTGGTAATCTGTTGCGGCTTAGGCACTTACAGTCGGACAACATTCCGGTCAAACTCTGCCATAACATGGGTTGCCTCCCTTTCAGGCGCCTCGTCTTTCTGGCAATGGGAGGAGAGTGATCTCAGTCCCTCGCAGTCAATCATTCAGGAGACAATCCATGTCACGCAACAGAAAGGGTTTTACGCTGATCGAGCTTTTGATCGTCGTCGTCATCATCGGCATTCTTGCCGCGATTGCGATCCCGAAGTTTGCAAATACGAAGGAAAAGGCGTACATCGCCGCGATGAAGTCC
>DATLXE010000053.1:0-1897 GCA_035575795.1 Gemmatimonadaceae bacterium
CGTGGACACCGAGATCAGCGAGAGAAAATCGCTCGAAGCGCAGTTCCAGCAGTCGCAGAAGATGGAAGCCGTCGGTCAGCTCGCCGGCGGGGTCGCGCACGACTTCAACAACCTCATGACCGTCGTGCTCGGGTATTCCGCGTTCGTCACCGAGACCCTGGGCGTCAGCGATCCCCGGCGCGCCGACCTCGACGAAGTGGTGCGGGCGGCCCAGCGGGCCACGGCGCTGACGCGCCAGTTACTGGCCTTCAGCCGCAAGCAGGTGCTGCAGCCGACGAACGTGGACCTCAACGCGCTGGTGCTCGGCATGCAGGACATGCTCGCCCGGTTGATCGGCGAGGACATCCTCATCGAGCACACTCTCGCTGCAGACCTCTGGGCCGTTCGCGCGGACGTCGGCCAGCTCGAACAGGTGCTCATGAATCTCACCGTGAACGCCCGGGATGCGATGCCGACCGGGGGGCGGCTGTCGTTCCGCACCTCGAACGTGGAGATGGAGGAACCGGACGCCCACAGCTTCGGCATCGGTGCCGGATGTTACGTGCTGCTCGCCGTGGCCGACAACGGAACCGGTATGACGGAGTCCGTCCGGAAGCGGCTGTTCGAGCCCTTCTTCACCACCAAGTTACCCGGAAAGGGCACCGGACTCGGCCTCGCGACTGTCTACGGCATCGTCAAACAGACGGGCGGCACCGTGTCCGTGACGAGCACTCCTGGCGCAGGGGCGACATTCGAGGTCTACCTGCCCTGTGCACTGGGGAACCCGCAGGCGCTGCTCCCCGCCGCGCCGGATCGCGGCGGGACGATTCGCGGTACCGAAACCATCCTGATTGTCGAGGACGAGGACGGCGTTCGGCTGCTGACGCGGCGCATACTCGAACAGTCCGGTTACAGAGTGTTCGACGCCAACGATGCGGACCACGCCGAGGCCGTGTTTGCGAAGCACGCCAGGGTGATCGACCTGCTGCTCACCGACGTGGTCATGCCGGGGATCAGCGGACCGAAGCTCTTCGCGCGGCTGCAGGAACAGCAGCCGGGGCTCAAAGTGCTGTACCTGTCCGGTTACACGCAAGGGGCGATCGTCGAGCAGGGACCGCTCGGTCCGGGTATCGAGTTGCTGCAGAAGCCTTTCACCGCCGCGGCACTGAACGAGCGTGTCCGCGAGGTGATCGAAGGGCCCACCCCGCAGCCGGCCGGGCGCGAATAATGGACAACACCCTCGATCACAAAATCCGGAACCTGCTGGCGATCGTCATCGGCTACGCCCGCCTGATGGAAGAAGACATGACGGCCGATGACAAGCACCGCGGTGACCTGAAGGAGATCCTGGCGGCAGCGGTGGCGGCGATCGGACTCCTGTCCGCAGCGGAGGAGCCGTAGTGGCGGCGCCGCAGCCGCGCCTCGTGGTCATCGACGACGAACCAGGAATGCTGGCGCTGGTTGAGCGTATTGCCCGCCCGGCCGGCTTCGACGTGGAGGTGCACACGAGTGGGCGCCTGGCCCTGGCGCAGCTCGCGCTGCGTCCCGCGGAGGCGGCGCTCGTCGACCTGCGGATGCCCGAGCTTGGCGGCATCGAGGTGCTGCAGGCCATCCGGCAGGCGCAGCCCGAGTGCCAGGTGATCCTGATGACGGCGCACGCCTCGATCGACTCGGCGATCGAGGCGGTGAAGCTGGGGGCCCTGGATTACCTCAGCAAGCCACTCGATATCGAGCGGCTGCGCCAACTGCTCGGAGGGGTGCGTGACGGCCTGGCGCGACGCGTGGCGCTGCTCGAAGCGGAGAACGCCACCGCGCAACGCCTCGGCCTCTGCGGGATGATCGGCCGCAGCCCCGTCATGCAGCAACTGTTCGACCTTATACGCCGTGTGGCGCCGCATGTGCGGACCGCCCTGATCAC
>DATLXE010000054.1:0-1526 GCA_035575795.1 Gemmatimonadaceae bacterium
TGGCCAGTGTCTTCATCGGCCTCATCCGTGAAGGTGCGCACTGACGCGTAGCTCGCTCAGCCACGCGTAAGTACCCAGCCGAGCGGCTGGAGAAGCCCGCTGGAGCAGGTCATCGCTCCGTTCGCGGGCGGCGGTCGGAGAGACGATCCGCGAGCATGTTCATCAACGTAGCAACACGAAAGGGACTACAATAATGATCTTCGCACTTCTGCAGGGAGCCGTTGAAGCGGCTGGCGCTTACGGCGTCGGATATACCGGAGCCTGGGCGATGCTCGGCGCCGGCATCGGTGCTGGCCTAGCGGTCATCGGCGCCGGTATCGGCATTGGTCGCCTCGCCGGGCAGGCGATGGACGGCATGGCTCGCCAGCCCGAAATGGCGGCGCGCATCCAGACCGGCGCCATCATCTTTGCCGCGCTCATCGAAGGAGCGGCACTGTTCGCAATCGTCATCGCGTTCCTGATCCAGGGCAAGTTCTAGGAAGCAATACGGTGAGGGCCGCGGCGAAACCAGTCGCGGCCCGGCCCGATTCACATTAAAGGCAATCCAATGAACGCATTCATTCTCGCACTGCTCCAGCACGGAGCGGCTCCCGCCGGTGACACGCCAAAGGTCAGCCTGCTGACGCCCAACGGCGGCCTGATGTTCTGGACGCTTGTCATCTTCCTCATTCTGTTTGCGATACTCGGCAAGCTCGTCTTCCCGAAGATTACCGCCGCCGTCGAGGCGCGCGAGAAGGCGCTCGAGGAGGCGATCGAGGGAGCGAAGCGCGACCGCGATGAAGCGGCTCGGATGCTCGCCGAGCAGCGCCAGCAGATCGAAGTGGCGCGGGGCGATGCGCAGAAGCTGATCGCCGAGGGCAGGCAGGTCGGCGAGAAGCTGAGGGCGCAGATGATCGAGGAGACGCACCAGCAGCAGCAGTCGATGCTCGACCGCGCCCGCCGAGAGATCGAGACCGAGAAGGTGAAGGCGATCGCGGATATGCGCCGCGAGGCAGTCGAGCTGGCAATCGCCGGCGCGAGCAAGGTTATCGAAAAGAATCTCGACGACCAGTCCAACCGGAAGATCGTGGAGAGCTTCCTCGCCTCGATTCCGGTGACGGAAACAAAGCGCGGATGAACGACAGCACGATCGCCCGCAACTACGCGGAGACGCTGCTCGTCCTCGCGCAGCGCGCAAAGGACGTCGAGGGCTGGGGTACGCTGATGGAAGAAGTCGGCGGTGCCGTCGCGGGAGACGCCAGGCTGCGCAACTTTCTCGAGTCGCCCAAGGTCGCTGCCGCGCAGAAATCCGAGGTTCTTGGCAAGGCGTACGCCGACCGCGCGCCACGCGTGTTCCTTCTTTTCCTGCAGACGCTCGTTACGAAGCGGCGCCAGATGCTCATTCCGCAGATCGCCACTGAGTACCGCCGCCTGATCGACGAGTCGGAAGACCGCGTCCACGCCAACGTGACGGTTGCGCGCGAGCCCGGTCCGGGCGAAGGCGAGGCGCTCACGAAGCAGCTCTCGCGGCTGTTCGGGAAAAAAGT
>DATLXE010000055.1:0-4689 GCA_035575795.1 Gemmatimonadaceae bacterium
GCGCGCTGCAGCTCGCCCTCGACGCGTTGACGCTCCGCGATGTCCATCCGCAGCTCGATTTCCGTGCTGACGGCGGCGGCGAGGTCCGCGAGGCTGGAGATTTCGTCGGCAGTCCAGTCACGAACCTTGAAGTCCATGACGCACAAGGTTCCGAGCGCATGCCCATCCGCCGTCAACAGAGGGATGCCGGCATAGGCGGTCACGCCGAACTGGCTGATCGAGGGGTTGTCGCCGACGAGCGGGTGGCCGCGGACGTCGGAAATGATGAGGGGCTTGCCGATGACGACGGTGTGGCGGCAGAACGAGAATTCGAGCGGTGTCTGGCGTGCTGTCGCGAGGGGCTCGGGAAATCCGGTGCAGCTCATGTAGAACTGGCGCTCGTCGTCGACAAGGGTGACGGTGGATAGCGGCGCCCTGAGCAGCTTGCTGGCGAGACGCGTCAGACGGTCGAACGCCTCCTCGGTGGGCGCATCGAGCAGCGCGGTCTTCCGCAGCTGGAGGAGGCGCTCAGGATTACTGAGCACCTCGTGTTCGTTCGCCACGGCCTCAGTGGGCGGAGCATCGACTGGCATGAGGGAAGCTACAGCGGGAATCGGGCCCGAGCGGGCTGGAGCCCATCGGCGTCGGCGCGCGCCGGCGTCAGCCAAGCCGGATAACGAGCGTTGCTTGAGCGTTAGGCGGCTTCGCTAAGCTCCTCAAGCTTGAGGCTGGAGCTTGCGTTCACACGCCGCGGAGCCGCAGTCTAACGTGCGCATTTGTTCGTACGTTGACGCGGATGCGTTGGCCGAGCCAATTACCTTCGCTGCGAGCACATCCTCCACTCCGGCTTCGGATGGCTCATCTCGATGGAGACGTGACATGGTCAACCCGGAAAAGAATACGATTTGTCTTTGGTACGATCGCGACGCCGAGGAAGCAGCGCGGTTTTACGCCAGGACCTTTCCCGATTCGTCCGTCGGCGCGGTGCACCGCGCACCGGGAGACTTTCCGTCGGGGAAGAAAGGGGACGTGTTGACCGTCGAGTTCACAGTGATGGGCGTTCCGTGCCTCGGGCTCAATGGCGGACCCGCGTTCAAGCACAGCGAAGCGTTCTCGTTTCAGGTCGCAACCGCTGACCAGGCCGAAACTGACCGCTATTGGAACGCGATTGTCGGCAACGGCGGCGAGGAGAGCCAGTGCGGCTGGTGCAAGGACAAATGGGGATTGTCCTGGCAGATTACGCCGATCGTCCTGACGAAAGCGGTCACCGATTCCGATCCCGCCGCAGCCAAGCGCGCGTTCGATGCGATGTTGCAGATGAAAAAGATCGACGTCGCTGCAATCGAGGCGGCGCGCCACGGTTGAGGCTCGTCGAATGGATTGGACCAAGCCGCAATGTTCATGAGCGACGAGCACGAGGATATTGAAGGGCCGCCGCCAGAGGCGTACTCCCGCATCACGAATCCTGACCGATTTGCGCCTCTCCACGACGACGCGCTGAATTTGTTGTCGCGACTCAGCGCAGAGTTCGACGTCCAGCGATCGGAGGGCTACGGTCTCGATCCTGAGCTGGAGCGAGCGGACCTGGCGCGTCAGACCGTGCAGCTGGTCCCGGCAAATCCGGCCTCAGCCTCACTGACGTTCGTGTTCACCACCTTTCCTTCAGTCAACCTTCGGTGCGGTCGACTGATGGTCGAGACGTTTCCCTGCTGTGGGTGCGACGCGTGCGGCGAGACCGCCGCAAGTGAGGGCAAGCGACTGCACGCGGTGATCGACGAGGTGGTACACGGGCATTTCCGGGAGGAGATAACCATTCCGTGGCTCGGTCGGGCGTCTCAGAAGTTTGAGCTCGGGACGTTGGGTAGTCCAAATGGCTTACGCAAAGGCGGGGTGTCTCTGGAAAGGTTGCGCGCACGAGCGCTCGTCCGCGGAGGTACGCGCTCATGGCAATGGGCACCGTGGCCCACCAGACACTTGCGCTAGCTCAAGAGACTGGTGACGCTTGCTTTGGGCAGCGACCAACTGGAGACGGCGATGAAACTCTCTTTCGCGCAGGTCAAAGTGATAATGAGGATACTCCTGGCGTTCTGTGTAGTCCTCGCAGCTGGTTTTTGGGGACTAATCACCCTGTTTTCCGACTTCCCTCCCCACTGGTCTCACGCGAGGTGGACTCTTTACGTTCTTAGCGGCCACTTACTCGCCGGTTTCATTATCGGCATGCTGTTGCCATCACGTTGGCGGCTCTCTATCACAACGGCGTGGGGAGCTATCCTCATCAGCGGTATGAGCCTGGTGGGGATGCTGCGATCTGGCCAGTCGGATAGCGGGCCGCCCGTCTCTTTCTTTGAGCGCTTCCCTTTCCTGATTCTCACACTTTTCGTCGTACCTGCTGCCGTCGCACTCGGGGGCTACGCAGGCAGCAGGGTTGTAACAAAGTGGAGTCGGACTTCCGCCTCGAATCACGGGACCGGCGAAGTCCCGAGGGCGAGCTGAGGAACGTTGCAGCAACGGAATGAGAAAGCTCTGGATTCCCGCCATCTTGATCGCAGCTTTCGCTCTGTTCACGTACGCACGGCGCGATGTCCCATATCCGTCGCATGCTCCGTCAGCACCATCGGCCGGACGCGATTCACATGTGACAGCATTCGACAAGCGGGCAAGCAATACTCAGGTTCAGGGTCGGGGCACAATTACAAAGGTTCTTACTGATGATAACGACGGCAGCCGGCACCAACGCTTCATCGTTCGCCTGACATCGGGTCAGACAGTCCTCATCGCGCATAACATCGATCTCGCGCCGCGAGTCTCTTCATTGAGAGTTGGCGATGAAGTCACCTTTAATGGCGAGTACGAGTGGAACCAAAAAGGGGGCGTTGTGCATCGGACGCATCGCGACCCTGGTGGCCGCCGTCCGACGGGTTGGATCAAACACAACGGGCAATTGTTTCAGTAACCCGCCAGCCGGACCGGACTTCTCTGGTCGTCCCCCAGCCCACTCACCCTCGGAGCCGTTTTAACGGGCGGCGCGCGCAGCCCGGTTATCGCTGAATGGGACTCCATGAAGGATGGACATCTCCGGCCGGATGCTTGGTAAGATTTCGCACTCCTGATCCGTCCCTGTTTCCCACAAAGATATCCGCGGGATTGAAGGGCTCCGGGTGCGGAAACTTCGGCGGCGAAAACGAATCCCACCGCGCTTCCATCGCTCAACCAGGTTGGAGTAGGTCCATCGTGCAAACGAACTACGCAAGCGGTGTGGGCCTGAGCAGCCGGCCTAACGAACGTCGAACCGGGCGTTAGCTGGACATAATAACGCTTGACGGTAATACCGTGACGCGTTATGTTTGTGGGTGATCAAGAGTTTCGCGGAGCGGGATACGCAACGCCTGTTTAACCGCGAGCCCGTCAGGCGGTTTCCCGCCGATCTGCTCCGAATTATGTTGCGGAAGCTTGTCGCTTTGGACGCGGCTGACGCGCTCGCAGACCTAAGAGTACCGCCAGGCAATCGGCTGGAGAAGCTCAAAGCTCGACGTAGCGGTCAGTACAGCATTCGGGTCAATGATCAATGGCGCGTGTGCTTCGAATGGAGAGATGGTGACGCCCATGATGTCGAGATCGTAGACTATCACTAGGACTTTGTTATGACTGCTCGAAAGCTCGCGCCGATTCACCCGGGCGACATTTTGCTTAACGACTTCCTCGAGCCAATGGGGATTTCGCAGTATCGAGTCGCCCAGGACATCAGTGTCCCCGCGCGACGGATTAACGAGATTGTTCACGGAACTCGCCGCATTACAGCTGACACTGCCCTGCGTCTATCTCGCTATTTCGGCACAACCGAGCGCTTTTGGCTCAACCTGCAATCTCGGTTCGATTTGGAGGAACAGAAGGACCTGCTTGGTAACCGGTTGGCAAGGGAAGTGATAGTTCTTCGCGCAGCCAGCTAACGAACGTTAGGGGGCTTCCGACCCCTGAGTACGCTCATATTCGTCCTCCCTCCGTCGATTACAATCATGCCCCCCGGCGTTTACAGGCGCTCGACCGCCTGGAGCGCCGCCCTCATGTAACCAAGCGCGTACGCCATCCCCGCGTGCCATGGCGCCCCGCACGTCATCTCCGGGGTGTGGTCGGGTATGAGCACTCCGTCATAGCCCACCTTTCGCAACGCGGCAATCGCCGCGATCATGTCGAGATCGCCCTCGTCGACAAAGACTTCCTGGTACGACGGCACCTTGCCGCGCACGTTCCGGAAGTGCACGTAGGCGATGTTCCCCCCCGAACCGTACTCGGCGATGCTGTCGAGGACGTTCCCCTCGCGCATCTCCTGTAGCGAGCCGAGGCAGAACTCGAGCGCGTTCGACCGGCTCGGCGCGATGTCGAGGACCCGCTGATACTTGTACGGCTCGTTAACCAGCCGCGCCGCGCCCCGCAGCGAATCGGCCGGCGGGTCGTCGGGATGCAGTGCCATCCGCACGCCGCATTCCTCGGCGACCGGGATTATCCCCGACAAAAACCATTCGAAGCGCTCCCATAGCTCCCGCTCCCCCACCGGCGCAACGGTGCCCGGCCCGGCGTCGGGATCGTACACCATGTTCCAGACCATGCCATTGGGGATGGGCATTGCGGGGTCGATCGCCGACTCATCGAAACGAATGCCCTTCGCGTTCCCGCGGCCGAATGGGCCCTTCGTCCATCCCCAGACGCCGGCGA
>DATLXE010000056.1:0-2837 GCA_035575795.1 Gemmatimonadaceae bacterium
CTCAAGACGTGACGGTCGTCCGCATCGACTTCACCTCGGCGCCTGGCACCAATTGCCTGTCGCTCGACACGCGGTTCATGAGCGAAGAGTATCCCGAGTTCCCCGGCAAGATCTACAACGACGGTTTCATCGCGGAGCTCGACATCAACGATTGGACGACGCTGAATTCCAGCATCCTCGGACCGCATAACTTCGCGTTTCGCGTCGACGCTCCCGCATCGAACGGGGAACCCCTCAATGTCAGGACGACTGGCGATGCGAGTGCGTCCGCAAGCAACGCGCAGGGAACGTTCTTCGACGGCGGAACTCCACTCCTTCGTAGCCAGACGACGATGAGTCCCGGCTCGCACTCACTGTACGTTTCCATCCTCGACCAGGGCGATGGCAACTTTGATTCCGTCGTGATGCTCGATCGGCTGACCGCTTGGCCGGCGCCGCGCCGAAAGTGTGGGCTGGGTGCTAGCCCACTGGTGCGACCGACGTTGACCCGTCCCGCGCTCGTCACCCGATCATCCACGACGCGTACGTACGGCCTGAGCGTGCAGTCAGAGAGTCGATTGAAGCGCGTCGTGGTGAAGATAGACGGTCGCGCAGTGCGAGTTCGGCCCTTCTTCTCGAGCGACAATCGTGAGGTCAGGATCCTGGTGCCGGTCGCCAACGACGGATTGTCTCGCGGTCGTCACACGATGACGTTCGACGTCGCTAACCGTGCGGGGACGTCGAGCGCCCGGCTGGAATTCACCAACTGATCTCCGCCCGAGTTACGGCAAGCGACGAAGCGAATCGATGTTCGTCGCTCGACCATGCGGCGATGATCGCGTCGCAACCGTTGCGTCAGCCGCCTGATTCAGCGTCGTCGGCTCCAGCGCCCTCGAAAACGCTGTGCCGACAGGTCGCCGAGTGCTGCAGGAGGAGCGGTGGACCCTGACCGTCGGCTCGGACACTCGGCTCGCAGGCTGAGCACGAGACTCGACTCGACGACCTCTCCAGAGCAGTCCGCCCGCTCAAAAACGCGCAAGAAACGCGCAAGTCCCACCGGAAATCCGTGTCTACGGCTGCCCAAGACTGTCCAGCAGGAATGTACCGATGTGCAGGTCAATCGTGGACGGAAATGGACTCGCATGGACCCCCGTAAACCCTTTTAGGGTCGATGGCAGGGAAGGGCCGCGCGCCTCACCCACCTCGCCGGAGATCGCGTACCGGCGCTCCCGTCTTTCATAGGGCGAGAGCTTGGGGGCGGTGCCGCGTAGCGGCGGCGCCGCCAACTCACGCGCGACAAGCAGATCGAGAATATCGCCGAACTCGATTCTGGCTCCTCGGGTCCGTCCTGGCGAACCCGACTTCGCGCATGTACAGTTTCGCGTCCAAATCGCGTCCAATCACCCGCCCATCGGGGTCTACTCGCGCGAACTAGCGTCGCGGGTTGCCGATTTCTCGGCCTATCCGCATATACGTCTCGGAGGCACCGACCACATGACTGATTCTATGACGACGATCGTTCCGGTTGCCGCGCTCGACGTGCACGCCGCGTCGATTCGGCTGGCGGCAGTCCATCGCGATGAGTTGCTCGATGAGCGCACGCTTGCGTTCGATCACGAGCTGGTGGAACGCGAACTTCGCAAGCTGGGCGTTGGCCGCGTCTGTTACGAGGCGGGTCCGACCGGATTTGGGCTCGCGCGGCACCTTCGCGCGGCGGGTTTTCACTGCGACGTGATCGCGCCCGGCCTTGTTCCGTGGCGCAGCTCAGACCGCGTGAAGACCGACAAGCGTGATGCACGCAAGCTGGCGCTGATGTACCAGGGCGGCATGCTGCAGCCGATCTTCGTGCCCAGCGAGAGCCAAGAAGCCGTCCGCGACCTGATCCGTGCGCGTGAGGACGCGCGCATGGATCGCATGCGCGCTCGGCACCGGATCGGCAAATTCGTGCTGCGCCACGACCGACGGATGCCGAGCAAGGGCTGGACACTCACCCGCCGGCAATGGCTCGGCCAGCAGGCGTTCACGCACGCCGCGCAGCAGGCCGCGTTCGATGACTACCTGCTCGCGTGCGACCTGGTCGACCGTCGCATCGAGACGATGGAACGACAGATCGACGAGTGGGCCGTGCACGACGACTTTCGCAAGCTGGTCGGCGCGCTAAGATGCTTCCGAGGGATCGACACGCTCACCGCGGTCGGCCTCGTCGCCGAGATCGGCGATTTCACGCGCTTCAAGACCGCGCCGTCGTTCATGGCGTATCTCGGGCTCGTGCCGTCGGAATCGTCCTCCGGCGACCAGCGCAGGCAGGGTGCGATCACCAAGACCGGCAACACGCATGCTCGGCGGCTGATGATCGAAGCAGCCCACAACCAGCGTCGCAGGCCCGCTCGCTCTGGCGCAATCACGCGCCGCCAGGCCGGACAACCCGCAGAGGTCGTCGCCCGCGCCCAGCACGCACAGCTGCGACTGCACAAGCGCTGGAACCGGATGGCGTCTCGAGGCAAGCATTCCAACAAGATCGCCACCAGCGTCGCTCGCGAACTCGCCGGATTCGTCTGGGCGACCGCAACCGACCAACCACTGCGCGCGACTGACACCGACTGACAAACCTTGGCGGCCGGGTGCGCTCCACAGAGCAGAACCCTCGATGACACTATGCGGCGCCGCTCCGGCGGACGACCCGCGACTCTAGACAGAGGCAGCTGCCGACGGAACCAAGTCTTGCGGTAACCAACCCGCGAATATCAGTCTGATCACCGTCGCTGACCCTGCCACCCGGCCGCCAACCCACAACCTGACCATCAACTCCGAGGGGCACCTCAAGAACGACAGTTACTTGACAGCCACATCCATATCAG
>DATLXE010000057.1:0-11811 GCA_035575795.1 Gemmatimonadaceae bacterium
GTGACTGCTTCGCGGACGCTGTTGCACGCGGCCGCGGCCGCAAAGGACCGTGGCGCGAACGTGAGACAGTTCAGCTCGATGGCCAAGCTGATGGCCAGCGAGACGGCGATGTGGGTGACCACGCAGGCGATTCAGATTTTCGGTGGCTACGGCTACATCAAGGATTATCCGGTGGAGCGGCTGTTCCGCGACGCAAAGGTCACCGAGATTTATGAGGGTACGTCGGAAATTCAGCGCATCGTGATCGCGCGTGCGCTTTACGAACAATAACGGCCATTCACAACAACGCGGACAGACATGAAGCTTTTTGACACGCTGGCGTCGATGGGCCACGAGGAGATGGTTCTCTGCAGTGACCCCGCCTCGGGCTATCGGGGAATCATTGCCGTTCACAGTACCAAGCTCGGGCCGGCACTCGGCGGGACGCGTTTCTGGACATACGCCACCGACGATGATGCGATCACGGACGCGCTCCGGCTGTCGCGCGGTATGACCTACAAGAACGCTGTCGCGGGCCTTAACCTCGGCGGTGGAAAGTCCATTATCATCGGTGACAACCGCACAAGGAACCGCGAGGATATCTTCCGCGCCCACGGGCGTTTCGTGGAAACGCTGGGCGGCCGCTACATCACTGCTGAAGACGTTGGGACGAGCACGAAGGACATGGACTTCGTCCACATGGAGACGGGACACGTTGCCGGACTCGCGGGAAAATCCGGGGATCCGTCGCCTGTGACGGCGCACGGCGTGTTTCGCGCGATCCAGGCCTCGGCGAACAGGAAATGGGGGTCCGACAGTCTCGAAGGCAGGACTGTGTCGCTCCAGGGCTGCGGAAACGTCGGCAGATATCTGGCCGGCGAGCTGCACGCCGCCGGCGCGAAGCTGATCGTCTCTGACATCGATCCCGAACGGGCCGCGAAGGTTTCCGCCAGCACCGGCGCCCGAATCGTAAAGGGCGATGACATCTACTCAGTGGATGCGGATATTTTTGCCCCATGCGCGCTCGGGGGAATTCTCAACGATACCACCATCCCCAATCTCAGGGTGCAGGTCGTTGCCGGCGGCGCAAACAACCAGCTTCTCGAGGAACGGCACGGCGACCTGCTCGACCAGAAGGGAATTCTGTACGCACCGGACTACGTTGCGAACGCCGGTGGCGTGATCAACGTTTACGGCGAAGTTTCCGGATGGGATGCGCAGCGGGCGCTGGACAAGGCTGACGACATATACGACACCGTGCTCAAGGTTTTCGAGATCGCCGAGAGGCAGAAGATCCCCACGTACGAGGCAGCTGACCGGCTTGCCGAGCAGCGACTGGCGTCAGCGTGAAAGAGACAATACCAATCGCCGCCGATCATGCTGGCTTCGAGCTGAAGCAGAAGCTCATCGCGCAGCTCGAGGCGATGGGGTATGAGGCGGAAGACCTCGGAACGAGAGACCCGGGGGCGGCGGATGACTATCCGGATTACGCGCATCCGCTTGCGCGCGAAATCTCGGCTGGTGAGGCAAAGCGCGGAATTCTCGTTTGCGGCAGTGGGATCGGAATGGATATTGTCGCCAACAGATATACAGGTGTTCGCGCCGCCCTCGCGTGGCAGCCGGACATCGCCGCGCTCTCGCGCAAGCACAACGACTCCAACGTGCTGGTGCTACCGTCGCGCTTCGTCTCCGACGAACAGGGCGTCGAGATCATGAAGGCGTGGCTCGGTGCCGACTTCGAGGGCGGACGCCATCAGCGGCGTGTTGACAAAATCGAAGCCAGGGATCGGTGATGGGCGCGGCGAAATCGGAAGACGCACGGAAATCCGTAAGCATGCCCGCGGGCACGCTCGCCGAGTCGGACCCGGAGATCGCGCGGCTCATCGACAGGGAAGTCGACAGGCAGCGAACGGGACTCGAGCTAATCGCAAGCGAGAACTTTGTCTCGCCGGCGGTGCTCGAGGCGATGGGCACGGCGCTCACGAACAAGTACGCGGAAGGCCTGCCCGGCAAGCGTTACTACGGTGGCTGCGAGTTCGTGGACAAGGTGGAGCAGCTCGCCATCGACCGGGTGAAGCAGCTTTTCGCTGCCGATCACGCCAATGTGCAGCCTCATTCCGGCGCGCAGGCGAACGCGGCCGTCTATCTGGCGTTCCTCAAGCCCGGCGAGATGGTGATGGGCCTCGACCTGTCGCAGGGCGGGCACCTCACGCACGGGTCTCCGGTGAACTTTTCGGGACTGCTGTACAACGCGATCCATTACGGCGTTGGTGACGACGGCCGCATCGACTACGCACAAATGCAGGCGATCGCCCGCGAGCGAAAGCCGAAGATGATCGTCGCCGGTGCAAGCGCCTACGCGCGGATCATCGACTTTGAGCCGTTTGCTGAGGTCGCGCGCGAAATTGGCGCGAAGTTCGTTGTCGACATGGCGCACTTTGCCGGTCTTGTCGCTACTGGCTTCCACCCGTCTCCGGTTCCGCATGCCGATGCGGTGACGAGCACGACGCACAAGACGCTGCGTGGCCCGCGCGGCGGGCTCATCCTCTGCCGCGACGCGCACGCCAAGGCAATCGACAAGGCGATGTTCCCGGGGACGCAGGGTGGTCCCCTGGAGCACGTGATCGCTGCCAAGGCGGTGGCGTTCAAGGAAGCGCTGGAGCCATCCTTCAAGGATTACTGCGGCCAGGTCGTCCGCAATGCGCAGGCTCTGGCGGACGCGCTGATCGGGCGCGGCTTCAACATCGTCTCCGGCGGTACGGACAATCACCTCATGCTCGTCGACCTCAGGAACAAGAACATCACCGGCAAGGTTGCCGAGAAATCCCTCGACGCCGCGGGAATCACCGTGAACAAGAACACCGTTCCGAAGGAGACGCAGTCGCCCTTTGTCACGAGTGGAATCAGGCTCGGGACGCCGGCAGTGACGACGCGCGGGATGGGCGAGCCCGAGATGGAAAAGATCGCCGCGTTGATCGAGCGCGTGATCGAGCGCGCCGACGACCAGGCCGTCGCGATCAGCGTGCGCGAGGAAGTGCTCGACTTGACGAGCCGCTTCCCGCTCTACAAATCCTTACCATCCATGATGGGGACTGCGTAAGGATGGCGGAGCTGGCGTTTAGCGACGGAATAATGGATCGGATCCTCTCCCGGGAGCCGCGATTCGGCGAACAGGCATACCTGTTCGTCCTCGCTGCGCTCGAGACCTGCCAGTCACACCTGACAGTCCGGCGGCACATCAGCGGCGTCGAGCTTGCGCACACGTGCCGTGATCTCGCGCTGGAACGTTATGGGCTGATGGCGCGCGTCGTTCTCCAGCACTGGGGCGTCAACTCGACGTCGGACATCGGCGACATCGTGTTCACGCTCGTGGAGCTCGGCTTTCTCCTCAGCCAGCCGCAGGACACGCGCGACGAGTTCGTCGGCGTGTTCGACTTCGACCGCGCATTCGAGCACGACTATCCCTGGAACTGCGCGCAACAGGCGTAGAGTCCCGATCCCGAAATGCCCGTCTGGGTCACGACCGCCGGTGAAGCAGCGGAGCGCGACCGATCGGCGATCGAAAGCGGAACTTCGTCGCGTGTGCTGATGCAGCGCGCCGGCAGGGCCGCGGCTGACGAGATCGCACGGCGGTATGCCGGTCGGATGGCAAAGGGAGTCGCTGTGTTCACGGGGCCGGGAAACAACGGCGGAGACGGCTGGGTCGTCGCGCGCGAGTTGGCGGCTGCCGGCGTTGCGGTCACCGTCGTCGAAGCGGCACCGCCAAAGTCGCCGGATGCTGCGGCGGAGAAGCGTGACGCATTCAGCGCCGTCACCCAGGCGGGCTCGGTTGGCGAAGCGGGAATTGCCGTTGACGCATTACTCGGTACCGGCTCGTCCGGTGAACCCCGCGGCGAACTCGGCGCCGGCGTTGACGCACTGGCTGGACTCAGGGCGCGGGGTGTTGCGATCGTTTCGCTCGATGTCCCGACGGGGCTCGATGCGACGACAGGTGCGCATTCAGAGCGATGCGTGAACGCCGACCTGACGCTCAGCTTCGGCGGGATCAAGCGCGGGCACCTGCTTGCGCGCGACCGGTGCGGAAAGATCGTCGTGCTCGACATTGGACTTCCTGCTCCAGCGGACGCCGGTTCTCACTCCCCTCTCCCGATGCTCGTTGACGAGCCATTCGTGAAGCGCGGAATACCGCCGCTTCGTTACGACTCGCACAAGGGCAGCCGGAAACACCTTGCGGTGGTCGGTGGCGGCGCGGGAATGGCGGGGGCGGCGGTGCTCGCGACACGCGCGGCACTCAGGAGCGGAATCGGCCTCGTCCGCGTCATCGTCGCGCCGGAGTCGCTCACCGCCGTTGTTGGTGCCGTTCCCGCAGCAATGGTCTCCGACTGGTCCAACGCATCAGGCGCGTCCCGTGCAATCAACGGTTGGGCCGATGCAATCGTGATCGGGCCTGGACTGGGAAAATCTCATCACACCCGCGACCTCATTGAACGAATCCTCCGCGACTCCACCTTGCCCGTGCTGCTCGACGCTGACGGCCTTAACGTTTTCGAGAATGAGACCGATGTATTGTCTGGCTTGCTGGCTGGCCGCGCAGCGCTCCTTACTCCGCACCCGGCCGAGTTCGCGCGGCTCGCGGGCACCAACGTGAAGACCGTTCTCGATTCGCGCTTCGAGATCGGGCAGGATCTCGCAAAAAAACTCAACGTGACGATTCTCCTCAAGGGCACACCGACGACCATCTTTTCGCCGCACGGTCAGCGTTTCGTGAGCCCGCGCGGTACCGCTGCGCTCGCGACCGGCGGGAGCGGAGACATCCTTGCCGGTATCGCGGGGACCCTGCTCGCACAGACGGCCGATCCGGTAATGAGCGCCACGTGCGCCGCGTGGATTCACGGCCGGGCGGCGGAGCTGTGCGGCTATGTGAGAGGCACGACCCTCGACGATGTGCTTTACGCCCTTCCGCGCGCATGGAACGAGATGTCGCCACAGTTGCGCGAACCCGTGCTGGCGGAGCTCCCGGAGATGCAATTATGACACACCTCGGAGATTTCGAGGGCGCGGCGCACCTGCGGCTTGCCGGTGGCGGAGAATTCGATGTCGTCCGGGCGCTGCTCGCCGAATGGGGCGATTCCGCGGCGGGCATCGGTGATGACGCCGCAATAGTCGCGGTGCCGGCCGGACAACAACTCGTGGTAAGCACCGATACTTCTCTCGAGGACGCGCATTTTCGCCGCGAGTGGCTCAATCACTTTGAGATCGGATATCGCTCGACGGCGGCAGCGCTAAGCGACCTCGCGGCAATGGCGGCGGAGCCGCTCGGAATCTTCGTCGCCCTCACGCTGACTGATGGAGATCGCGCGAATGTGACGCGTCTCGCCGCCGGAATAAGGGACGCGGTCGGGCCGCACGGCTGCCCGATATTGGGCGGCGACGTTACGCGGGGAAGCAAGATCGCCCTGACCATAACCGTCATGGGCGCAGCGGAACGGCCGTTGCGGCGATCAGGCTCCCAGACGGGAGACCGCGTCTACGTCACCGGACTGCTTGGCGGGCCCGGGGCGGCACTCGCAGCGTGGGAGAGGGGCGCCATTCCAAGTGAGCTCCACCGTGCGCGCTTTGCGCATCCTGTCGCGCGCCTCGCTGAGGCCCGTCACCTCGCGGCCGCCGGTGCAACGGCGGGAATCGACATCTCGGATGGACTCATCGCCGACATCGCGCACCTTGCCGCGGCAAACGACCGGCGTTTCGACATCGACCTCGAGCACATCCCGTGTATCGGTGATGTTTCTTCGCTCGAGGCAGCCGCGAGCGGGGAAGAGTACGAACTCGTCGTCACGGGGAGCGAAAAGCTGCGGCGTGACTTCCACACGAACTTCGGGCTCGAGCTGACGGACATCGGTGCCGTGAGCGATGGAGCACCGGAGGTCGCCCTGTATCATCACGGAACGCGCATCGCGGCTCCAGCCTCCTTCGATCACTTTCGCGGCGAATGATTTCCATTTTACGGAGCTTGCTCACCGCTCTTACCATTCTGGTAACGACGATCGTTCTGGGAGCGGCCGTGATGCTGGCTGCGGCGCTCAAGGTAAAGGACCGGCCGGGAGGCATCTTCGACAAGGTTCCACGCTGGTGGTCGAGGGCGACGCTGTGGGCCGCTGGCGCGAAGGTTCGGCTGCACGGCACCGAGAACCTCGGCGATGGAAGTCCGCGAATTTTCGTGTCGAATCACGTCAGCTGGTTCGATGTCCCTGCTCTCGCCGCGGTGCTTCCGCGTTACAAGTTCGTCGCGAAAGCTGAGCTGTTCAAAGTTCCGGTCTTCGGCTGGGGAATACGCGCCATCGGGATGGTCGAAATCCAGCGCGAGAACAGGAAGGCCGCGTTCGAGGCATACGAGACCGCGGCGAAGAAGATCAGGGAGGGGAATTCAGTGGTCGTCTATCCCGAGGGTACGCGCGGAGTCGACTACGCGCTCAGGCCCTTCAAGAAGGGGCCGTTCGTGCTCGCGGTCGCGGCCGGAGTTCCAATCGTGCCCGTCCTGCTGCACGGCACGATCGAGGCACTCCCAAGGGGCTCGCTGCGGGCGTACCCCGGAACGATTAATGTACATTTGCTCGAGCCGATTCCCACCGCGGGATACGACTACGAGCACCGCGACGAGCTGATGCAGCGAGTCAGGGAAAGCATGATCGCGGCGATGCAGAAACTTTATGGTGTCGAGCCGGTTCGGATTGCCGCGCGCGGGTCCCCGAGGGACAGCGCCGCACCGGCCGAGGTATCGCCGCCGGAATGACACCAACCACAACGAACACCAGAAAGAAATGCCGAGCATAATAGATATCCGGGCGCGCGAAATTCTCGACAGTCGCGGCAATCCAACCATTGAAGCCGATGTCACGCTCGATAGCGGTGCCGTCGGGCGCGCCGCCGTCCCAAGCGGAGCATCCACGGGCGAGCACGAAGCGCTCGAGCTGCGTGACGGGGACGCCGAGCGGTACCTCGGCAAGGGCGTCGAACAGGCGGTGCAGAGCGTCGAGGAGCGCATCGGTCCGGCGCTCAACGGGATGATGGCAACCGACCAGATCGCGATCGATCGCGCGATGATCGAGCTCGATGGAACGGCGAACAAGGGCAAGCTTGGCGCGAATGCCATCCTTGCTGTCTCGATGGCGACGGCGCGCGCGGCAGCGATGGAGCTGGACCTCCCGCTGTACAGGTATCTGGGCGGCCCGATGGCTCGCACGCTTCCAGTGCCGATGATGAACATCCTGAACGGCGGCGCCCACGCAACCAACACCGTCGATTTCCAGGAGTTCATGGTGGTGCCCGTTGGCGCGCGCACGTTCGCCGAGGGGCTGCGCATGGGAGTGGAGGTGTTTCACGCGCTCAAGAAAGTTCTCGTGAAGAGAAAGCTTTCCACCGGCGTCGGCGATGAGGGCGGCTTCGCGCCCGACCTCAAGAACGACGAAGAGGCGCTCAAGGTGATCATCGAGGCGATCGAAGCGGCGGGCTTCGCGCCGGGCCGCGAGATCGCCCTGGCCCTCGATGTTGCGGCGTCGGAGCTCCACGGCAAGGGTGGCAGCTACACGTTCAAGAAGAGCGGTGGCGGATCGCGCGATGCGGCGGGGATGATCGAGATGTACGGCAAGTGGCTGGATGAGTATCCGATCGTTTCTATCGAGGACGGATTGGCCGAGGACGACTGGGATGGATGGGCGCAGCTCACGTCGGCGCTGGGAGATCGGGTGCAGCTCGTGGGCGACGATCTCTTTGTCACCAACACCGAGCGTCTGGCGCGGGGGATCGAGTCCGACGTCGCGAACGCGATTCTGATCAAGCTCAATCAGATCGGCACGCTCACGGAGACGCTCGAGTCCATCGAGATGGCCAAGGCGAACGGATATCAGTCAGTGATCTCGCACCGGTCGGGGGAGACGGAAGACACCTTCATCGCCGACCTCGCCGTGGCGACTGGGGCAGGGCAGATCAAGACGGGATCGGCGAGCCGCACCGACCGTATTGCCAAGTACAATCAGCTGCTCCGCATCGAGGAGCAGCTTGGCGCGCACGCGGAGTATCCCGGGGGCGCGGTCTACGGCCTGTAACGACCGGCGAAGGGCGAAGACTCCTGAATGCTGAAGAAGCTGGTGTGGCTGCTCATCATCGCCGGCGGCGTTCTCTTCGCGCTTCAGGGCGGGGAGTACAGCACCGTCGACCTTTATCGCCAGCGCAACCGCAAGGCGGGGCTCGGTCGGGCGGTGGATTCGCTCAAGCGACAGGTCGATTCGTTGCGGCGCGCGGTGGTGCTGGTGAAGACCGATACGGTGACTCAGGAGCGCATCGCGAGGGAAGAGTTTGGGATGGTCCGCGGAGACAAGGAGATTCTTTATCGGTTTGGCGAGCGCCCAGACAGTAGCGATACGACGGCGAAGAAGCCGCCGGAGTAGGCCTACTTAATCCGGTTTTCGGCTTGACTTGAACTTCTTCCCGGGTAGATTCCCTCTCTCATCGCGGGGTGGAGCAGCCTGGTAGCTCGTCGGGCTCATAACCCGAAGGTCGCGGGTTCAAATCCCGCCCCCGCCATTGCTTCACAAAACGGCTGGTCCGAAAGGGCTGGCCGTTCGTGTCAGGTGGCGTGACCGGTTCTACAAACGCTGCGGGCAGTGCAAATTGGACGTGCGGCTGGGTAGCTCAGCTGGTTAGAGCACGGCACTCATAATGCCGGGGTCGGGAGTTCGAGTCTCCCCCCAGCTATTGCGAATTAATCACTCCTGCGTAGCGGGTATCGATCACAATGCTGGAACTTCTTTCCGATCCCAACGCCTGGCTCGCGTTTGCCACGCTCTCGGCGCTGGAAATCGTGCTCGGAATCGACAACGTCGTCTTTATTTCGATTCTCGCCGACAGGCTGCCAGCCGAGCAGCGTCAGCGCGCGCGGAAGCTCGGGCTCGCGCTCGCGATGCTCATGCGCATTGGCCTCCTCTTTGCGCTCGGCTGGATCGTAAAGCTGACGGTTCCGCTTTTCAGTTTGCTTGGCCGCGGGATCTCCGGTCGCGATCTCGTCCTGCTCCTCGGCGGCCTCTTCCTGCTCGGCAAGAGCACGCATGAGATCCACAACAGCCTCGAGGGCGAGGAAGGGCACGCAGTGAAGGGTGCCCCCGTGTCGTTCGCGGCGGTGATCGCGCAGATTCTCCTGCTGGACATCGTTTTCTCGCTCGACTCGGTGATTACCGCGGTGGGAATGGCGGACGAGCTGCCGATCATGGTTGCCGCCGTAATTTTCGCCGTGGGTGTGATGATGTTGGGCGCGGGCGCGATCAGCTCGTTCGTCAATCGTCATCCAACGGTGAAGATGCTCGCACTGAGTTTCCTCATGCTGATCGGTGTGGCGCTCATTGCCGAAGGGTTCCACCAGAAGATTCCAAAAGGCTACATCTACTTCTCGATGTGCTTCGCTCTCCTCGTCGAATTGCTCAACCTGCGCATGCGGAAAGGGAAGTCAGCGCCGGTGCATCTTCATCAGGCTTACTCCGCGGAGCCTTCTGCCCAGAGCAGGACACCGACGACTTAGCGCTCAGCCGCTTCAGAGTTTCGGCGGCGCCATGGAAGATGCCCATCCGCTCGCTGGCCGAAGGGTTGACCCCCGACGACCGACTGGCTTAATTGAGACTGTGAACCTGACCGCGCCCCGCATGTATATGTGTTGTCGCCATTGGCATCTCGCCATAAGAGAGGCCGGTCCAGCTCATTGCGTGCGCGCGTGAAATAAGGCCGGCAGGACAAAGTGTCCTTCGCTGCGCTTTCAGCTGCGACTCCAGACCGGGGTCGCTTTTTTTTTGCCCTCAACGATTGTGAGATGATAATGGCAGGAAATCCAGACGGGCCAATCGCGATCCTGTATGAGCACCCAGACTGGTTCAGGCCGCTGTTCGCGGAGCTGGATCGCCGGGCCATCCCCTACGTCACCCTCGATGTGACGGCCCACTGGTTCGACCCGGATTCGGTGGACATACCCTATTCGCTCCTGTTCAACAGGGCGAGTCCGTCCGCGTTTCTGCGGGGAAACGCGCAGTCGATTTTCTACACGCTCGACCTCGTCCGCTATTTCGAGCGCGCCGGTGTGGCGGTCGTGAACGGGAGCGCGGTCTACCAGAACGAGTTGTCAAAGGCCCTCCAGCTCGGCGTGCTGCGCGAGCTCGGGTTGCCATTCCCAAGGTCTCGCGTGATCAACAGTCCTCTCGTCGCCGCCAAGGCGGCGGATGGACTTCGCTACCCTATCGTCGTGAAGGCCAATATCGGCGGCAGTGGAGCCGGCATCACGCGGTATGCGACTGCGGAAGATCTCGCCCGCGGGATTGCAGAGGGATCTGTCCAGCTCGGCATCGACGACACTGCGCTCGTCCAGGAGTTCGTTCCGTACCGCGGCGGGCACATCACGCGCGTCGAGACGCTGAATAGCGAATACTTATATGGGATCAACGTCTATCCGGCCGACGACTCGTTCAATCTCTGCCCGGCCGATGTTTGCCAGACCACCGCGGGCGAGGAGCTGGCGCGGGCAGCCTGCGCGCTCGACGCGCCGAAGAACGGTATGCGCGTCGAGGCGTACACACCGCCGCGCGACATCATCGAGCAAGTCGAGCTCATCGCGCGCACGGTGCGGCTCGACGTCGGCGGCATCGAATACTTCGTTGATGACCGCGACGGGCAGCACTACTTCTACGATATCAACGCGCTCTCGAACTTTGTCGCCGATGCGCCGCGCGTGATCGGGTTCGATCCGTTCGAGAAGCTCGTTGACTACCTCGTCGCGCGTCGCGGGGCGGGGACCGAAGCCGTCGTGGCCGAGGAGGCCGGGGTATGAGATTCGGCTACTGGCTTCCCGTTTTCGGGGGATGGCTGCGCAATGTTTCGGATGAGGGAATGGACACGAGCTGGCCCTACATCAGCCGGCTCGCGCGCCGGAGCGAGGAGATCGGCTTCGACATCACGCTCATCGCCGAGCTCTTTCTGAACGACATCAAGGGCATCGATGCTCCGGCGCTCGACGCATGGTCTACGGCCGCCGCCCTTGCCGCGGTGACCGAGAGGCTCGAACTGCTTATCGCGGTGCGCCCGACATTCCACCAGCCGGCGATCCTCGCCAAGCAGGCGGCCAATATCGATCAGATATCTGGCGGACGGGTGGCACTCAACGTGGTCTCTTCATGGTGGCAGGATGAAGCGCGCCGGTACGGAGTCCGATTCGACGAGCACGACGACCGCTACGCGCGCACTGCAGAGTGGCTTACTGTCCTCAACGGCGTGTGGGCTGAGCCCAGCTTCAGCTTCAGCGGGAAATACTACACGGTGGAGGACACCGTTCTCGAGCCCAAGCCGGTGCGCAAGCCGCGGCCGCCGATCTACGCGGGCGGAGAGTCAGAGGCGGCCAAAAATCTGATTACGCGACGCTGCGACGCTTATGTGACACACGGCGATCCTCTGGACGTTGTCGCCCGAAAGGTTGCGGATATTCAGTCGAGACGTGAAGCGCACGGGCTCGCGCGCATGACTTATGGCGTCTCCGCATTCGTGATCGTCCGCGACACCGAGGAGGAGGCGCAACGAGAGCTCGGACGGATCACCAACGTCACGCCCGGCTCGCCGGGCTATTCCAACTATCAGGACTGGATCGCCCACACTCAGCTCGAGCAGCGCGTCAGCCTGGAGGACTATTCGGTTTCAAACAGGGGTCTCCGATCGGAGCTCGTTGGAACGCCGGAGCAGGTCGCGCACCGGATTCGCGGACTGGAAGAGGCGGGGGTAGATCTGCTGCTGTTGCAGTTCAGTCCGCAG
>DATLXE010000058.1:0-4539 GCA_035575795.1 Gemmatimonadaceae bacterium
ACGATGGCGCCCATTGGCAGTCGCTGCGCCGCAACCTTCCGATCGTTCCGGTGCACGATCTTGCCGTCAAGGAGGGTGATCTCGTCGCCGGCACGCATGGCCGTTCGTTCTGGATTCTGGATGACCTGTCCGCGCTCCGGCAGATGACACCGGCGGTTACGCGGTCATCAGCTCACCTTTTCAAGCCCCGAAAAGTTTACCGGGCCAGCTTCGGAGGGGGCGGCGGTGGTGCCGGTGGGAACACCGGCGCGGCGGGCGGTCATCCAGTTGGCGCCAATCCGCCGTCAGGCGGCCTCGTGTACTACTGGTTGGACAAGCCCCGCCAGGTCGTCACGCTCGATTTCCTTGACCCGCAGGCGAGGATCATTCGCAGCTTCACGAGCCGGCAGGACGCAACCGTCGCCGCCGACTCGGTCCGCGCCGACAGCGTCAAGTCCGCGCGCGCCGACAGCCTCCGCCTTGCCGGCGTAAAGGCGGACAGCACTGTGCGCAGCGAAGAGAGAAGTGAGGAAACCGCCGCAGAGGACGGACCCGTGCGCCGCCCTCCCCCACCCCGCGTTGCTGACAAGCGTGGTCTCAACACCTTCGCCTGGAATCTTCGATACCCTGATGCATCGAGCTTCGAGAATATGATCCTGTGGGCAGGGGGTACGTCGGGACCGGTGGTCGTGCCGGGCGTTTACTCGGTCCGCATGACCGTGAACGGTCAATCGTTCACCCAGCCGCTCACCGTCGTGAAAGATCCGCGCTCGCCGGCATCGCAGGCAGAGCTGCAGGAACAGTTCGACTTCCTGATGCGGATTCGCAACCGTACGAGCGAAGCAAACGATGCTGTCAGGTTGATCAGAAACGTGAAGGCACAGCTCGCCGACCGCGGCAGGAAAATCGGGAGCGCCGAGGCAGCCCCGTTCCGCACCGAAGCAGATGCGCTTACCGCGGCGCTGTCGCGCATTGAAGCGCAGATTTATCAGGTGCAGAACCAGTCAGGACAGGACCCGCTCAACTACCCGATCAGGCTCAACAACAAGATCGCGGCACTCTCTGGCGTTGCCTCGAGTGCCGACGCGCGCCCGACGAGCCAGACTCAATCAGTTTTCAACGAGCTCTCAGCGCAACTCGACGTGCAACTCGCGGCAATGCGATCCGAACTCCGCGCGCTCACTGGTCTCAACGCGAAACTGAGAGCGGCCGGGCTTGCGGAGGTGACGCCGAGCACCGAGGAGATCAAGCCGCCGCCGGTGCGGGCGGCTGGCGGTGCCGATGCATCGGACGGCTAAGGCTCCACTGATTGTCCTGCTCCGCCTTCTCGCGCGGGGTGCGGGCTGCGCGGCAGTCATCGCCGTCTCTGCCGCGTGCGACTTTCAGCGCGGCGGTGAACAGGGCGCCGAGATCACGGTCGTGGATTCAGCGCTGGTGCCGATCTGGGATAATCCGGGAGACAGTGGCACTGTTTACACCGTTCAAGTGGTGTCGCGCGGGCGGACGCAACGCGTGCGTGATGTCATCGTGCCGCTTCCGACCGTGGTTGCCGACACGCTCGTCGTCGGACTGATTCAGGTGTCGGAGGATTCCGTGCCCGAAGAGCGCCGCATCTTCCGCCTGAATCTGGGGAACGGTGTGATGCAGACGTTGCGAGTGCCCGCCGATGCGTGGCCCTTCTTCCACGACATCGTCGTTTCACCGGATGGCAGGTACATCGCGTACGTTGCCGCCGATTCGTCAGAAGAGTCGGAGGACACCTTTGCGGTCGTGCGCGAGCTCGAGAGCGGGCGCATCGTCGCGCGTGGTCCAGCGGGGCCAGGCTGCGACTGTGAAACGGATGCCAGTCACGCGCGCTGGATCGCCCCAGACAGCTTCGAGATTGCCGTGGAGCAGGTGGACCCCCGCCGCGAGTGGCAGCGCATTTCAGGCCGCGTGGGAGGCCGGATCCGTGTCGACACTCTGCGCACCGAGCCGCAATGGCACTAGTTGCTCGTTGCCCCGCTACCGCGCCTTTCCGGCGATATCCCTGACTGCTCCTGCCAGCATGCGCACGCGCGGCGCATCGGGCGCGGTTCCGGCTTCCCTTTCCAGCCTGCTGGCGAGGCTTCGTAGCGCCACGC
This sequence comes from Gemmatimonadaceae bacterium, assembly GCA_035575795.1. Taxonomy (GTDB): domain Bacteria; phylum Gemmatimonadota; class Gemmatimonadetes; order Gemmatimonadales; family Gemmatimonadaceae; genus UBA4720. The sequence continues at coordinate 2,103 of DATLXE010000058.1, forward strand.
GGCGGCGCGTCACGCTGAGCTTTTCCGCCACGTCGAGATCGCGAGTAGCCGCGGCCAGACGGTTCCGCGGAAGCCCCTGGTTGCGCCTCAGCTGGTCCATGTAGGCACGGGCGACGACGAAGTTAGCCGGCCATACGAACTTCGGCTGATTCTGCGCGTTGAACGATTCGAGCCGCACCAGGTTCGCGGCGGCGAGCTCGTTCTCCGACAGGAACTCGCTCGGCTTCAGGCGAAACACATCGAGTCCGCGGGCGATCTCCGAGCCGTAGATGTAGCCGTTGTACCAGTACGACGACCAGTATCCGGCGGTGATCAGCTCCTTCGCGTCGATCGGTCCGCGATCGAAGTGCGCGATCTCGACGGGGTGACGCGCATCGGTGAAATCGAACACCGAGATGCCGCCCTGATACCATGATTGCACCATGATGTCGCGCCCAGGCACGGGAATCATCGAGCCATTGTGCGCAACACAGTTCTCCAGCGCGGTCTGGGGAGCGGGCAGCTTGTAGAAGCTGGCCGCCTCCAGCTTGCGGCCACTCCACGTGTAGATCGCATCGGCCCCCCACTGCGGGCGGTCGGTGGCGAGGCAGCGCGCCGCGCCTCCCCCGCCCCACTCGTCCGAGAACAAGACCTTCTTCCCGTCGTTGCTGAACGTCGCGGAATGCCAGAACGCAAAATTGGGATCGCTGACTTCGGCGATGCGCTTCGGATTAGTGATGTCGCGAATGTCGAGCAGGATGCCGTTCCCCGAGCACGCACCTGCCGCCAACCCAATCTCCGGATAGGCGGTGATGTCGTGACAGCGGCTGGTCTCGCTCGTTGCCTGCGTGCCGGGTCCATGACTGCCGCCCTTCCAAAGCCCGGCGATTGCGCCGGCCGAATCGGAAAAGATTCTGGGCGTGCTCACGATCTGCGCGTTCTGCGGAGCGGCAAGCGGGACGCGAATCACCTCGATGCGGAAGAGCGAAGTGTTGGGATCGTCCGCCGGTGCCTTGTCCGAGCAACCGGCGAGCTCCGCTGCCACGCGTACGCCACCCGTTCCCGAAACGTAGATGTAAATGTTGGCAGGATCCTTCGGATCCGTGATCAGCGTATGCGTGTGCGACCCGCGGCAGGTCTGCACGAACCCGACCTGGCGCGGCTGGTCGAGGTTGGTAACGTCGAAAATGCGAACGCCGCGGAACCTGTCCACGCTGCTGACGGAATCCTCAACTCCCTGCGTGCCGCAGTCGATCCGTCCGCGCCTCTCTTCAACGGACATGAACAACAGGTTGCGATAAACGGACACATCGCCCTGACCTCCGGGACACACCCACGTCGCGCGCAGCGTCGGGTTTGCGGGTGTCGAGACATCCCAGACCTGGAATCCATTGTAGCCACCGAGAAAAACAAGGTTGCCACTGAACGCGAGGTCGGCGTTGGCGAAGGCGAAATCGTCCTGCTGCGCGGGGTTGAACCAACCCTGTGGCCGAGCCCGGTGCGCGATCAGCTCGAGGTTCAGGGCAGACTCCCCGGCATCGGTCCAACCGGGCGTCAATCCGATGCGCGCGTCCGTCTGTGCGCCAATCTCGGCGGTGGCCGCAATCATGAGAGTCAGCACGAAGTGCGATGTCCGACGAACGAAAGTTGGTGGCGTCATCTGATTGGGAATGTTGAGGGGTTTGGAACAGTGGTTGATTGCGATCATTGCGAAGATTGCGCCGCAGCCAGAAGGGCGCGCATGCGGCGGATCTCCGTGCGCTGGTCGGAGTCGACATCGGACGCGAACCTGAATATCTCGGAATTCTGCGCCGCACCGGGAGCGGCGAACAGTTGATCCACCATCACGAGCGCGCCCTCATGGTGCCGGATCATGAGCGTGAGGAACTGTTGCTCGAACGGCGCGCCGCTGGCTTTCCCGAGGCCCGCCAGCTCATCCTGTGACAACATGCCTGGCATGTGATCGTGACCAGCCTGGCTGTGATCTCCGCTCGCGCCGATCGCCGCAACTGGCGCGTTGTGCTTCTGGAGCCAACGTGTCATCAGCGCGATCTCACCTCGCTGGGACACCTCGATGCGCTCCGAAAGGAGCAGGAAGTCAGGGCGTCGCGTGCGGGCCGGCACGAGCGCGGTCATTTCGAGCGCCTGGGAGTGATGCCGAATCATATGCTGCATGAAGCGGACATCAGCGGCGACGTGCGTAGGGCGCGCGTTCGCGGCCCGTTCCGGCGGGGCGTGCCCGGTATGCGCATTCGCACTGGCCGTGTCACTGACGGGTGCCGGAGTCGGACGCGGCACTCCCGCGGCGCACGCGGTTAGTGCCGCAACTGCAAGCAGCAGCCCGGCGATAACAAACTTATTTCCTGACTCTGTTCGCATTGTGGAGGCTCCCTTTCCACTGCAAGCTAAGCGCACGCCCGACGTGCTGTAACGGCCCAATGGATGAGCCGCCCCGAAG
>DATLXE010000059.1:0-1777 GCA_035575795.1 Gemmatimonadaceae bacterium
CAGCTCGCCACCTAACTGCAAGCAAGACCGATTCTTGGGACGGCTCACCTCCACGCTCTCAAGGGTTGGAGGTTCCGTCGCAGCAAACTTCTCTAGACTACCAAGGCCCTCGATGGCGTTATTCGGCCGGAAGAAGACTACCGTAGGGCTCGACATCGGCTCAGGCCTCGTCAAGGTCGCCGTAGTCGATCACTCGAAATCCGCCCCTGAGCTGGTCAAAGTTGCGATCAGCCCACTTCCCGACGACGCGATCGTCGAGGGCGAAGTCATGGATCCGCATCTCGTGTCTGACGCGATTCGCGCAACTGTCGAGCGTGTTGGCGGCAGCATGAAGGACGTCGTCACTGCTGTGGGTGGACGCGACGTCATCATCAAGCGCATTTCCACCGAGCGCGTGAAAGAGGCGCAGGCCCGTGAGCTCATGCGCTGGGAAGCCGAGCAGCATGTGCCCGATGTCGACTCCGTGGAGCTGGATTTCCAGATCCTCGAAGACAGCGCCGCGCCGCGCGATCAGATGAGCGTGCTGCTCGTCGCCGCCAAGCGCGATCTCGTCGAGGCGAAGCTGAGAATCCTTTCCGAGGCCGGCATCAGCCCGCGCATCATGGATGTCGATGCATTCGCCCTGCACAACGCCTTCGAGGTCAACTACCCGGCGGCAATGAACGGCGCGGTCGGACTCATCAACATCGGCCATGAAGTCACGAACATCAACGTTCTCGACGACGGCGTTCCCATTCTTACGCGCGACCTCCCGATCGGCACCCGCCGGCTTCGTGAGGATCTGCAGCGCGAGCATGGCCTGTCGTCTTCCGACGCGGAGGCTCTGATCCGTGGCTTTGACCGAGCGCCGCAGCTCGATTCAGTGATCGATGCGCGCACCGAAGAGATCGCAACAGGGCTCGAGCGCGCCGTCGCGTTCCTGGCCAGCTCGCTCAAGGGCGATGGTCAGATGCGCGCCGTCTATACATGCGGCGGCGGATCACGCACGCCTGGCCTCACCGAATCGCTGGGCAAGCGCCTGCGCAAGCCGGTCGAGCTCGCGAATCCCCTTGCCAACATGCAGGTGCGTGATGGCGCAATGGATTCGCTCGTAACCGATGAAGTCGCACCGCTGCTGATGCTCGCCATCGGACTCGCGCTGCGCACCAACTGACCGGGAGAAGACCAAGATGATCGAGATCAATCTCCTCCCGAGCGAGGGCAAGAAGCGGAAGAGCACCAAGTTCGAGCCCGGCGCAGTGTTTACCGGTGTTGCCGACCAGGTGAAGGACAAGTACCTCCTTTCCGCGATCGGAGTCGGCGGCCTGTCGCTCGCCATCCTGGCGCTGCTTTTCGTCACGCAGAGCAGCCGCGCGAACGCGCTTGATGAGCGCAACCTGAAAGCGGTGAAGGATTCATCGCAGTTCAGCTCCGTGCTCGCCGCCAAGCTCAAGGCAGAATCGACGCGCGACTCGCTTTACCAGCAGGTCGCCATCATCAGATCCATCGACGACACGCGTTTCATGTGGTCTCACCTGATGTACGAGATCAGCAACGCGCTGCCGGCGTACACGTGGCTCACCGAAATCACGCAAACGACTCCGCCGCGAAGCGCGGCTGCATCGGATCCCTCGAAGCCTGGGAAGAGCGCGGACACCACTGTAAAGGAATCAAGGGAAGCGAAGGCCGCCGCCCGCAAGGCGAGATCCGATTCGCTGCTCATGGCAGCAAAGGACCTCAAGTTCCGCCTCGTCGGGCACACCGTCGACATCCAGGCGCTCACTCGCTTCATGAAGGC
>DATLXE010000060.1:0-4836 GCA_035575795.1 Gemmatimonadaceae bacterium
AGGGTGCCGATGATCGCGCCGCTCGCGATGATCGCCACGACACTGACAAGCGCGAGGCGCCGCCACTGCGCCGCAACCGCTGGTGCGGCGGTGTGCGGAACAGCCGTCTCGAACGCGCCCTCCAGCGCCAGTCGGACGTCGCCGATGGCCTGCACCCGCTGTCGGAGGTCTTTCTGCAGGCAGCGTCTCAGGTAGGTGCGTAGCGCGGGCGACAGCGTCGTCGGCAGCCTGGCCCAGTCCGGCTCACGCTCGAGGACGCGCGCCAGCGTTTCCGAGACACCCTCCCCACCGAACGCCCGCTGCCCAGTGAGCATCTCGTAGAGCACGCAGCCGCAGGCCCAGATGTCGGCGCGCCGATCGACCGGCTTGCCGCGCGCCTGTTCCGGGCTCATGTAGGCGGCGGTGCCGAGGATGATGCCGGCCTGCGTGGCATGCACGGAGAGCGTCGGGGAGTTCATCTCGGCCGCGCTCGAGATGCCGGCAGGGGCCATCGACTTCGCGAGGCCGAAATCCAGAACTTTGACCGTGCCGTCCTCGCGTAGTTTGATGTTGGCCGGTTTCAAGTCGCGGTGGACGATCCCTTGCTCGTGCGCGGCTTCGAGCGCCTCGGCGATTTGCCTGGCGATCAGCAGGGCGTCCGCGATCGGGATCGGTCCCTGGGCGATGCGATCGGCGAGGGTCGGACCGTCTATCAGTTCGAGCACGAGCGCGTGCGTCGCGCCGGAGTCCTCGAACCCGTAGATGTGGCCGATGTTTGGATGATTGAGGGCCGCAAGTACCTGCGCTTCCCGCCGAAAGCGCGCCATTCGATCGGGATTAGCCGTGAAGGCGGCGGGCAGGATCTTCAGGGCGACGTCGCGATTCAGCTTGCTGTCGCGCGCGCGATAGACCTCGCCCATGCCGCCGGCGCCGATGGCGTCGACGATTTCGTACGAGCCGAGCCGGGTGCCGGTGGCCAGCGGCATCGGCTACCTCTTCGCTCCGACGGCGAACTCGGCGAACCAGTTCTGCACGATCGTCACCGCGGTGCTCGACGCCGCGGTCACCGAACGGTTGACGAGGAAGCGCGATCCGTCGGCCGACGGCTGGTAGCCGGCGGGAATCCGGATTCCCAACGTCTGCGCCGAGAACAGCGCGCGCGGTTCCGAGATCGACAACGCCGGCGAGGTCGTAATCTCGACCTCCATGAGCCGATCGCCGACGTCGATATAGAGCCGGTCCCCTTTGCCATTCCAGCGCGGTAACCCACCGGTCCCGACCTGCCACTTGCCGCGGCCTGATGGAAACTCCGTGAGGTACACCACGTACACGCCGGTTTCGTTCGAGCTATATGCCCCGTACTTGCCGTCCGGCGACACTTCGATGGCCCTCTGCGTCCGCTCGGCGGCGACCAGCGGCCGCGGCTGGCCGACCGGCAGCGCCGCCACCGCTTTCGGACCGAGCGCCACGGCGAAGATGTCCATCGCGGTGACCGCCTGTTCCTGCGTGTAGAGCAATGCCGAGCCGTCGGGCGAAATCACCGGCGAGTGAGCCGGGGCCGGCACCAGGACCAGCGGCTGCCCGGTGCCGTCCGCCGGCCGCGAGCACACCCCTGCCTGGCACGCGTACACGATGTACTTCCCGTCGGGCGACCAGTGGGGACCGGTGTTGCGCCCGTCCTCGTAGGTGAGGCGCCGCTCGCGATGCCGATCGAGGTCGATGACCCACAGGTCCGCGCTCGCGCTGGTGCTGCCCGGCGAGTGCCCGACGACCCGGCTGCCATCCGGAGACAGCGCCAGTCCGTTCAGCAGACGTCCCACCCGCCCGACCGGGGACACCAGCGCTCCCGACCGATCGACCCAGCTCACCTGCATCGTCTCGGCGCTGGCTTCGTCGGTGACGATCGCGATCGTCCCGTCGTCGGCGACCGTCGGGCGCGTGCCGGTCGGCGAGACGAGAAACGGCGTCCCCGACACCTTGCCCTCCGCCAGCGAGTACTTCACCGCCCACACCGCGGACTCCTGGGTGAAGAGCAGATGTCCCGATGGCGCGTAGACCGGGTACGAAAGCCCCCGATCGCTGCTGAAGAGCGTCGTACGGGCCGACCCGTTGAACAGGTCGATCCGCAACCCCGGCTTGTTGATCAGATGGGGCACGAAGAGAAAGCCCTTGCCCTGCGGCAGCGCGAACACCTGGTGCAGATCCGATTCGGCCTTCAGATCCGGCGCCAGCAGCACGCGCGGCTGGCCGCCGCGCGCCGACACCTCCATCAGGCCGCTGCCGCCGGTCGTGAACACGATCCGGTCGTCGGGCAGCCAGTCGGCGCCGCCCGAGCCGCTGAACTCGCGCTCGACACGGCAGATCGGGCTGGGCGTTCCGCCGGCGGCCGGCACCTTCCACAACTGTCCCTTCGACTGGAAGCCGATCAGCGTGCTGTCGGGAGACCAGAACAGCGCGTGCACATCGGTCACGCCGATCATCTCGGTTGGCGTCACGCTGTCGAGCCGCTGCACCCACGTCTTCTCGTTGGCGAGGAACACGACGGCCCGGCCGTCCGGTGAGATCGCCGCATCGACGACCCGCGCGCCGTCTTTCGGACCGATTGCGAACTTGCGCAGCGGAAGCTCACGGGCCGGCTTCAGCATCCAGCCGGCGGCGGCCGCAGCGGCGGCAACCGCTATTATGACGACGGCGGTGATGAGCAGGCGGCCGTGCGATGCGCGCGCCGGGGCCGGCGCCGGCGTTGCGGAGGTGGCGGCGGCCGGGACGCCGCTCAGCAGATCCTCGATCTCCATCCGCGCGTCCCCGGCATCGCGCATGCGGCGCTTCGGATCCTTCTCGAGGCACCGGACCAAGAGCCGTCGCAGCGCCGGCGGCGTCGCCGCCGGCAACAACGTCCAGTCCGGCGATTCCTTCACGACCGCGGCCAGCACGTCGGTAATCGTTTCGCCGCCGAACGTTTGACCGCCGGTGAGCATCTCGAACATCACCACGCCGAACGCCCAGATATCGGCGCGCCTGTCGACGGCCTTGCCGCGCGCCTGCTCGGGCGCCATGTAGGCGGCGGTGCCGAGGATCACGCCCATCCGCGATAACGCCGGCGACGTGAACGTCGGCGACTGCATGGCGTCACCGTCCGGCGTCATTTGATCCATCACCTTGGCGAGCCCGAAGTCCAGCACCTTCACGGTGCCGTCGGCGCGGACCTTGATGTTGGCGGGCTTGAGATCGCGATGGATGATGCCCTGGTCGTGCGCGGCCTCGAGCGCGTCGGCGATCTGCCGCGCGATCGGCAGCGCCTCGGTGAGCGGGATCGGGCCGCGGGCGATGATCGCCGACAGATCTTCGCCCGCAACCAGTTCCATCACCAGCGCGTTATTTTCAATCCCGTAGATTTGGGCGATGTTCGGATGATTCAGGGACGCGAGCGTCTGGGCTTCGCGGGTGAACCGCGCCACACGGTCGGGACTGTGGGTGAAGACTTCCGGCAGCACCTTGATCGCGACGTCGCGATTCAGCTTGGTGTCCCGGGCGCGATACACCTCGCCCATGCCGCCCGCGCCGAGGTCGGAGAGGATTTCGTACGGGCCTAGGCGGGTGCCGGGCGAGAGTGTGGAGGGCAAGGCCGAATCGTATCGTGAATCAGCCGGAAGTCCAGGATTACTGACGAGTAGTCGCGAAGTGTTGAGGCGCCAACGTTTACCGTCGTGCGCCCGTAGCTCACTGGGATAGAACCTGGGACTTCTAAGCCGGGGGTCGCAGGTTCGAGTCCTGCTGGGCGCGCCAAAGTGGCCAGATTTATCGAATCGCATCCGCAGCCCACGGATTCCGGCCAGTGTCCTGGACCCGCACGACCGGTCAGCCTTGGGCTCGGTGAATTACTTGGTGGCGGTTGCGTCGAGAATCGAGGTATTCGTGTGGACACACGATGCCTGGAGCAGTGCGACCAACCGGACCCAGCGAGATTCGTTGCCTGCGTCTGCGGATGCAGTTGTCGCAGCCGCAGTTCGCGGAACGATTGGGCGTCTCGGCCGAGACGTACCGCGCCTGGGATTCGGGACGCCGCGCGGTACCCGACGGCTGGTTGGAGAAGGCGCGCACACTGGCCGTCGTCGAGGCTCCAGATCGGCAGTGGTCGCTGCCGCCCCTCGCCATACAACTCGGCGTCCATGTACGTACGTTGCGCCAGGCCGCGCGCAACGGTCGTCTCACGGTGACGTACGGAAACCGGGTCGTTTTTCAGAATCCCGTGCCCACCGCGACGCTCGCGGCCGGACGGGCCTTCATCGAGCGCTACTACAAGCGTTCTTACTCTCGATTCGCGCCGAAGCCCATCGCTCCCGTGCCGGTGCGTGTGCCTCCCGACTGCGCTCAGCGTCTCCGAGGCATGCGCCGGGAGCTGGGGTTGACGCAAGCAGCCCTGGCCCAGCGACTCGGGGTTGCCGGCAAGGCTGTCGTGTACCAGTGGGAGTCTGGCAAACGTAGGCCCTCATCGGTGCTGTGGAGGAAGATTGAACAGCTTCATGCGCAGGCTGATCTACACGCGAACACACCCGGGCGATCCGGACGCAAAAGGTCGGTTCGGAATCTATGACTGCATGGGTCGTGTTCGAGCCTGGGACTTCGAGGTGATCATCGGAGTGGCGACAACGGTCCGGTCCCCTCACAGGGGCCGCAAATTCACCCACGTAGTGGTCCGAAAAAGCCGGTCCCCTCACTGTCGACCGGGTCAGCGACGGCGACGTGGTCCGGGAGCCTGCGTGACCACTCCGTGAAACGTCTCCGTGCCGTAGTGGCTTGTCGATGCTGGCGGGCCGATGATCATTTCGAAGTTGCTGTAGGAAATCGCGTTGCCCC
>DATLXE010000061.1:0-1852 GCA_035575795.1 Gemmatimonadaceae bacterium
GCATACCGACCACGTCGACCTCTGGCTCATCCACTGGCCGGGAGCTGGGTCGGTCAACACAGACATGTGGCGTGCGTTCATCGAAGCCCGTGACGCCGGCCTGGCACGAGAGATCGGCGTGAGCAACTTCGACGCGTCGCTCATCGACGAGGTCACCGAAGCGACCGGAGTGCCGCCGGTGGTCAACCAGATCGAGTGGAGCCCCCTCCTCTTCGCCGCTCCGGTGCTGGCGGAGCACCGTGGTCGTGGCATCGCGGTCGAGGGCTACAGCGCCCTCCGGGGCGGAACCCTCGAGCACCCGGCCATCGTGGAGATTGCGGAGCGCCTCGGCCGTACGCCAGCACAGGTGATCATTCGCTGGCACCTGCAGCACGAGGTCATCGTCATCCCCAAGTCGACGCACGCCGACCGCATTCGGTCCAACGCAGATGTCGCTGGGTTCTCACTGACTGACGAGGATATGACGACCCTCGACGCCCTAGGCAGCCGCTGACCGTCGTCCTAACCCCTCCCGGGGATGCCGGCGCGTGGCTCACACGGACTGTGCGTGCCGAATACCCGTCCACGTCATGCGACGGCTGAATATTCGTGGAGGATGCCACCGAGTCGATCACGGCGTCGGATGCGGATCCGGTCAAGTTCGACGGGTTCAGGGAGCGCACGCAGCGGCGCTGCAGCGTGCAGGCTGCGGTGGGTGCGGTGTTCGTTATAGAACTGCTCGTACTCACCCAGAACGTTGAGCAGGTGGGTGCGGTTCCAGATCAGAGTGCGGTCCAACAGCTCCTTGCGGCAGCTCTTGATCCAGCGCTCCACGATCGCGTTCATCCGCGGAGCGCGGACAGCGGACTTGATCACCTGAATGCCCTCGGCTGCGAAGACCGCGTCGAACGCATCGACGAATTTCGCGTCCCGGTCGCGGATCAGGTACTTCATGCTCACTGCGTTGTCAGCTAGGTCCATCAGCAGGTTTCGGGCTTGCTGCGTGGTCCAGTCGGCGGTGGGCCGCGCGGTGGCACCCAGGATGCGTATGCGCCGGCTGGCGTGCTCGATCACCACGAAGACGTACACCGTCGCACCGCTCAACGTTTGGGCGGTGAAGAAGTCGACCGCGAGCATGGCCCTTGCCTGGCTGCGGAGGAACTCCGCCCAGCCGGGGCCACCACCTTGCCGCGGTGCCGGGTCAATACCGCGGCGCTTGAAGATCTCCCACACCGTGGACGGGGCAAGCCGAATGCCCAAACCGGCAAGTTCGCCGTGCACACGTCGGTAACCCCAGGAGGGGTTCTCTTTGGCCAAACGCACAACCAGGGCCTGGATGCTTCGCCGGGCCGCCGGCCTTCCTGCTCGGTTCGGCCGCGACGTCGCCGCCCAGCGGCGGCGCAGCATGTCGCGGTGCCAGCGCAGCACCGTGTCCGGGGAGACGAGCAGGTGCAGCTGGCGTAGCCCGGACCGCGGCAGCCGATGTAGCAGTGCGGCGAGCAGGCTCCGGTCGGCGCGATCCAGTTTCGGAACACCGCTCTGGCGCTGGAGGACGGCGAGCTGGTGGCGTAGCACCAAGATCTCCACATCCTTGTCGGCGCTGTCGCGGCCCAGCAGCCGTATCGCGGCAAACAGGTGAGTAAGAGCAAGGTAGATCAGGCGCAGCAACACGGTCATCATCCTGACCGACAGCCCCAATGACCCACCGTCGGCCCTCAGAACACCGCTGCTCACGCCGCGGATGGAGTTCTCGGCACGCACAGGGTCTGGGCGATCGAGGGAAGCAACGGCGCCGGGCGACCACTGGCGCAGCGGCTGCTGGAGGCCGGCGAGCACGTCGTGGACGTGCCGGCCAAGCTCGCTGCCCGGGTCC
>DATLXE010000062.1:0-5429 GCA_035575795.1 Gemmatimonadaceae bacterium
GTTTCTGATCAACCTGACAGCATCGTTTGCTTCGCTCGTACGGTTGCGAATCCGCATCAGGAAGTCGAACTGATCCTGCAGCTCCGCCTGCGTTGCCGGCGAGCGCGGATCTTTCACGACGGTGAGTGGCTGGGTGAACGATTGACCATTCACGGTCATGCGGACCGAGTAAGCGCCCGGCACCACCACCGGTCCCGACGTACCCCCTGCCCACAGGATCATGTTCTCGAAGCTCGATGCATCAGGGTATCGAAGATTCCAGGCGAAGGTGTTGAGACCACGCTTGTCAGCAACGCGGGGCGGCGGAGGCCGGCGCACGGGTCCGTCCTCGGCGGCGGTTTCCTCACTTCTCTCTTCGCTGCGCACAGTGCTGTCCGCCTTTACGCCGGCAAGGCGGAGGCTGTCGGCGCGCGCGGACTTGACGCTGTCCGAGCGAACCGAGTCGGCGGCAACGGTTGCATCCTGTCGGCTCGTGAAGCTGCGAATGATCCTGGCCTGCGCGTCGAGGAAATCGAGCGTGACGACCTGGCCAGGTTTGTCCAGCCAGTAGTAGACGAGGCCGCCCGACGGCGGGTTTGCACCCACCGGATGACCGCCCGCCGCGCCGGTGTTTCCACCACCACCACCGCCGCCCCCGCCGAAGCTGGCGCGATAAACCTTGCGCGGCTTGAAGAGATGCGCCGGTGACCGCGTGATCGCCGGCGTCATCTGCCGGAGCGCGGACAGGTCATCCAGGATCCAGAACGAACGGCCGTGCGTGCCGGCGACGAGATCACCCTCCTTTACCGCGAGGTCATGTACCGGAACGATCGGAAGGTTGCGGCGCAGCGACTGCCAATGCGCGCCATCGTTGAACGACACCCACACTCCTCTTTCCGTTCCGGCGTAGAGCAGTCCCTGCCGCTCCGGATCCTCGCGCAGCACGCGAGTGAATTCCGTCGCCGCAATTCCCGTCGTGATGGGCGTCCAGCTCCGGCCGTAGTCGGTCGTGCGGTACAGGTAAGGCCTGAGATCGTCGAGCTGGTATCGGTTGGCTGCGATGTAAGCGGTGCCCGGCGCGAAGCTCGATGCCTCGATCATCGAGATGCGCGTCCACTCCGGCAGTCCGGCCGGCGTCACGTTTGCCCAGGACTTGCCGGCGTCGCGCGTGACGTGGACGAGCCCGTCGTCAGACCCCGTCCAGATCACGCCCGGCACGCGCGGAGACTCGGCGATCGTGAACACCGTCGCGTAGTACTCGACCGACGTCTGATCCTTGGTAATCGGTCCGCCCGACGCGCCGAGTGTGCGAGGGTCGTGGCGGGTGAGGTCCGGGCTGATTGGGCGGAACGTCTGCCCATCATCGTCCGACTGGAAGACAACGCTGCTGCCGATGTAGAGCCGCTTCGGATTGTGCGGCGATATCACGATCGGGAAGGTCCACTGGAACCGGTAGCGGGCGTCGGCGGCATCGTGGCCCATCGGGTTGTCGGGCCACGGATTGATGTTGCGCTCGAAGCCGGTGCGCATGTCCTTCCGCGTCAGGTGCCCGCCGTAGGAGCCTGCGTAGACGATGTCGGGATTGTCCGGTCTCGCCGCGATATACCCGCTTTCGCCGCCGCCTGCGTCGCGCCACTCGGAGAGCGCGATGCCGCCGTCGGCGCGGCTCGGTCCGCACAGGGTCGAGTTGTCCTGCTGCGCGCCGCAGACGTGATAGGGAAAGTGGTTCGTCGTCGTGACGTGGTAGAACTGCGCCGTCGCCTGGTCCTGCTCAGTCCACGCCCTGCCGCCATTGAAAGAGACGTTTGCGCCGCCATCGTTGGCGTTGATCATCCGCTGCGCATCGTTGGAGGCGATCCACAGGTCGTGGTTGTCGCCGTGCGGCACGCGGATGGAGCGAAACGTTTTTCCGTTGTCGGTCGATCTGTAGAAGCCGGTGTTGAGCGCGTAGACGGTGCTCGTGTCCTTCGGGTCGGCGTAGATCTTCGTGTAGTACCACGCGCGCTGGCGGAGCTTCCGATCCGAATTTGTTTTCGTCCAGGTCGCGCCGCCGTCGCTGGACCTGAACACGCCGCCGGAATCAGCTTCGATTATCGCCCATACACGATTCGGGTTGGCCGGAGACACCGTGACGCCGACCTTGCCGATGACACCGGCCGGCAACCCGGGATTGCGAGTGAGCTCCGTCCAGTTGGCGCCGCCGTCGGTGGACTTGAAGAGTCCGCTGCCGGCGCCGCCCGAGATCAGCTGCCAGGGTTTCCGCCACGCCTGCCAGAAGGCGGCGTAAAGGGTTTCCGGATTTGATGGGTCGAGAATGAGATCGCTCGCGCCGGTCGAGTCGTTGCGGTAGAGGATGCGCTTCCAGCTCTTGCCGCCATCGGTCGTCTTGAACACGCCGCGCTCGGAGTTCGGGCCGAAAACGTGACCCTGGCCGGCGACGTAAACGATGTCCGGATTGCCGGGATGAACGCGCACGCGCGATATCTGGCGCGTATCGCCGAGGCCGACGTAGCTCCACGTCTTCGCGCCGTCGACAGTCTTCCACACTCCGTCACCATGCGACACGTTGCCGCGGATGGGGTGCTCACCGCCGCCAACATAGACGATGTCGGGATTGGACTCGCTGACTCCGATCGCACCGATCGTCCCACCGAAATACTTGTCGGTCACCGGAGCCCAGGTGATACCGCCGTCGGTGGTCTTGAAGACGCCGCCGCCGGTTGTGCCGAAGTAGTACTCGTATTGCCGCTTTACCGACCCCCCTACCGCGACCGAGCGCCCGCCGCGGAAGGGCCCGATCTCCCGCCACCGGAGCGCGGCCAGTGCCGACGAATCGTAGGGAGTCCAGGCCACCCCGGGCGCGGTCGGCGCCTGCGCATGGGCTGGCGATACCCCGATGAGAATGGCGGCGACGAGGAAACGGAATGCGGACAGGTGAGTCACGGCGCGAGGCTCCACGAGGGGGGACGGTTGGAGTCACAACGCTAGCCAATCACGACTGAAGCGGCTAGATGACCGCGCCGGCGCCGTCACTCAGCCAAGAAATCTCTCCGCGAGTTGCGTCAGGCGCTCGTCACCTTCATTCTCCGCCCTTTTTTTGATCAGCTCGACAAAGGGGTGCAGCTTCTTCTCACCCCAGTAATAGCCCGTCGCACTCTCCGCGCTCCCCGTATCGCCGGCGCGCGCGCCCTCGAGCAGCGCCTCGGCTGCTGCCTGGTCGAATCCTGGATCTCCGCGGTCGGGGAGCGTATACCTCCTGCCGGGGTCGCCCCAGCCAGCATCTTCCTTTACGAATGCGCGCGACATGTGTTCTTCCTCGACAGAGCGTTGGGAATGGCGCAGCCTTCGCGCGCTATCACGGTACTTGCAGTCTACTTCGTTCCAATCGTGAAATGGAGCAGCAAATGCCAATGGATTCCTTTGAGCAGCAACAGCAGGATCTCGACCCGCACCGGAAGGAGGAGCGCGATGCCGCCGCGGTCGAGCTGGCCGGCCGCATCAGGCAGAAGGGCGTCGAGGTTTCTGGAACCGAGACGAGCGCGCAGCTGGACGACCTGAACACGGCGATCGACCGCTTCGAGGCGGCCGTCACGGCGCGCGGCGGGGATCCGATGATCAACACGCCGACTTCCGTGCCGCCGCAGAATCCCGCCTACGTCGTGCCGCGCCGCGATGAAGGTGAGGACATTGATACGTACACTGGCCGCATTATCGCGGCGAGCGGAAAGCTGGAGAAAGCCGACCTGTAGGCCAGCAGTTGACAACGGGGACGAGCAGGGGAATCCGCTGGGCGCAGGCGGGTGTGGTGATCAACGCGCTGCTGGTCGTCGTCAAGCTCGTCGCCGGCGTGGTCGGCCACAGCACGGCACTCATCGCGGACGCCGTGGAGTCGTCGGCGGACATTTTCTCATCCGTCATCGTCTGGCTCGGTCTGAGCATTGGCGCGCGCCCGCCCGACGACGACCATCCGTATGGCCATGGGAAGGCGGAGCCGCTGGCGGCCGCCGTCGTTTCGCTGATGCTGCTTGGCGCCGCGGCGGGGATCGCCGTCCTCGCCATACGCGAGATACGGACTCCGCACCAGCTGCCGGCGCCATTTACGCTGTTCGTCGCGGCCGGTGTGATCATCATCAAGGAGATGCTCTACCGCAGGGTGTCTCGCGTCGGCCGGGAGGTAGGCAGCACTGCCATTGCCGCCGACGCATGGCATCACCGCAGCGACGCGCTCAGCTCCGTCGCGGCGTTCATCGGCATCAGCATCGCGCTATGGGGTGGGCGAGGATGGGAGGCAGCGGACGACTGGGCGGCACTGCTCGCTTCGCTCCTCGTCGCGGTCAACGGGTTGCGCACGCTGCTGCCCGCGGTGTCACACCTGATGGATGAAGCGCCCGACAACTCAGTGAAGGAGCGTGCCCTGCGCGCTGCCGCGGATGTCGACGGCGTGCGGAACGTGGAGACGCTGCACGTGCGCAGCGCCGGTCTTGGATTCTACATCGACCTGCACGTTCAGGCCGACCCCGCGCTCACGCTCGAGGCGGCGCACGAGATCTCGGCGCAGGTGAAGTACGCCATTCGCGCCGCACTCCCGCGCGTCGTGAACGTCCTTGTGCACATGGAACCGTTTCGCACGCCGATCGACGCGGAGAACGACCCGGTGCTGCTCGGCTCCTAAACCCGGCGCTGCTCGGCTCCTAAACCCGGCGCCACTCTCCGGACACGCCACCGCTCTTTTGGACCAGCCGCACGCCGGAGATCTCCATCCCGCGATCCATGGCCTTTGCCATGTCGTAGATCGTCAGCAGCGCGATGGTAACTGCGGTGAGCGCCTCCATCTCCACACCGGTGCGGCCGGTTGTCGTCGCCCAGGCGACGATGCGCAGGCCGGGCAGCGATTCGTCCTCAGTGATCTCGACGCCGACGTCAGTAAGAGGAAGCGGGTGGCAGAGCGGAATGAGCTCGGCGGTACGCTTGGCACCCATTATTCCCGCGATGCGCGCGGCGGCGAGAACATCCCCCTTTCTTCCCAACCCGGTGCGAATTGCCACCAGCGTTGAGGCGGACATGACAATGCAACCTTCCGCGCGCGCGCGGCGCTCCGACTCGGGCTTGCCGCTGACGTCGACCATCCGAGCCTGCCCCGCATCATCCAGGTGAGTGAGGTTTTTCATTGCAAAGTCGTGGAGAGCTGCCGGATGAGGCGGGCAGTGATCACCTGTGGGCTCACGTTGCCGGATGCAAATGTCTTTGCGCGAAGCACCAATTCCACCGCTCCGCTGGCGGAACGCGCGGCCCTGTCATCGCCGCGGTGAATCGCATCGCGCGCGCGCTCGGCCAGCAGCGTGACGAGCGCATCGAGCGTGTCAGAGAAAGTCCCGCGCGCATTGGCGGCGCCTTGTCCCATTGCGGCGAGGTAGCGGTTGGAACGGCGCGGTGAAAGCGCCGCATCGATG
>DATLXE010000063.1:0-6261 GCA_035575795.1 Gemmatimonadaceae bacterium
CACCGACATCGCGCGCCTCAAGGCCGGCGGCGTCGGCGGGCAGTTCTGGTCCGTCTACGTGCCGGCCGAGCTCCAGGGCCAGGCCGCCGTCACCGCCACCCTCGAACAGATCGACATCGTCCATCGGATGATGAAGAAGTATCCCGGGACGTTCGAGCTCGCGCTGACGGCCGATGACGTCGAGCGCATTTTCAAGAAGGGGAAGATCGGCTCGCTGATCGGCATGGAGGGAGGGCATTCGATCGACAACTCGCTGGCGGCGCTGCGGATGTTCCACCGTCTCGGTGCGCGCTACATGACGATCACGCATTCGAAGAACATCCCCTGGGCGGACTCCGCCACCGACACCCCGAAGCTGAACGGGCTGTCCCCCTTCGGCGAGGAGGTCGTGCGCGAGATGAACTGGCTGGGGATGCTCGTGGACCTCAGCCACGTATCTCCCGACACGATGGCGGATGCCATTGGCGTGACGACTGCGCCGGTCATCTTCTCGCACTCGTCGGCGCGGGCCGTCAACGACGTGCCGCGCAACGTTCCGGACAACGTGCTGCAGATGCTGCCGAAGAATGGCGGGATCGTGATGGTGACCTTCGTGCCCGGCTTCCTGTCGAAGAACGTGACGTCGTGGAACAGGCTGCAGACCGCCGAGACTGCCCGGCTCCAGCAGCAGTTTCCGGGCGACGAGGCCGCGCGGAAGACCGGACTCGACGGCTGGACGAAAACGAATCCTTCCCCGCGCGCCACCATTGCTGACGTCGCGGACCACATCGATCACATCCGCAAGGTCGCCGGGATCGACCACATCGGCCTGGGCGGAGATTACGACGGGATCACGAGCGTCCCGGAGGGGCTCGAAGACGTGTCGAAATACCCCGCACTGACGGTGGAGCTGCTGAAGCGCGGTTACAAAGACGACGAGGTCAAGAAGGTCCTCGGCCTGAACATCCTTCGCGTGATGCGCGCCGCCGAGACGGTCGCGCAGAAGCTGCAGGTCCAACGTCCGGCATCCGCGATGCTGTTCCGGTAGCTTCCGCCTTCAGGCGGAAGACACACATGGACTCGAACACCATCATCGTTATCGTTGCGCTCGGTGACTCGACCACCGCGGGCACACCGGGCTGGAAGTCGGGTCTCGAGGCGCCGCCCGCCGGCAGCGGCGACGAAACGAGCCAGTATGGCTACTGGCTGATGGAGGCACAGCCGGGATGGCGCGTCCTCAATCACGGCGTCGACGGCGAGCGCAGCGACCAGATCCGCGGCCGGTTCGAACGTGACGTCGTCGACCACGCGCCGCGCGCCGTGGTGATCCTGGCCGGGGTTAACGACGTGTATCAGGGCCGCGAGGCGCAGCACGTCATCGAGCAGCTGGCGGCGATGTACGAACGTGCGAAGCGCACCGGCATAGCGGTCGTGGCGGGTTCGATCGTGCCTTTCAATACGGCCACCGCCGGGCAGAACACGCGCATGCATGAGATCAACGCCTGGATCCGCGAGTTCGCGACCACATCGGACCACGTCACGTTCGTCGACACGCGCGCGGCTGTGGCGGCGTCCAATGACGCAGACCGGCTGTTCGAATCACCGGACGACCTTCACCCGTCGGCCGCCGGGTACCGGCGCATGGCCGAAGCCATCGAACCCGCGCTGCGGCGCATTCTTGGATAAACGCATGTCAAACAGGCTCCCCGTCGTCGCGAGCGCGCTCGCCCTCCTGGTTTCGGCCCTTGTCGGTTCCGTAGGCCAGGGCTTTAGCCCTGGCGTCGCCCCAGGCTTCAGCCCTGCTGTGGGCCAGTTCAAGAGCGGCACATCGACCGTTGCCCTGTATGCGACCGTGACCGACGCGGACAAGCGGCTCGTGCCGGACCTCGAGCAGTCGGACTTCGAGGTCTACGACAATGGCAAGAAGCAGGCGATCACGCTCTTCGAAAATAAGAACACGCCCGTCGCCGCGATCGTGATGCTCGACTCGAGCGGCAGCATGACGTTGATCCTCGATCGCGTGAAGTCGGGCGCCGAGCAGTTTCTCCTTCGGCTGCTGCCGGACGACACCGGGCAGGTCGGCGCGTTCAACGACAAGATCCAGTTTCTTCCTGAAAGCGGATTCACGAGCGACCGCGATCTGCTTGTGCGGTCGCTGAGGGATCTGGACTACGGGTATCCGACCCGGCTCTGGGACGCCGTCGACGAGGGAATCCGCAGGCTTGACACCGTCTCGCAGCGCAAAGTCGTGCTTGTCTTCACTGACGGCGCCGACACCGCGAGCCGCCGCGACCTGAAGGACGTGATGAACGAGGCGCGCGCGAAAGAGATCATGGTCTATGCGATCGGGTTGGAGACGAAGATCAACGTCAATGGCAGCGTCCAACGCTCGTCGCCGGATCGGGGATTGAAGAAGCTCGCGGAAGAGACCGGCGGGGGCTTCCTGCTCCTCGGGAAGGAAGAAGAGCTCGGGCCGACCTTCACGCGGGTCGCGCAGGAGATCCACAGCCAGTACGTGCTCGGCTTCACGCCGCCGCTTCTCGACGGCAAGGTGCACAAGCTCGAAGTGAAGATCAGGAAGCCAGGGATGAATGCCCGGGCGCGGAAGAGTTACCTGGCGGCCTCCGCGGCTCGGTAAGCGTTCCGCCGGAGCTGGGCCCGACGTAAAAAAGGGCCGGCTGCCTCTGCGGCGCCGGCCCTCTCGTTTGGAAGTTGCGAAGTTGGAAGTTACCTGGTCCACCCCACCATCGTCGCGATCCTCTGCGCCTCTATTGCACGCTAGTACGCATGGCCGAAATGGTAATGTTCCCGTCGGGAATGCTGGGGTGCGGGGCGCTCGAGTACTTCGAGATGATAGTGACCATCTGGGCGCGCATGTATCGCACCCGGTTTCCTGACAGGACTTCTGCCTACATTAGGCCGCCGCGAGCAGCTCCTGCCGCGCGACGACCGGTGTCCGATGATCCAACCGTTCGATGAGCCATTCGTGGTTGTAACGCTCGATGAAGGCGCCGATGATCACGCGGGCCTCCTCCAGACTCTCGAAACGGTGCAGCCAGATGCACTGCTCCTTCAGCGTGCGGATGAAGCGCTCGATGACGCCGTTGCACTGCGGCTCGCGGACAAACGAGTGGCTGTGGCTGATCCCGAGCCAGGCGAGCTCGTTCCCGAAGGCGTCCGCGATGTACTGCGGACCCCAATCGCCGCGGACGGTCAGCCCGCGTGCGACGTCCTTCGCGAAGGCCCCGAAGGCCAGGCGCGCGCCCGCGCGGATCGGTTCGAGCGCCGCCCACCGATCGCCGATCTTCGCGACATGCCAGCCCACGATGTCATCGCTCGCATGATCGATCGCCCCAAACCACCAGCACCAGCCGTCGCGCTCGGTATAGAAGCGCGTCGCGTCCGTGCCCCACATGAGGTTCGGCCGCGTCGTCGTGATCGTGCCGGTGTGCGCCGGGTCGCCATGGGGGTGGCCGGCCCGCTGCGGCGCCAGGAGGCCTGCCACGCGCATCAGGCGCAGCACGCGGTTGCGGCCCACCCGATGCCCCAGCGCGCGGAGGCGGACCCGCACCTTCCGATGCCCTTCCCCATGAAACGGACTGTCGGCCAGCACCTGCCGCATCGCCGCCAGGAGGGTGTCATCGTCCACCGGGGTCTTTGGTCCGCGTTTCGCGCGCGGCGTGGGCGTGGCGGAGGCGGGCGCGGCCTGGGCGTAGACGGTGGCGCGTGCCACGCGATACGTCGCGCAGACCATCGTCAACGGATAGCGCCGGTGCGTGAACGGACTCCGGTGCGTGCTCACCGCCCGTGCTTCCGCAGTTCCGCCGCATATCCTTTTTTTTCGATCAGATCTTCCGCCAGCTCGAGCCGCATCATCACTTCACCGAGCTTCGCCTGCACGCGGCGCAGCTCGCGGTCCTCCGGATCGATGCGCTTCTTCAGGCCCTGCGTCCCGCTCTCGAGAAACACCCGCCGCCATTCTTCTAGTTCATGCGCGGGCATCTGCGTGTCGCGCGACACGGCGTCGATCGCCTCGCCCTTCAGCAGCCGCAGCACGACGTCCGTCTTGCGTGCCGCGCTCCATCGTTCCGGGTTCTCGCTGGGCGCCTCCGCGCCTGTCGGCGCTCCGGCTGTCGTGTCCCTTTGCCATCGTTCCCTCCTGGACGACCCTCTCGGGTCAGTCTAAACGCCTGTCCAGGAAAATCGGGAGCGCTATATGTTGTCGGCGTCCGGCGCCTGCATCAGACGGTGTCAGGCACCGGAGGAGCAGCCGCGCCTCGGCCTGCGTTGGCAGGCACTCCGTCGTCACACACTTGCTTGGCCACCGTCCGTACCTGCGTTGACGTTCACCCCCTTGGTCACCTCGTGCACGCGGCCATGGTTCCTTAGCACGGGCCGCGCGTATGGCTTCCTCGCAGGATAATTCTTCGCCTCTGAAACGGGAGACGCTTTAACCTGATTCATAATCAATCTCCTTTTGCTTGTCACCGTCCGAGCCCTTCGACGCACAGCGGCGTGCTCCGCGAATAACGCCAGCTGAAGCAGACCTCTGGCGCTGTTATAAAGGGACCCGCGCAGGCGGCTTCGGAAAACAATCCGGACCAATGATTCGGTCGAGCGGCTTGTGCAGCTGCCGATCCCAGGGTTGTGCATCGAAGCCCCCCTCCCCCCTTATCGGCGCGATCGAGATTCTGCCGCCGACACGTCGTCTCTTAGCGCGGACCGCAGAAGCTGCTTGTCGCTTTCGAACGCAAGTTCCAGCGTTTCTTAGTCATGAACGGCAGGGACCGTCTGACGCCGACCGTGCTCGCGGCTTCCCAGTTCATCGCCACCCACCCGTGGCCCTCAGTGCAGCGTGCGAGGAACGCACTCGGACCACAATCAGTGTACACGCCGCGGCGCTGATTCTTCCCCATTCGGGATCGAGTAACGCTGCTGGTAGTGCTACGACCGGAGTACGGAGTAAGCGCCACCGTATGTGGCTCAGCCGCGCAAAACTTCCACCTGCGCACGTCTGCGCGAATGATCCTACGTGCAGCCTCGCTGCAGATGTGGCGGCAGCCCAGTCGGGCAGGATCTTCGCGGAGCCGCAGACTTCGTCGGCGAACTCCCGCCGAACATTACCGCCGAACATTACTTTCAGACGCCACTCGCGCGCCATGCCGGGCAACGCACAAAGAGCAGGATGCACCACGTGAAAGACAACTGTGGGCGCCTTCGGCAGAAGGCGCAACATCGTGTCTGGCTCGACCCTGATCTCCCATTCGCGGTCGAAGCCGCGGCGATCAGCGAGTGGCCGGATGAAGGACACCTCCCGCTCGTAGCCGGCCGGTCCTGACGGCAAGAGGCTGAACGTACCGATGCGCCTGCCAACGACACCGGTCGCCATGCCGGCGAGCGCCGAGGAATCGACGCCGTCCGAGAGCGTCAGCAGGTTGCCTCCGTCCGGATGCACGTCCCGCTCGAGGCCAGGCGCCCGCGGAGTCTCTCGGCATGCTTTCACGCCACTGCCGGCGATGTGAGGGGCTCCGGCTTTTTCAGACGATCGTAGGGTGAGAGTTGCGGCACAACGGGCCCCAGGGGCCAGGAGGCGTGCCGTGAAGAAGAAGCGATTTTCGATCGAGCAAATCACTGCGGTGTTACAGCAAGTCAACCAGGGCGTGCCCGTCGCCGACGTGTGCCGGCAGATCGGGATTTCGCAGCAGAGCTTCTACCGATGGAAGAAGGAGTACGGCAATCTGCAGCCGAGCGAAGCGCGCGAGCTGAAGCAGCTGCGTGATGAAAACACTAAGCTGAAGCGAATCGTCGCCGACCTGTCGCTCGACAAGGTCATGCTCCAGGACGTACTTCAAAAAAAGTTCTGAAGCCCGTCAAACAGCGTGAAGTCATGCAGTATTTGATGGGCCGGTACACGGTGAGTACGCGTCGGGCGTGTGCCGTCGTTCAGACCACGCGATCGTCGATGTACTACGTGCGGCGCAAGGACCCCCTCACGGCGCTCCGCCAGCGGATGCGCGAGCTGGCGAGCACACGGGTCCGCTTCGGCTATCGGCGGCTCCGCGTGCTCCTCCAGCGCGAAGGCTGGCAGGTCGGCAAAGAGCGCTTCTATCGGGTGTACACCGAGGAGGGACTGGCCCTCCGCCGCAAACGGCCGTGGCGTCATACGACGGCCGTGCATCGTGAGCAGCGACGGCCGGCGACGGCACGCAACGACATCTGGAGCATGGACTTCGTCGCGGATCAGCTCGCCGATGGTCGCCGCTTCCGGACGCTCACGGTGCT
>DATLXE010000064.1:0-2074 GCA_035575795.1 Gemmatimonadaceae bacterium
TCGCGCGCGGACGCCGTGGCCAATGAGGCGCTCGACGGGCTGCGGTAGTTCGAAACCCTGAGTTTTCCAGCTGCCGCCGCGGAGATCCTCACCCCACATCACGTGGAAGGGAGCCCGACATGGGCGAGATCACCGACAAGGTCAAGGGCACCACCAAGGAAGCCGCCGGCAAGGCGACCGGTAACGACAGCATGCGCCGAGAAGGTCAGGCAGACCAGCTCAAGGGCGACGTGAAGGGTGCGGGCAACGACGTTCGAGACGCCATCGGCGACAAGGTCGACGATGTCCGCGACAAGATGCACGACAAGGACGGACGCGACGAGGCCTGACACCCGGCTACCACTGCGTCAGTTCCGGGGGCGGGCTGCTACGATCCCCGCATCGATTCTGTTTTCGTCCATGGAGGGACCCACGATGCAGCTCGCCCCTACGCTGACCCTGTCGTTCAGTGACGTGCGCCGCCAGGCGCTCGCCAACCGCCTGACCGACACCGCGGCGCGCCTGGACAAGGTCGTCGCGATCATCGCGCCCGACGCCGCGAACCCGAAGAAGCCCGCCCTGGCTTGGGGGGACGACCTCGGGATCTTCGAGCACCTGAACAAGGCTGCCAACGTGCTCGATCAGGGCTATGACGGCCTTAGCGAGATTTTCACGCGCCGCCAGGCCGGCCGGCTGTTCGACGCGCTCGAGGCAGACGTCGCCCACGTGCAGGCATATCGCGACGCCGCGCTGGCGATCGACGAGGGCAAGAAGCTCGGCCCCCTCGCGCCGGCGCCGACCCTCGGCACCGACGCCGTCAGGCTGCTCACCCGTGCCGCGCTCGACGCGCGCGCTGCCGTGCTGCTGCTCGCCCCGAAGGCGTAGTCAGCTCACTCGGACGTGCTCCTAGTGGTGCGTCTGGTTGATTCGTAGTTCGTTAAAGGATTTGGCTTGTCGGTGAGGAAGACCGGTGTCGTACAGCCGTGCGACGATCGGAGCTGCCCGTGCCTGCCTTGCCTCTCAAGATTGATCTGACTGCCGATGAGCGCGCTGAGTTGGAGCGCATCGTGCGGGCGCATTCGGCGGAGCGGAGGCTGGTGGAGCGCGCGCGGATCGTGCTGCTGGCGGCCGAGGGTTTGCCGGCGACAGACATCGCTGAGCTGCTCGGTTGCGACAAGAACACGGTCAACAAGTGGCGGTCGCGGTTTCGCGACCGCCACTTGGATGGTCTTGGCGATCTGCCGCGGCCGGGCAAGCATCTGGTTCACGGGCACGAGACGCGCGCGAAGCTGATTGCCAAGGCGTGCACCCGCCCGGCGGCTCTGGACAGCGGTCAGCGCCGCGAACGCTGGACATACCAGGAACTCGCCGACGAAGTCGGCATGTCCAGAGCCCACGCGCACTCGATCCTCGCGGCGGCTGACATCAAGCCGCACCTCGTCGATGGCTGGGTGATGAGCGACCTGACCCCGGAGTTCTTCGAGCGTGCTGGTGAGATCTGCGGCCTGTACCTGGACCCTCCGGAGAACGCACTGGTCGTGTCAATTGACGAGAAGACCAGCATCCAGGCCAAGGGCCTGACGCGCGCTGACACATCTGCGCAGCCTGGCAAGCCTGGCCGTCGCGATCACGAGTACAAGCGCAACGGAACGATGAATCTGTTCTCGTGTCTTGAAGTGCATGCCGGCAGCGTCACTGCGATGACGGCCAAGACACGCAACACGTTCGACTTCATCGGTTTTCTCGATTACACCGACCAGCACCTGCCAGACGACGGCCGTCGCGTGATCGCGATCCTCGACAACCTCTCCACGCACACCACGCCCGAGGTCGACGCATGGCTCGAGGAGCATCCGCGCTGGGAGTTCGTGTTCACACCAACCCACGCATCGTGGCTCAACCAGGTCGAGATCTTCTTCTCGATCCTTGCTCGCCGCGTGCTCAAGCACGGCGCATTCGACTCCGAAGCCGACCTGGTCGAACAGATGCTCACCTTCGTCGAGACCTACAACCAGAGCGCCCAACCATTCAATTGGACGTACACCGGCAAGGTCCTCACCGCATGAACCTACGAATCAGGAAGATCGACCACTAG
>DATLXE010000065.1:0-2192 GCA_035575795.1 Gemmatimonadaceae bacterium
GTCAGCGTCACCGTCCTCGAGAAGCACGCCGACTTCTTCAGGGATTTCCGCGGTGACACCATCCACCCGTCCACCCTCGAGATCATCGAAGAGATCGGACTCCTCGACGAGCTCCTCGCGCTGCCGCACCAGAAGGCCACCGCCATCACCGGCCAGATCGGCGACACCACTCTCCAGCTCGCCGACTTCGGCCACCTCCCGGTCCGCTGCAAGTTCATCGCGTTCATGCCGCAGTGGGATTTCCTCAACTTCCTGGCCGAGAAGGCGCGCGCTTACGACTCCTTCCAGCTGGAGATGGAGGCCGAAGTGACCGGACTCTTCTTCGACGACGATCGGGTGAGCGGCGTACGCATCAAGTCTCACACCGGCGAGCGCGAGCTCCGTGCCGACCTCGTCGTCGGCGCCGATGGCAGGCGCTCGGTCGTGCGCGAGAAGGCGGGCCTCGTATCGGTCGACTTCGGCGCGCCGATGGACGTCCTCTGGATGCGGCTCCCGCGCCAACCCACCGACCCCGGCCAGCTCTTCGGGCGTATCGACTTCGGCCGCATCCTCGTCATGATCGACCGCGGCGACTACTGGCAGTGCGCGCTCGTCATCCGGAAAGGTGCCTACGAGACGATCCAGCGCCGCGGACTCGACGCGCTGCGGGCCGACCTCGTCGAGATGAATCCGTTTCTTCAAGGCCGCGTCGGGGAGCTGCGCGACTGGGACGACATCAAGCTCCTCACCGTCCAGGTCGATCGCCTGCGCCAATGGTTCCGGCCGGGACTCCTCTGTATCGGAGATGCCGCGCACGCCATGTCGCCCGTTGCCGGTGTCGGCATCAACCTCGCCGTCCAGGACGCGGTCGCGGCAGCGAATATCCTGATCCCGGCGTTCCGGCGCGGCTCGAAGATCTCCGCCGAGACTCTTCATCAGGTACAGAAGCGGCGAGAGCTGCCGACACGCGTCGTGCAGCGCGCCCAGCTCATCATCCAGAACAACATCATCTCGCGTGTACTCGACCGGCAGGGAAGAATGAAGCCGCCGCTCATCGTCCGCGCAGTCGGGGCCTTTCCCCTTCTCCGCCGCATCCCCGCGCGCCTCGTGGGCCTGGGCTTCCGCCGCGAGCACGTCGCTCCAATCGAGACAGTTTGAATCCGCGGCTCTTACGCGCACGCTTTGCGCCAAGCGAGGGGTGGCTGACCAAGCGCTCCAGGTTGGCCCTACATCGCCTGCGCGATGGTTTTGAACCGAGGCGATTCCCGGATCTGATCGAGATCGCTGTCGTGCTCGAGCCATTCCTTGTGCCCGAACCCCTTGTCCACTGCCGTCTCCAGACTCGCCAGCGCTTCTTCCGACATGCCGAGGAGCGAGTAGGCACAGGCGATGTTGTACAGCATCGCTGAATCCTCAGGATCGATCGCCAGGGAGCGGCGGATGTAATCGAGTGTCCGGTCCCGATCGCCGGCCTTTGCCAGAATCGCCGCGCCCAGATTGGTCGCCCTCGCATCGTCCGGATTCATCTCGAGCCTCTCTTCCACCAGCTTGAGCGATCGCTTCCGCGCGGCTTCCGCCTCGGCTTTGAGACCCATGTCGTCCAGCACCGCCGCCAGGAAGTAGGGCGCCAGGAAATCCTCGGGTCGCAGCATCGACGACCGCTCGAACATCTTCGCGGCTTCGGCATTCCGGCCCTGTGACTTGAGACCTCGCGCATAGAAGTACGCTGCCTCGTAAAGCTTGGGATCGAGTCGCATGGCGGTCTCGAACTCTTTCTCCGCTTCGTCGAATTTCTTGGTGAGCGAAACCGCGATGCCGCGCGCGACATGAGCCTCGGCGAGATCCGGCTCCAGCTCCAGCGCCTTGCTGCTGGCGATGTCCGCCTGCCGCAAGTTGAACTCGCGCGCGTCCCAGTAGGTGTAGAGTATCGAGCAGGAGTCGGCCACTCCCGCATGCGCCAGCGCATAATCAGGATCGATCTCGATCGCGCGATTGAACATCTGCCGCGCATACTCGACGCTCTTGCGGCGCCACTGGTGGAAGTATTGCCGCCCGCGCAGATAAAAATCGTACGCCTGCACGTTGACGGTGCGCGCTTTCTCGATCGCCTTCTTCTCGCCCTCGGTGAGGATCACGCGCAGGGCCTTGACGATCGCCTGCGAGATGTCGTCCTGAATGGCGAAGACATCCTCCAGCTCGCGGTCGTAGCGCTC
>DATLXE010000066.1:0-5005 GCA_035575795.1 Gemmatimonadaceae bacterium
AGGCGATCCTGGATTGCGAAGGGGCCGGGCGACCCGCTTCCCGTTCCGCCCACCAGAACGCGTCGGCGAGCCTGAGGAGAGGGGCAAGACGCGTGCGACCGGCGGCAGCAGCCCACAGGCGGAGCACCGGGTCGCCGGGTGCGCTCTCCAGCAGGGCCGCGGTCATCTCCCCTCCCAGGCGGCGCCAGCGCTCGAGCAGACCAACGATCCAGTCGGTGTCCGAGTTGGAGAAGCGCAGGTCCTTGAGAGTCGTGCGGACGGTTGCAGGGTCGGCGGGCGCGAAGAGCGCGGCAAGCCGGGCAACCCTTCGTTGCGGACGGCCGGGCAGGAAAGGACGCCGCAGGTGATCGAGGGCGCGGAGCGCTGTCGGCGAGATTCCGTCCAGAGATGGAATCAGCGTCGAAAACGCGCCACTCTCCTTCCACAGCGCGAACGCCGCGCTCGGCAGTGCCACCTGGTCGAGAGTCTTCTCGATCTCCTGCTTCACCCGCTCAGCGGAAAGCCGCGAAAGGTGCGGCGCGCTGTCGACAATCGCCCGCCACGTGTCGTCGTCGATTCGAAACCCGAATCGCGAAGCGAAGCGGATACCGCGCAGCGCGCGCAATCTGTCCTCGGTCATTCGCTGGCCGGCATTGCCAACGGCGCGGATGACGCCGCGCTTCAGATCTTCGCGACCGCCGTGCGGATCCCTGATCGTGTCGGCGCTGGCCGAGTAGGCGATGGCGTTGATCGTGTAGTCCCTGCGCGCGAGATCTTCATCGAGCGACGCCCCGAACTCCACCACTGCGTGTCGGCCGTCGGTCTTCATGTCACGGCGAAACGTGGTCACCTCATGCATCACGCCGTGTGCATCCAGAACCCCAATCGTTCCGAAGTCGATTCCGACGGGGACGGTACGCTTGAACAGCCTCCGTACCTGTGGCGGCGTGGCGGCGGTGGCGAGATCCCAGTCGAGATGCGCGTGTCCGAGCAATGCGTCCCGCACCGCCCCGCCGACGCACCACGTCTCGAAGCCCGCGTCCTCGAGGCGGCTCGCGATCTCCCGCACGCTCTCTGGCGGATCGAGAAGCGCCATCAGGCCTCGAACATCTCGCGGATCTGCTTGTCGCCCATGCCCGCGCCGAGGGCGAGCATGAGGTCGATGCGGGCCTGCTGAGCGCGGCGGGATCCGCCGAAGATCGCGCCGATCTCCTCGAGGCGCCGTCCGCCTCCGGCGTACCCGTAGGTGTGGCCGACGCGACCGCCCTGGGTCCGTGACGTGAGTACGACGGGTTTGCCGTCGGCAACCCAGCGCTTGATGCCGGGGACCATCGCCGGCGGGACGTTACCGCGCCCCATCGCGGCGAGGACGAGTCCCCGTGCGCCTTCGCGCGACGCGTCGAGCAGTCGCGCGTCGCTTCCCGCGGCGGCGAAGATGATGTCCACCGGCGTCGCAAGGGATTCGGGTGCGATCGTCGGCGGCGACGGCGGCATCTCGCGCCGCAGGATGATCTCGCCCTCATCGAGGACACCGAGGGGCCCGAGGCCGGGGCTCTCGAATGCGTCGAGCAAATGTGTATTCGTCTTCGTTGTGTCGAGCGCGGCAAAGATCTGTCCGCCGATGACGACCATCACCCCGTATCCCTTCGTTTCGGGGCTGGCCGCCACCTGCACCGCCTCGAAGAGGTTGGCGGGGCCGTCCCATCCGAGATCGCTCACGGTGCGCATTGCACCGGTGAAAACGATCGGCTTCTCGGTGGTGATGGAGCGCGCGACCAGGTATGCCGATTCCTCGAGCGTGTCAGTCCCGTGCGTGATCACCACGCCAAGTACTTCGGGGCGGGCCAAATGCTCGGAGATGCGATTGCGCAACGCCCACATCTTTTCGACGGTCATGTGCGGACCGGGTAGCTGTCCCCATTCCTCCGTTTCCACTCCCGTTAACGCGTGGATGCCGCGCGTGGCGGTGAGGATTTCTTCCGTCGTCAGACTGGGGTTCCTGCCGCCGCCGACGGGGTCGTTGCGCATCGCGATCGTACCGCCGGTGAACAGGATGACGATCACCGTGCTGGGCCCTGCGTGCGCGGCGCCGTCACGAAGGCAGACTCTCACGGGCTACCTGGTTCAGTTGTTCGATCGCGAGTCGCGCCGTCTGCTCACTCGCGCCGGTATCGAGCGACATATCCAGTGCGTGTGTTATGAGCGCATCCACAGTAAGGAGATCAAGTGCCGCCTCGCGCCGCGCGCACTCACTCGGCAGGACACGGGAGAGAACTCTCTGCGCGGCGTCGAGGAGATCCTGCCCGCTCGCACCGTCCAGGGAGGCGCGCATCGCGGCAGCGAGCTCGGGCGGCGGCGCCGGGTCGAGAGCGGCAAGCCACTCGTCGACGGTCATCAGGTTGTAGCGATCAGCTTGCGGATAATCTCCGGAGCCTCGCCGACGACAGTCGCCATACGGCTTGCGTCGGGGATGCCCGCTTGCGCCATGTGCGGCTTGCCCCCTCCCTTGCCACCCGCCGCAGCGGCGAGTTCGCGAACGATACGATCGGCGCTCAGGCCCCGGCTGCGAAGGTCGTCGCTCACCACCGCGAGCATCGTGTTCTTCCCTGTGCCGAGCGACGCGGCGAGCACGCCGACGCCACTCTGCATCTGCTCGCGCAGCGCATCTCCCATCGCCTGGAGCGTTGGCAGATCCGGTGCTTCAACGCTCGCGGCGACCACTCGCACACCGTCGATCATCTGAACCTGGTCAACCAGCGATTTTATGCCGGCACCGCGGTCACCCTTTGCCGATTCACCGATTCTCTTTTCCATTGCGCGGCGCTCGTCGACGAGCGCCCGCACGCGCTTGAGCGCACCCCCGGCGGGAGCGCGAACGAGCGTCTCTATTTCCTTAAGTTCCCGTTCGCGTCCGCGAAACAGCTCCAGCGCGCCGCGTCCAGTGAGCGCCTCGATCCGCCGAACGCCGGCGGCAACGCCCGTCTCGCTGACAATTCGGAACAGCGCGATCTCCGCCGTATTGCGCACGTGCGTGCCGCCGCAGAGTTCGATGGACAACCCGGGGATGCTGACCATTCGAACAACCGCGCCGTACTTCTCTCCGAAGAGGTGCATCGCGCCGGCGGCCACGGCTTCGGCATATGGCTTTTCGTCAGTGCGGAGCGGGACCGCTTCCAGAATGCCGCGATTGACGATGTTTTCCACTTCAGAGATCTGCTCCGGCGTCAGCGGCCCGTGATGGGCAAAGTCGAAGCGCAGCCGCTCGGGCGCGACGAGCGAGCCCGCCTGGTGCACGTGGTCGCCCAGAATCTGGCGGAGCGCAGCGTGAAGGAGATGCGTCGCCGTGTGATTGCGCTCGGTGTCGCGCCGGCGGTCTTGCAAAACGCGCGCGCGTGCGGGCCCAAGACTCACATCACCGGTGACTTTTCCGATCGCGGCGATCTTGCCATCAACCCTGCGAACCTCGTCAACATCGACTCGCCATCCATCCCCCACTATCTCACCTTGATCCGAAACCTGCCCGCCCGACTCAGCGTAGAAAGGAACGTCGCGGAGAATTAAGGCAACGCGACCCTGTGGGAGGGCTTGCTTCGCAAAGACAGTTGTATCTACGGCAAGCGAATGGTAGCCCGCAAATGACTGGGTATCGCCGCCAAGGTGTACCTGACCGACTGCTGTAGTGACGACAGCGCCGAGCCCTGTCGCCACGTTGGCGTTGATCCAATTGCCCCCAAGCAGGTCATCATGTTCAACTCCGGTCTTTTTTAATCGACGCTCATCCTGGGACTGCTTGCGTTGGCCCTCAAGCGCGGCCTCGAAGCCCGCAATATCGACCGAGTAGCTGCGCTCGCGCGCCATCAACTCCGTGAGATCGATCGGAAATCCAAACGTGTCGTAGAGCTTGAAAGCATCTTCGCCGGCAATCGTGCCGCGAATCGCCGTTGAGCCTTGGGTGGACGCCTCTGGTGCCAGCTCATCAAAGCGGCGCATTCCGCCTTCGATTGTGGCGAGGAATCTCTCCTCCTCCGCTCGAGTGGTATCCTCGATGTGCTTCGCGCGCTGCTTGAGCTCGGGGTAGACCCCTCCCATTTCCTGAATGACGGCACGAACTACAGCTACGAGGGTCGGTTTCCTCCAGCCAAGCAGCCATCCGTGTCTGACCGCACGGCGCAGGATTCTGCGCAGCACATAGCCTTTTCCCTCGTTCGAAGGGAAAACACCGTCGGCGAGCAGAAATGCAACGGCACGGCTGTGATCCGCAATGACGCGGAAGGACGCCGTGTCCTGATAGTTACGGATGAAACCCTCCCCACCCACGGAAGCGCGCCCAGGACCTTGCCGCTTCCGATTGCCTTCGTCGGAGACACCCGTTGCGAACTCAGCAGCGGTAATGAGAGGCTCGAATAGATCTGTGTTGAAATTATTCGCCTTGCGCTGCATGATCGCCGTAATGCGCTCGAGGCCCGCGCCAGTGTCAACTGAGGGCTTGGGCAGCAGAACAAGCGAACCGTCGGGCTGCCGATCGTATTGCATGAACACTAGGTTCCAGAATTCGAGGAACCGGCCGGCTTCAGCACCCTCGACGAAGGCATCTTTCGAAAACTCCTCGCGATCGAGCTCCGTCCATTCGCCCTTTGCGCCGTCGGGCAGCTTCCAGTCACTGGTAACTGCGGAGAGATCAATGAAGATCTCGGTGCAGGGACCGCACGGGCCGGTGTCCGCCATCTGCCAGAAGTTGTCGCGCGCGCCGAGGCCGTAGATGCGGGAGTCGGGGATACCGGCGATCTCACGCCAAAGCGCGCGAGCTTCGTCATCCTCTTCGAAAACGGAAACGCGGATGTGGCGCCGGTCGAGCTTCAACTCCTTCGTGATGAATTCCCACGCGAAGCGAATCGCGTCGCGCTTGAAGTAATCGCCAAAGGAGAAGTTGCCGAGCATCTCGAAAAACGTGTGGTGACGCGCGGTGTGTCCCACCTGCTCGAGATCGTTGTGCTTGCCGCCAGCTCGCACGCACTTCTGGACGGTC
>DATLXE010000067.1:0-1944 GCA_035575795.1 Gemmatimonadaceae bacterium
TCGAGCTTGATCTCACAGTTGCCCGTTCCCTTGAACTCTTCAAAGATGACATCGTCCATGCGCGAGCCGGTTTCGACCAGCGCGGTAGCTATGATAGTGATCGACCCGCCGCCGTGTTCCGGCGCCACCGAGCGCGCCGACCCGAAGAACGCTTTCGGCTTGGCCATCGCCGATGAATCGAGACCGCCGCTCAGCGTGCGGCCGGTGCCGCGCTCGACCGTGTTGTAGGCGCGGGCCATGCGCGTGATGGAATCGAGCACGATGACGACATCCTGTCCGAGCTCGACGAGACGGCGCGCTCTCTCGAGGACCATCTCCGTCACGTCGGTGTGACGAACGGCCGGCATGTCGAAGCTGGACGCGACGACTTCGCCATAGCCCCAGGTGATCATCTCGCTCACTTCCTCCGGGCGTTCGTCAACGAGGAGGATGAGCAGTGCCGCCTGCGGGTGGTTGATCGCCACGCCTTCGACGATCGCCTGCAGCAGCATCGTCTTGCCGGCGCGCGCGGGCGCCACGATCAGCGCGCGCTGTCCATACCCGATCGGGGCGATCAGGTCGATCGCCCGGCGCGTCAGTTCCGGGCCGCCCTTGGCGGGACGCCCCGTCTCGAGCTTCAGCTTGCGTTCGGGATACGATGCGATGAGCGACCCGAAGTCAGGACGGCGTGCCGCTTCATCGGGGGCAGCGCCGTTGATCTGCTGGATGTCCACGACGACGACACGATTGCGGTGATCGTGTCCGGTGGTGGCGAGCACGAGATCGCCGCGGCGCAGGTTGTACTGGCGGGCGGTCTGCGTCGCCAGGTACGCGTCTCCCGGTTCGGCGAGGTAGCTGTTGGCGGCGCGGCGGATGAAGCCGCCATCGCGCTGGGGGTCGTACCAGCCGGTCGTTTCACCGTCGGCGACAACGGGAGCGACGGGACCCCGCGGTGGCTGCTCGCGGCGCGGCGCGTTCTGCTGCTGTTGTTGATGCTGTTGATGCTGTTGATGTTGTTGTTGCTGGGGATTCTGGGGGCGGCCGCGACCACGCTGGTTGCGCGAGCGGCGGCCGTTGTTGTTATGGCGGTTGTTATCGCGTTCCCCGGCGGGGTGCCGTTGCTGATTGCCGTCGCGCTGGTGCTGCGCGCGTTGCGGCTCGAACTGCTGCTGGGGCTGGGAATTTCCGTCGGACCCTGACTGCTGGCTCATCCCGTCCGGGGGGGCGGGTGGAGTTTCAACGGAGGGCGAGGGAAGGGCGGGAGAGGTGGGGTTGTCGCGTGCGCTTGGGATCTGCGCGGCGTCGGGGGTCGGTAAGGAAGAATCCATTGGCTCCAGATACGGATCGGCGTCGCCGAACGATTCAGCGTTTTGTTGGTTATCGGACGGACGGGGGCCCCGGCCGCGACGATAGGGACGTCGGCGTTCGCTCATGCGGTTGTGGTGTGGCGGAAAAGAACGTGCTGCGAAGAATGGCTCTCGGGGACCGCGGGGAAGACTCACGCGAATTCCAAGGCCCGATTCATGTCGAAAGGCGCGCCGGTCGGGCTACGCTCGTGCCTAAATGGTAGCGGTGAACGCGGGAAATGTCCAGCAATTGTGTGAATAGGTACTTTTCGCGCATGACGGAGCAGCTGATTGATCCCCTCCCCGAGCTCGAGCGCGCGGTCGCCGAACGGCCGGAGGATGCCCGTGCGCTGGTGGCGCTGGCGAACCATTACTGGCTGATCGGGACCGGGCCCGAGGTCGTTGGGGACCTGGCATCACGCGCGATCGCATCCGATCCGGCGAACCGCGCCGGCTGGCATCTGTGGGCCCTTGCCGAAGCGAACCCGCGCGAGCGCGTCGCCCGCTGGCAGCAGGTCGCGACCCGTTTCCCTTCAGACCTTCTCGCCAAGGCCAATCTCGCGGATAACGCCGCGAGCCTCGCCGGCGCCGAGCACGACTACCAGGCTGTCGATCTCGC
>DATLXE010000068.1:0-11111 GCA_035575795.1 Gemmatimonadaceae bacterium
GCGGCAACGACGCGCGTTCGCGCCTGCAGCTCGGGCGTCCAGGAAGCGGATCCGCTCTGGGCCGCCGAGGGACTGAGGGGGGCGGCCGCACAAAGCGCGAGAGTAGCAAGAAAAGCTGATTTCATATCGTCCCTCTTCGTAGGTGACTCCTGCCCGCAGGGGGAAGTCTGCGAAACAACCTTCCCGCTGTAAAGAGTCGTACCAGGATGCGGGCTTGGGGCTCGCCCGGCACATTTCTCTGCTTGCGCAACAGTGTACGCCATAGCAATGTAGACCTCCCGCTGTAGAACCTCCCGCGCCCGGACCGAGGGATTGCGGAAAAGCGAACAGCGCCGTGTTGGCGTGTGGGTCCTTGTCCTCTGGAGAAGATCGAATGACCTTTAGTGTCCTCAAGTCTCGCGTAACCCTGCTCGTCTGTACCGTCAGCCTCGCGCTGGCGGGCACGGCGATCTCCGCATCAGCTCAATCAATCGGCGTCATCAAGGGCCGGGTAGTAGAAGAGGCGTCCGACCGCGGAGTGCCCGACGCCCAGGTGCGGGTAACGGGAACAGAGCTGGTCGCCGTTACCAACTCCAACGGCGATTACACCATCGCCGCCGCGCCCGCGGGAACGCGGGAGGTTTCCGTCCGCCGCATCGGGTACGCGCG
The DNA here is from genome assembly GCA_035575795.1 of Gemmatimonadaceae bacterium. Taxonomy (GTDB): domain Bacteria; phylum Gemmatimonadota; class Gemmatimonadetes; order Gemmatimonadales; family Gemmatimonadaceae; genus UBA4720. Next base: position 649 of record DATLXE010000068.1, read on the forward strand.
TCAGGTGCGCGGCGTCACGGTCGCCGTCAACCAGACGGTAACCGCCAACTTCGCGATCAATCAGGCCGCTTCGACGCTGGACGCCGTGGTCGTGACCGGCACCGGTGGCGAGGTCTCGAAGCGAACCGTCGGCAACTCCATCACGACTCTCGATGTCGCCGAGCTGACCTCGAAGAACACAATACTCAACGTCACGGAAGTACTGCAGTCCAAGACTCCCGGCGTATCTATTCTTCCGGGCTCAGGCGCGCCCGGAACGGCCGGCGAGATACGGATTCGCGGCGCGGGATCACTAAGCGGTTACAAGCCCGTCGTATTCATCGACGGAATTCGCTACAACATCGATGACATCGGCTCCTTCAGCGCGACCGGCGGGGGAACCGCGGGCCTTGCCCAGTCTTCCCAGACGACATCGGCGCTCAACAACCTGAACCCCAACGACATCGAGTCGATCGAGATCGTAAAGGGTCCCGCCGCGGCGACTTTGTACGGCGCCGAAGCCGCTAACGGCGTCATTCAGATCATCACGAAGAAGGGTACGCGCGGCCAGCAGGCGATCAAGTATTCAACGCGCGCCGAGCGGGCGAACAGCGAGTGGATACTCCTTCCCGAAGACAACTACACCACCTGTGACGCAGCCAAGATCAACCAGCGAGCTACCGATGGCAGTATCGTATGGCCCGGCTGTTTCAGCGACACCACGCGCAGCGCGCCCATCGCCCTGCCGCTCAACACCATCCTTACCGACAACCCGCTGCGCCGCGACTCGAGGGCACTGCGCACCGCCGAGCTCAGCCGATTTTCGGGCAGCATGCGGGGGGGCGGCGATCGCTATTCCTTCTACCTCGCCGGCGACCGCGACACCGAGGAAGGCGTTTTCTACAACAGCGATAACAGCCGTACGTCGGTACGCAGCAACTTCGGATTCAATCCCAGCGAGAAAACCGATTTCTCAATCAACCTGAACTGGCAGGAGAGCCGGCTCAGGCTTCCGATTCAGGATGAGTCTGCGAACGGACTGCTGCTCAGCGCGCGGCGCGGATTGCCGGGACGGGTCTCATTCCTGGGAGCCGGGAACGAAGGCTGGCGGACGATTTCGCCGACCCAGGCCAACAAATATAAAAACTTCACTGACGGCGAGCGGATAACTCTCGGCGCTACGGTCAACTACAAGCCGTGGCAGTGGTTCCAGAACCGGATCACGGTCGGCATGGACAACACTTCGTCACAGGCTCAGCTGCTCTTTACGCCTGGCGACATCGACATCAGCCAGGATCCAGACGCGGGATCCGGTGCCAACCTGCGCAACAACCCGACGCGACGGATCATGACCGTGGATTATTCCGGCACGCTGCTGTGGAAACCGCGGCCGGCGTTGGTGTCGACGACGAAATTCGGCTCGCAGATAATCAGGGACAGAAGCGAATCACTGCGGGCGACGGGTATCGGCATCGGCCCTCCGGAGGTGACGCTTGTCAACCTCCTCCAGCGCACCACCGGCGGCGAGGGCTACAGCGAGAACAATTCCGTCGGTTATTACGTCCAGGAGCAGCTCGGCTTGAGTGACCGCCTGTTCCTCACCGGGGCGGTGCGCGCGGACGATCACTCTTCGTTCGGAACGAACTTCAATCTCATCGTCTACCCGAAGCTCTCGGCATCCTGGGTCGTCGCGGACAATCTTGCGGACCAGGGGTTCCTTCGGGCGGCAAGGATCAACGCGCTCAAGCTTCGCGCTGCCTGGGGGCAGGCGGGTCGCGCGCCGTCAGCCTATTCGGCGCCCCGGACTTACACCGTCGACCGCGTGACCTATGGGACCACTACCGCCTCCGTTTTGCGGACGGCCTCATACGGTAACCCGAACCTCAAGCCCGAACGGGGCGAGGAGATAGAGCTTGGCTTCGACATGGGAATTCTGAATGATCGCCTCGGTGTCGATTTCACGTTTTACAACAAGACGACGACGGACATGCTGCAGAGTTTGTCGGTCCCACCGTCCACCGGATTCATCAGCTCGCGTCTCGTCAATCTTGGCGAAGTCAACAATCGCGGTCTCGAGCTGTCACTGTTCGGATCGCCCGTTCGGGGTCGCCGCTTTTCGTGGGATACGCGCTTGAATGTCGCGACGAATCGCAACAAGCTGATCGCGTTCGGCGAGCTCGCGGGCGATGACCTCCAGGTCCGGGGCAAGGTTTCTGAAACCCCCGGTGGTCAGAGTTACGGTTCTGTTCAGCAGCATCGTGTCGGACATCCGCTCGGCGGGTTCTGGGTGACGCCGCCGCAGCGCGACGCCAACGGTACAGCAATTCTGACCAGCGCCGGCGCGGCGATCTTTAATCCAGGCGACACGGCGCGTAGATACATCGGTCCGTCGACGCCCACGCGTGAAATCGGATTTTCGAATACTGTCACGCTGTTTGGCGGGGTTCGCCTCTACGCGCTCCTCGACCACAAAGGCGGCTTCCACGTCTTCAACCTGCAGGAGCGCAACAGGTGTCAGTCGAACGACAACTGCTGGCGGGTCAATAATCCCGCCGCGCGCTTCCCGCAGAATTCCGCCGACTCCGTTCTTTTCAAGGAATTGGCCGTCTACCGCAGTGGCTCCGTCTCACCGGAGTGGATCCAGAAAGGCGACTTCATCAAGCTGCGCGAGGTCTCGGTCAGCCTCGACATCCCGAAACATCTCGTAAGGCGAACGGGCGCGCAAACGGCCAGTCTGGTTCTCTCCGGGCGTAACCTGAAAGTCTGGAGCGATTACGAGGGCGTGGATCCAGAAGTGAATACCTACGGTGGCCGTAACTTCGTTCGCGTCGACGCCTATGCGGCGCCCATGACGCGGCGAATGTCCGCCTCAATCAACCTCCAATTCTGATGCCGAGCGATCCTATCATGCATATGACCCGTTCCCATCTGTGCCGCGGGCCGTTGAGGCTCGCCGCCATCGCGGTCGCAATTTTCGGGGCGGCCGCCTGCACCGATTTTCTGAAGGCTGAGAACCCGGGCGCCGTCAACGAGGAAGACGTTAACGATCCATCGTTCGCGAACTCGATTGCCGGCGGGCCGGTTTTCGCCTTCCAGACGGCAAGTACGGACGCCGGATACTGGAACGCCCAGCTTACCGACGAAATCTTCAACCGCGCCGTCTTCGTCGAGGAGGGACAGATCGATCGTCGTGAGCTCAACTCCGACCTGAGCTACATCAATGCCTTCGTGTACGCGCCCATGCAGCGGGCGCGCTTTCTTGGCGAGGACGCGGCGAGACGTTTAAAGGAGATACTTGGCGAGGAGGCGAAACGTGACTTGCGCGTCGCGCGCTCCCTGGCATACGCCTCGATGAGCTACAACTATCTGGGCGAGATGATGTGCGCGACACCGATCGATCTTAGCGCACCCAAGCCCCCGTCGGAGATCTTCGCGACGGCGATCGAGCGCGCCGAGGAAGCGGTTACGATCGGGACCACTTTGAGGACCTTTCTGCAGACCCTTCCCGTCAGCGGCGGTAATACGAACGCCATTGCCGCGGCAGATTCAGTGCGGAATTTCGCGCTCGTCGCGGGAGCGAGGGCAGCCCTCAACCGTAACGACAAAGCCAGGGCGATTGCGCTGGCGAGTCAGGTGCCGGCGAACTTTATCTTTCTCGCATACTATTCCGACAACACCACCGGGCAACGCAACCGGACCTATGAGCGCCTGGGCATCGGCAGCAATGGCTCGCTCCTCAACACGCCCTTTGCTGCGTTCGCCAGCGATCCGCGCGTTCCGCGCGTTGCCGGTACGACGGGTCGTGGCGGTACGCCGCTATCTCCACCCTCGTATAGCACTTATACCGGTACCCTTGCCGGTGGCCTCTTTGCGCCGATAATGTCTGTGCGCATCGCCTCAGGTCTCGAGGCCAGGTACATCGTCGCCGAGGCCGAGGGGCCGACACCGGCAACGCTGGCGTTCGTCAACGAGCGCAGGGCAGTCGGGCTTCAGACGCCGGTTACCCTTACGGGCGACGGGTTGATGGCCGAGCTGCGTGACCAGCGCAGCCGGGACTTCTACCTCGACAATCACCGACTCGGCGACCTGCGCCGCTACAAGGAGTTCTACAACGTGGATCTCTTTCCGAAGGGTCCATATCCGGGAAGCACCTCGGGGCAGGTCTACAACGAATCGGTGACCTGCTGGCCGTTGCCAACGAACGAGATCAACGGCAACCCGAACATCCCGAAGGGGTGATCGCCGCCTGACACGGAAGTCGAACAAAAAAGAACCCCGCCGACGGCGGGGTTCTTTTGCCAATATAGGGGAAACAAGCCTCGGTCCGTTCCGTGTCCAGCGGTGGTCCCCAGCGAATCTCGGCCCTTGAGAAATGCCGCAGCCGCAGAGTTCGCTGCAAGTGACTAAACTTCAGCCTTCAGCAATTCAAATTTTCCGATCCGAATGCCATCGACATCGACCGTTAGGGACGACTACAAACCCTCATACCTTGCCGCGACGATAGCCGCGGCGCTCGTTTTCCTTCTCTACCTCATCACGCTAGCTCCATCAGTGGCGATGTGGGACACCGGCGAGTACATGGCCGCCGCGAAGGTTCTCGGACTGCCGCACCCGCCCGGCAATCCGTTCTTCATGCTGCTCGGCCACGTCTTCGGCTGGCTGCCCTTCCCGGTTTCGTACGCGGCACGCATCAACATTCTGGCTGCAATGTCCAGCGCGGCGTCGGCCGGCTTCTGGTTCCTGCTTACCGAGCGCTTCGCCTCGCGCTGGATCGCCGACCGCTGGCAGCGTCTTACCGTCGCCGGCCTCGCCACGCTGATCGGCGCCACCGCGTTCACGGTCTGGAATCAGTCGGTCGTCAACGAGAAGGTCTATACCGTCTCGCTGCTCTTCTTCGCGATCGTGTCGTGGCTGATCCTCCTCTGGATGGATGACCCCGATGCCCCGCGCGCCAATCGCCTCCTGATCCTGATCGCTTTCCTGCTCGGGCTCGGATACTCCAACCACCCGGCCGGATTTCTCGCTCTTCCTGCCGTCGGTGTCGCCGTACTTGTTACCCGCTGGCAGACCCTTCTCAACTGGCGGCTCGTGCTCGCTGCCGTTGCGGTGATCATTCTCGGACTCACTCCGTTCATCTACGAGCCGGTCCGCGCCGCGCACTTCCCAGGGATCAACGAGGGCGCGCCAACCGCCTGCACCACCGAGCTCACGGCGAGCTGCACCTTCAGCTCGCAGACCAGGGAGCGGCTGATGGCGAACATCAACCGCGAGCAGTACGGCAAGAAGCTCGAACGGGGTGCGCCGTATTCCGCGCAGGTCGGCATGTGGTGGCTCTACTTCAAGTGGCAATGGCTTCGCGATGCGCACCAAACCTCACCGCGGCTCCAGGGATTCATCGCCGTCATCTTCCTCGGGCTAGGACTTCTTGGCGGCTTCGTGCACTGGCGGCGAGACCGGAAAACTTTCTGGTACTTCGGGCCGCTGATGTTCACGATGACGCTGGCTCTCATCTACTACCTGAACTTCAAGTACGGCTGGTCGCAGGATCCCGAGCTGCGCGACGTACAACGCGAGGTGCGCGACCGCGACTATTTCTACATCTGGAGCTTCTCGGCGTGGGGAGTGTGGGCGGCGCTCGGTCTCGGCTACGTCTGGGAGCAGTTGGCCTTCGTTCTTGGGGGCAACGAGGAACGCGTTGATGTGCGAACGGTGCGGGCGCAGGAGAAGATGGTCACCTGGCCGTCACGCCGCGGTTTCATTCTCGCCTTGCCGGTGCTCGCACTCGCGCTCGTCCCGCTCATCGCCAACTGGAAGTTTGCATCACGCGCGGGGCATTACTTCACCCAGCGCTGGGCGCACGACTACCTGAACGCACTGGAGCCGTACGCGATTGTCATTACCAACGGGGACAACGACACCTTTCCCCTCTGGTACGCGCAGGAGGTGGAGGGTGTCCGTCAGGACGTGACGGTCGCCGTGGGCACCTACCTCGACACCGACTGGTTTGTGCGCCAGGTGATTCGCCGTCCGATCGCCGAGTACGACGCTGCAAAGGGTCCGGCGATATTTCGCGGCAGGCAGTGGAAAAAGCCGGCCGGCCCACCGCTCAAGATGACGTTCGCCGAAGCCGACGCCGTACCCGAGTACATCCAGATCCAGGAACCGCAGCTTTTCCGTTCGGGCAACATGACGCTTTCGATTCCGCCCGGCTATCTGATTCGAGATCAGCTCATACTGTTGCGGATGATCAAGGATGCGCTGCCCGAGCGTCCGATCTACGTGTCGACGGGCGGCGGCCAGGGACTCGGTCTCGAGCCTTACCTGCTGACGCAGGGGTTCGTGCAGAAGATCATGGACAGTCCGATCGCCGATACGCCGGCGACTCCGCGCATCTCCGGTATGTACATCGATCTGCCGAGGACGAAGGCGCTATGGAACATGTATACGGCACCGGAAGCGCTGATCAAGGAAGGCGACTGGGTTGACCGCCCATCGTTCGGCATCGCGTACACCTACGCATTCACGGGCGCGATTCTCTCCGATGCGGTGGCGCGGAGCGGCGACCCGGCCGGAGCGGCGAAGATCATGGATCGTGTGAAGAAGATCGTGAAGGCAGCCCGCATCCAGGACTTCCCGGGCACCTGATCAGTCGGCGGCGCGCGGTCCTTCCGCGCCCGCGAAAGCGGGCGCGAATCCGGCGTGAGTCGTGAAGATGTCGTCCGCGAGCTGGTCGACCTCGTAGGTGGGCAGGCCATCAAGGAATTTTGCGATACGCTCGCGTGATGCATCGAGCACGGCCCGGGGTATCGCTCCCTTCTGCGCTGCGTGCGCGATGTTGTCGGCGATGGTGACCGCACGCATCGTGTCGGTGCCATAGGCGCAGATGTCGATGATGTCGGTTCCGGCGTTCATCGTGTTCACCGCCGCTTCCGGATTGTCGAACATCTTCGACACCGCGGCCATGCCGATGTCGTCGGTTATGACGACACCGTCGAAGCCGAGCTCCTCGCGCAGGAGTCCGGTGACGATCGCGCGCGACATCGTCGATGGCCGGTCGGCGTCGAGCGCGGGAAAGAGGACGTGCGACGTCATCACTATGCGCACGCCCTCGGCGATCGTCGCGCGAAAGGGAACGAGCTCGCGCCGGCGGAGCCCTTCGAGGTCCTGCTCGACGGTCGGCAGCTGGCGGTGAGAGTCGACCGCGGTGTCACCATGACCGGGGAAATGCTTCGGGCAGGTGGCGACACCTTCCGCCTCGACGGCGCGAATGAAGGGCAGCGCCGCCGCGATTACCGCTTCCGGCGTCGATGCGAAGGAGCGTGGTCCGATGACCGGATTTTTCGGATTGGAATCGACGTCGACTACCGGCGCGAAGGTGACGTTGACGCCGAGTGACTTGAGCTCGATCGCCATCGCTCGGCCGACCTGGGCGGAGCTCTTCGCCCACTCGCGCGCGTATGGGTAGTTGGTGATTGGCGACGGGGCGCGGTGGACGCGTCCCCCTTCGTGATCGATGCTGACGATCAGCTTGTCGCGGCCGATGCAGGCTCGCACGTCAGCGAGCAGCTTGCGGTACGTCGCGAGCCAGTCGCCGTAGCCGCTGGCGTCGTGGCGGAAATTTCCCTTGAAGAGGATGATGCCTGCGGGACGGAGCGTCTCGAGCAGGCGCTTGTCGTGATCCGTGAGCGTCGGCGATGGTTGGAGGCCGACCGCGAAATGGTCGCCATGAGGGTGGCCGCGCTGTCGCTTCGTCATAGTCGGCAGTGTTGCACGGCGCGTGCCCGCAACTGCAAGGCATGCAGCTGCTGTTTGCAGTCAGTCCCACCATCCATGCATGTACCACGCATCATCCCGCGCATCGCGGTAGAGCCACACCATCATCCCTTCATCGGTAACACACCGAAAGTATTCCCGCGCGTAAGGCTCGCTCCACCGTCCGCCCGACACACGGTCCGGGCCGGCGGCGGAAAGAAGCACGAGCCACTGCTTGTCGCGAAACTCTACCGGCATCTCGTGGTCGCGCCGCTTTTTCGTTTTCACGGCTATCCGCCGCGGCTCGGGCAGGAGCTGCAGCGTGAGCCGCGGCGCGGCGGTCGCTTTCACGGCCCGCTCGCGCAGCTGAATGCGCGCCGATGCCTGCGCCGGCTCCTGGCTCACCCATTCGGTGCGGCGGTCGATGAGCGGATGCCTGTTATTGCGCGGCGTCACGACGACGGCGCCCTGGTCATCGAGCAGCTGCGCGATCGTCTCCTCGGCGGCGCGCGAAGTTGCGAACCCGCGGTCGAAGATGTCTCCCTGCCGTTCGATTTCGCCCGTGACCGCGTCGACGCGCACAGTGATGCCGGTGACGCCGTCGGGCAGCGTGATGCGGTCGAGGTGGGTGCGGATGAGGCGCATCCAGGCCTTGTGGCTCGCCGTCGATCGCGCGGGTCGAACCAGATGATCGTGAGTCTCGCGATTGGCGAGCGAGAACAGCAGCGTCATCTCGCGCGCGCACTGGCCGAGTGCCTTGAGCTCGCCGCAGATGGTGCCGGTGAGCGAGTTGAGGATAAAGACGAGGCGCTCCGGATCCCGGAGCGTGTATTCCACCCAGTCGAGCGACGCGATGGGAAGAGCGCGCTGGGCGCTCGTGAAGATCCGGCGCGAGTCATCGGCGCGGGCGAGCCGCCACAGCTTCTCGCCCTCCGCTCCGAAGCGGACTTCCACCGATTCATGGTCGAGCGCGGCCATGTCAGCGCAGCACTCGATTCCGATTCCGTCGAGCAGCGAGGCAAGGCCTCGTGAGGGATCGAGAACGGAGACGGGCCAGTTGGCGATGAAGGCGCGGTCTTCGCCGGGCGCGATCGTCGTCAGCTCACTCCTTCCATGACGCGCGCCCACCTCGGCGGCGATGGCGGTCGTGGCGATCACGGCTCTCGCACCTTCAATGCCCTGACGCCGCAGGAGACCAAGAAGATCGCGCGCTACGGGCTCGGCGCTCAGCCCCCGTGCATCAGCCCAGATCTTTCCGTCGCTCCCGACAGCGATCCTGGGCGCCACCTTCAGCAGCTCGGATGTGACCGTTTGAAACAGCTCCGGATCGAGGCCGGAAAAGGCGGGGCTCCACAGGCAGATAAAGGTCATGGCAGGGGTCGTTAAACTTATCCCGAACAAATACCGAAAACAAGAATTGTTCACGGGGGTATAACTGCCTGAATAACGCAGCGCACGGTTAGATTGCGTGGCGTACAAACAATCCGACGAGACTCAATGCATTCGACAAGACGAAGGTTCACGCTCGCCGCTGCTTTCTTTGCGCTGACGCTGACGACAGGAGCAGCGGCACCTGCACCGGAGACGCCGGGCTCGAAGCAACCTGTTATTACCGTGTACAAGGATCCGGATTGCGGCTGCTGCAACAACTGGGTCGACCACCTTATCAAGCACGGATTCAAGGTCGAATCGAAGGACACGCGCGAAATGACCGAGATAAAAGCAAACCTCGGCGTGCCGGGCTCACTCGAATCGTGTCATACGGGCGTCGTCGGCGGATATCTCGTCGAGGGACATGTGCCGGCCGCGGACATTCTTCGGATGCTCAAGCAGAAGCCCCGGATTGCCGGCCTGGCCGTGCCGGGAATGCCGATGGGCTCGCCGGGGATGGAAGGTCCGCGCAAGCAGAAGTACGATGTCGTCTCCTTCGACAAGAAGGGAAAGACAAAGGTCTTCGCCCGGCACTAGCCCCCCCAGCCGCCCCTAGCGGGCGGCGGCGATCAGCGATCGATAGTGAGGCAGGAGGGCGTAGATGTTCGCGCCCGGGCACGATGTTTCCGCAAAGTCACGGTGCGACGCGAGCCGCTCCGGCGGAACCTTGAAGCGCCGCGCCATCGCCGGCACGAGAACATCCAGCGTGCGCCGCTGCGCGCTCGAGAGAGTGTCGCGCTGAAAGTTTCCCTCGACCACGATCAGCAGGTGCCCCGCCGGATCGTACGTGGTGTTCGTATCGCCCGCGTAGTTCCAGTCACGCGCCTCGCCCACCGATCCATCGTAGGCCACATAGAAGTGGTAAGGCACATCTGCCCAGGCCGGCTTCTTCCGTCCGCTCGCCAGCGAGTCGTCGCGTTGCGAAAAGAGCTGCAGACCGCGGAGCTTCTGGACGATCGTCTTCGACGGATCCTGCGCCACGCCGGTATGGTGGATGGTCACGCGCGTCGGCACGTGCGGGCGCATCGGCAGCACCGGAGGTTTGGCCCCCCATTCCGCCCGGGATACGTACCGGAGCTCGGTCGGCACGAGCCGCGTTTCCGCGCTTCTGGTGCAGGCTGCGAGCAGCCCGCAAAGGGCGAACAGCCGGAGGAGTGAAGCGGAGACAGTCATGATCGGGGGAGGACGAAGGTTGGATTGGGCGGACAGGTGATGATACACAACGTTGCCCGGCCTGCCAGCCTTCCGACTTTCGATTCGACCCGGCCCGACGATCCCGCGCTGCTCAGCCCGAAGGGCCC
>DATLXE010000069.1:0-6310 GCA_035575795.1 Gemmatimonadaceae bacterium
AGGAACCGCTGCCCGTCGGGAGAGATCGCGTAGGTGTGGTAGTCCACGCCGCCGTGTGGAAGGTTGACGGCCCGCAGATTCAGAAACGCTTTTGGCGGGTCGTGTCCGAAGCTCGCGCCGGCCCCATTCACCGACACGGAATAGAGCGGGCCGACAAATGCCGGATTTCCCGCAACCTGCGGGTTGCTCACCTGGCCAAGTGAATGGTAGTACAGCTCCTTGCTGTCGTTGCGCCACCGCGGCCAGTCGCCGCCGGCGTCGGAGATTTGCCACCGGCCGGCCCCGGTGGGAAAGGGCTGCACGTGGATTTCCCGGCGGCTCCCCACCGAGTCGGAGCTGTAGGCGATCCACTGACCGTCCGGCGAGATCTGCGCGTGCGTCTCGTTGGACGGCGAGTTGACGAGCGGCGTCGCCTGCTTGTCGGCCAGCGACAACACCCAGAGATCGCCCTTGGTCTTCGGATCCTGCACGCCGAAGACAATCGACTTCCCGTCACTCGACCACGACATCGGCGCCTTCGGGAGGTCGGATTCGACCAGGAGCTCTTCCACGCTTGATCCGTCGGATCTCTTCCGATAAATGCCAGATTTCCCGTTTCGGAGCGAGCTGAACACGATGTCGCGTCCGTCGGGCGACCACACCGGGCTCGCGTTGTGTTGAGCGGCATCCCACGTCAGACGCGTGTCCGAACCGGAAGGCTCGACGATCCAGATGTCGCCGCCCGCCGGCTCATGGCGGTGGACGGCAATCCGCTTCATGTCGGGCGACACCTCAACGCCGCGGAAACTGCCCGCAGGCCCCGGCCTCTCCGCCACCTGGCCACTGCGGCCCGCCCACGCCAGGTGCCATTCCGCGGAATCTGCCTGGGCGCCGGTGTTCCCGGCCGCGCCGTTGTTCTGGAAGTAGGCGAGCACGCCACCCGGAGACGCCGTGAAATGGCCACGCCCATCCGCATCGTCGAAACTGACCTCATCGGCCACACGCGTCGGTTCTCCCGACAGCGCGAGCGACGCCGGGTCGAAGGACTGCGCGTAGACGGCCTTGCCGCGATGAAACAGCAGATGACCCGTGTCTAAATAAAACGCGTTTGATTCGGCGGCGAGGACGCGTGTCTTCTCCTTCGAGCCGAGTGTGCCGGAGTAAACGCCACGCGCCGACACATCAGTGGACCACACCGTAAACAGGTAGCGTCGTCCATCGGGAAGAAAGCTCGGCCAGTAGTGCGCCGATTCGGAGGACTCCAATGACGTGATCGCCTCTGGTGTGCCGCCCTCGGCCGGGAGCCGGAACAGGCCTTTGGCGGACCCGAAGATGATGACGCCCTCTTGGTTCCAGGCACCGCCAGAAAAACCATCAACCGAGCAGAGATCCTGCGGCGGCCCGCCCGACGCCGCAATTTTCTTCAGCCGCCCGCCGGCGACGTATGCGATCGAGCGGCCATCCGCGGACCAGAACGGTTGAACGGCGCCTCTGTCGGTCGTCGTCAGCTCCCGTGGTGCGACGGCGCCGACCGGGCGGACGTAGAGGGTGAAGGGGTCGACCGCGTTCTGGCGCGCGATGAAGGCGATTGACCGGCCATCCGGCGACACCGCGAAACTCGACAGCCCAAACAGGACGCCGGCGGCCACAGTGTTAACGCCGACGGCCGTCGGCTGCGCCGTCACCTGGATCGGGACCCGGAATCGGGATTCCGCGGGGACGGCGTCGCCCCGAAGATACAGGACCGCCGGCGCCGACACGCCCACCGCGGCCAGCAACGCGCCGGCCGCCAGCGCGCGATAGAGCCGAGCCTGCGTTCCGGAAAGCTTGACGATGGCGCCAGCGGCTTCGGTGTCGGTACTTCCTTCGGCGATCGCTTGAAGCTCCGCCAGGACATCGCGCGCGGTCTGCCAGCGCTCCGCAGGGTCCTTCGCCAGGCACGTCTCAACCACGTGTTCCAGTTCCGGCGGCGTTGCCGGATCGGCGTGCGACAGCGGCGGCGGCGTGTGGGTCGCGATCGCCGACATCAGCAGCACGCGACTCTTGCCGTCGAACACCTTCTTGCCGGTCACCATCTCGTGAATCATGACGCCAAGCGCGAAGATATCGGAGCGCGCATCGGCCTCGGCGCCTTCCAGTTGCTCGGGCGCCATGTACTGCAGCGTGCCCAGCACCACACCCGGCGCGCTCAGTTCACGGCCGGCCGGTGCCGGTCCTTGCGCCACCTTCGCGAGCCCAAAATCCAGGAGCTTCGCCCCGCTCTTGGTGAGCATGACGTTTGACGGCTTGAGATCGCGATGCACCACTCCCTGGCGGTGTGCCTGGTCCAACGCACCGGCGATGGCGATCGCAATCGTCAAGGAGTGATCGAGCCCGAGCGGACCGCGCGCGATCCGCGCGGTGAGCGTTTCGCCTTCCAGATACTCCATGACCAGGAAGTCGACGCCCTCGTGATGACCGATATCGTGCAGTGCGCAGATGCGCGGATCGCTGAGCGACGCCACCGTCCGAGCCTCACGCTCGAACCGCTCCTTCATCTCGGCGTTGTTCGCCCAGTGCGGCGGCAGCACCTTGATCGCCACCGTCCGCGACAGGCGCGTGTCAGTGGCCGTGTACACCTCGCCCATGCCGCCCGCCCCGATCGGCGCGACGATCTCGTATGGCCCGAGTCGTGTCCCGGCGCTTAGTGACACGTCACTTCACCACTTTCCGGAAAGCCGCGGTCCAGTTGCGGACGACGGTGAGCCCGTTGTTGGCGGCGGCCGGGAGGGGGGGCGCGTTGCCAGCTTGACCAGCCGTCGCGGGCACCTGACCCGTCGGAACGAAGTTCGACGGAACTGTCGGCACACCGAAGTTGCCGCCCGCGATGCTCGCGGCAGTTCTGATGAAGATCCGCTGGCCGTCGGCAGAGACGTCCCACAGATGGCGCGTCGCAACGGCGCCGCCGGGCGCGTTGTTCGAGAACAACTGGTGTGGAAGGCCGGCGTCGATCTTCGGCCCCGGCATGAAATCCACAGCCATCACCGGGGACTGCAGCAGGATGAAGAGGATTTCCTTCCCGTCACGCCGCCATCGCGGCCGTCCGCCGCCGGCGTCGGTGACCTTCAGTTTCTGATCGAGTTCCGGGAACGACGTCACATAGACCTCGAACCTCCCCGTTTCGTCGGACACATAGGCGAGCCACTTGCCGTCGTAGGACAACTGGGGCTCGTCCTTGTGGTACGGGCCTTGGACGACGGGGAACGGCTTGCCGGGTTGGCCTGCGGCATCAAGAGGGAGCACGTACAGATCCTCGAACTCGCTCTGGCCCAGTTTGTAAATAAGATACTTTCCGTCTTTCGACCAATCCTCCACGAACTCGTCGGCCGAAGACTCGAGGAGCGGTGTCTCCGGGCCGACGCCGTTGGCGTTCTTGACGAAGATGTCGGCGTTGCCTTTGCGATACGTGACGAACGCAATGCGCTTGCCGTCTGGCGCCCAGACGGGGTTCATGTCATCAGACGGATCCAGCGTCAGCTTGGTGGAGACCCCGCGCTGCACGTCGATCACCCAGACATCCGACCCTGGCGCGCCTGGGTCTTGCCGCGTGATGGCGATCATTTTTTCATCCGGGGACACGTCGAAATCTCCATAGGGTCCCGGATCGCCCGCTACCGTCAGCAGGCGACCGGTGCGATCGTGCCAGCCGAACTGCCAGCCCGGGTCGGTGCCCGAACGCCCCGTTCCGGCGCCGCCGGCCGCACCCTGAAAGTAGAGCAAGGTGCCGCTTTGAGAGGCGTCGAAAAACCCGCGTCCGTTCGTGAGGTTGAACCCGACCTCGCCGGCAAGTTGAACGGGGCCTCCCGACAACACCAGGCGGTCGGCGTCAAAGGGCTGCGCCAGCACGGTGGCGTCGCGACGGAATAACAGGAATCCGGACGCGAACTGCGGATTGGAATCGGCGGCCAGCAGCCGGGTCTTGTCCTTCGCTCCGATGGTGGCGGCGAAGATCGCCCGCTTGTCAGTCTCGCTGGACCACGCGAGATACAGGAAATGTTTGCCGTCGGGCAGGAACCACGGCCAATAGTGTCCGGTCTCGGGTTTCTCAACCGTCGTGATGACTTCTGACGCACCGCCTTCAGCCGAGATGCGTCGCACGCCCGCGGCCGATCCAAACAGGATCGTCCCGTCCGCGCCCCATGTGCCGCCGAAGAATGATCCCTCGACGGTGCCGATCTCTTGCGGCGGGGTGCCCGAGGCCGCGACCTTTTTTAGGCGGCCCCCCATGACGAAGCCAATGGTTCCGCTATCTGGCGACCAGAACGGTTGCGCGGCACTGTCGGTGCCGGCGAGCTTCCGGAACGTGACGTCATTCACCGGGCGGACATAGAGCGCTGCGGCATCTCCAGCCGGTCGAGCCACCATGGCGATGGTCTGTCCATCAGGCGAGATGGCAATGTCGGACGCGCTCAGCCCGACGGCCGGTACGCGGAATCGGAAATCGTCTGGTTCCGCGGGCCCTTGCAAATACCGAACGGCTGGGAAGGCCAGGCCGGCGGTGATCAACACGCCCGCCGCGAGTGCCGCCAGCGTCCACGGTTCGCGCTTCGCGCGCGCGCCGGTTGCGGCAGGTGCGCCACCCTTCGTGCCACGCCCTGCGATCCAGCGCAGTTGGATCAGCAGATCGTGCGCGGTCTGCCAGCGATCGTCCGGATCCTTGGCGAGACAGCGCGTCACGAGCCGATCGAGCGCCCGTGGCGTCACCGGCAGCAACGCCGACAACGGCGTCGGATCGACGTTCATGATCGCCGCGATCAGGCTCGGCTGGCTCTTGCCGTCGAACGCCTTCCGGCCGGCGAGCATTTCGTAGAGGACGGCGCCGAACGCGAAGATGTCGGTGCGCGCGTCGACGGGCTTTCCCTCCACCTGCTCCGGCGCCATGTAGCGCACGGTGCCGAGGATCGTACCCGGTCCGGTGAGGTCCGCCTGGATCGTCTCCGCAGACCCGATCGGCTCTGCGGAAGACATCAATTTCGCCAGCCCGAAGTCGAGCAGCTTCACATGCGAGGCGCCGGACTGGGAGCCTCCACTCGACGGGAGCAGCATGACGTTGGCCGGCTTCAGATCGCGGTGGACCACGCCGTGCTGGTGGGCTTGATCGAGTGCGTCGGCGATCTGAATGGCAATGCCGAAAGCCTCGTCGAGCTTCAGCGCTCGCCCGGCCGTCGTCCCTTCGCTCTTGCTCGTTCCCGTCTGCGACCCGGATCCTGCGGCGCTGCTCCCGCTCGCCGGTTTGGCCGCACCGGCTGCGGTCGCGCCAGACCCCCTTCCTCGCCCCCGCGCGAGTCGATCGGCGAGCGTCTCGCCCTGGAGGTACTCCATCACGATGAAGTCGGTGCCGCCTTCCCTGCCGACATCGTGCAGCATGCAAATGTTGGGGTGCTTCAGGCTGCCGATGGTCTGCGCTTCTCGCTCGAAGCGCTGTTTCAGATCGCTTATCCCGGAGGCGTGGGGCGGCAGCACCTTGATCGCGACGGTCCGATCGAGGCGCGTGTCGAGGGCTTTGTAGACTTCGCCCATGCCACCAGCGCCTGCGAGCTCGAGGATCTCGTAGGGACCAAAACGCGTACCCGACTGGAGTGCCATAGGTTTGGGAGGGACCGGCGGGCAGATTATACCGACTTACGCATTTTCCTATCCCTTCAATCTGCGTCTGACCCGCGAATGCGCTCGACAACCAGTCTGTGTTGGAGTGTTTGACAACATCATAGGTGTTGGTATACTCTCCAACATGAAGGCGGAGGTGTTGGCACAAGAGCGCCACGTTCTGGCCGAGAATGCCTTCGCCGAGATCGTCGTCTGGCGTGTTCCGCAGCCAGTCAGGGGCTCGACCCACCGGTTCAAGTACCGGCTGGCGCTCGTCGTCGGCGACGCATGCGTGTTGCGCTACGACAACGAAACGGGCAAGGGCGATCACCGGCACGTCGGCGACGTTGAGACAACCTATTCGTTCAGCGGCTACGAGAAACTCCTGGCCGATTTCTGGGCGGACATCGACGCATGGAGACAGCGAAGGTGAAGACGGTGATGCTGGAAGTCGCCTCCCGGGAGGACGTGACGCGTCGAGCACTGGAGGCGTTCAGGGGCAAGAAGCAGCGCGCGCGCATCAGCTTCGCCACGCCGGAACTGCTGTGGAAAGTGCTCACCGCCAAGCGATGGGAGGTGCTCAAGGTCATGGCCGGCCAAGGGCCGCTGACGATCCGCGAAGTCGCGCGCCGGGTTCGGCGCGACGTGAAGGCCGTGCACGGGGATGTGCACGCGTTGATCGATGCCGGCCTGCTCCAGAAGACTG
>DATLXE010000070.1:0-1523 GCA_035575795.1 Gemmatimonadaceae bacterium
ATTCGACAACCGACGCGTCATCCCGCGCAATCGCCATGATACTTTTAATTTACCTAACCGCGGGGGGGCTTCGCTTGGAAACGCACGGTCCGCTCGGCACACTCTGGGTTTCGCTCGGCCTGATCGCTTTTTACCTGGCGCTGATCTGGCTTAACAGCCTGCTGGGACTGTTTTTGACGCCCCTTTTCATGGTGCCAGGAACGTGGGTGCTGGATAAACTGAAGTTGCGGAAGAAGGAGAAAGAGCGGGAACGTGACGAATCCGTTACCCGGTAAACTGCCACTGAAAACTACCTGAACTGCCACTGAGAAACTACGCAGTTGGCTGCTACGAGAAGCACAGAAGCCTAGTCGCTAGATAAAGAATCTTCTGAGCCTCTCGCGCAGGTCAGGCGAGTTGGCAGAAACGTCTTCTCTAGCAACGAGGAACTACGCTTCTCAAAGCGGGGATCTGCGTCTCTCTCAGTTGCAGGTTCCTGCGATCCTACCATGGGTATAGCGCCTCGTAAAACGCCTGGTTCCTGAGAATGATCCTGACGTAATCCCTCGTCTCCATGAACGGGATGCGCTCCGTGAATATCTCCATATCCGCGGCTCCCTTTTTGGTCTTCCACCTCTCCACCCGCGACTCGCCAGCGTTGTACGCCGCCAGCACCTTCACCACTTCCGGGTAACGCCGCACCAGCGCGCGGAGGTGCGCAGTCCCGAGTCTGATGCTAACCGCAGGGTCGTAAAGAATCTCCGGGTCCCACGGACCAAGACCGCGTGATGCCGCCAGGTCCTTGCCCACCGATGGCATAAGCTGCATGAGTCCCCGCGCGCCGACGGGGGAAGTTGCACGGGGATTGAAGCTGGACTCCTGCTTGATGAGCGATGCCACGAACGCCGGCTTCAGTCCGTTCTCCTTCGAGCTCGAGATCAACGTCTCACGCTCGAGCACCGGAAAATGGAGCCGGTAGGCTTCCGGAGTTCGGCCGACTTCGTCGAGCGCCCGCCTGCCCAGCGCAATGGATCTTCCCGACTGATCACCGCCAGCCAGCGCACGGGCAGTGGCGAGCAGCCGGGTCTTGTCCTGCATTGCCTCACGGAAGATGCGGTCGCTCTCGAACGTTGCTTCGGTGTCCATCCCGACCTCGCGCAGTATGGTTAGGCGCGACATGACTTCTTCAACGTCGGGGAGCTTTGCCGTGACCGTGAGCACCGTGTCGGGCTTGATGACTGGAACGTTCAGCCGGCGCGCGGCCATCACCGAGTAGTAGCTCATCGGCTCGCGGGCGATCATTGCGCGCCATTTGCCCCGGCTCTTTGCCGTGTCGCCTAGCGCTGCCCAGGAGCGCCCGGACCAGTACGCGCTTGCGGCTGCTTCCGTGCTCGTGGGCGGACCGGAGGCAACGGCGTCGAAATCCGCTGCCGCGGCGCGGTGATTTCCGTTGATGAACGCGATCAGCCCCGAGCGAAAGTTTGCGGTTGCCGCGTGACGGCCCGACGGGAATCGCTTGACCAGCGACTGCAGCGTCTCCCGTG
>DATLXE010000071.1:0-2822 GCA_035575795.1 Gemmatimonadaceae bacterium
TCGAAGCTCTGCTCGCGGGTCAGATCGATGCCGTCGTCGATCCCGCTCACAGCACACCGCTGCTCCTGGCGAAAGCGCAGGAATCGCTGCGGCAAAGTGAAGAACGCTACCGGCACATCGTCGAGAACACGAACGAAGGGATCTGGCTGAGCGACAGCACGCATACGACGGCCTTCATGAACCGGCGGATGGCGCAGATGCTCCGCTGCGAGGAGAACATGGAGCTGGGCCGTTCCCCTCTTGAATTCCTCGACGAGCCGAGGAAACTGGCGTTCGCCCAGTACCTCGAACGTCCAGCCCCGTACCAGTCCGACGTGGAGTTTCTGCGGACCGACGGCACCCGTTTCTGGGGGCACCTCGAAGTTGTCCCGATGTTCGAGGGTGGCGGCTGTTACGCCGGCTCACTGGCGATGGTCCGCGACATCACGGAGCGCCGCGCGGCCGAGTTCGCCCGGCGGAAGTCGGATCTCGAGCGCGGCTGCCTTGCTCAGGAGCTCGAAAGGCAGGCGGCCGTCCTGCGCGAGACGGAAGCGCGCACGACCTACGCGCTCAATGCTGCGCGGATGGGTGTGTGGGAGATCGACCTCAAGACGCGGCTGCTTACGTGGTCCGGCACCATGCCGTCCCTTTACGGTGTCACCGCCGCGGAGGCCCCGCGGTCGTCTGACGAGTTCCTGCAACTGGTGCATCCCGACGACCGGGTGATGCTGCAGAACGCGTTGGAAGCGGCGGTTGCGAACCGGACGGAGCTGCAGGTCGAGTTCCGCGCCGTCTGGCCTGACGGCACGGTCCACTGGCACTCCGGGCTCGCGCAGGTGATCTGCGACGAGGGGGGCACACCGGTCCGCCTGCTCGGCGTGGACACCGAGATCAGCGAGAGGAAGTCGCTCGAATCGCAGTTCCAGCAGTCGCAGAAGATGGAAGCCGTCGGTCAGCTCGCCGGCGGGATCGCGCACGACTTCAACAACCTCATGACCGTCGTGCTCGGGTATTCCGCGTTCGTCATCGAGACCCTGGGCGTCAGCGATCCCCGGCGCGCCGACCTCGACGAAGTGGTGCGGGCGGGCCAGCGGGCCACGGCGCTGACGCGCCAGTTACTGGCCTTCAGCCGCAAGCAGGTGCTGCAGCCGACGAACGTGGACCTCAACGCGCTGGTGCTCGGCATGCAGGACATGCTCGCCCGGTTGATCGGCGAGGACATCCTCGTCGAGCACGCCCTCGCTGCAGACGTCTGGGCCGTTCGCGCGGACGCCGGCCAGCTCGAACAGGTGCTCATGAATCTCACCGTGAACGCCCGGGATGCGATGCCGACCGGGGGGCGGCTGTCGTTCCGCACCTCGAACGTGGAGGTGGAGGAACCGGACGCCCACAGCTTCGGCATCGCTGCCGGATGTTACGTGCTGCTCGCCGTGGCCGACAACGGAACCGGTATGACGGAGTCCGTCCGGAAGCGGCTGTTCGAGCCCTTCTTCACCACCAAGTTACCGGGAAAGGGCACCGGACTCGGCCTCGCGACTGTCTACGGCATCGTCAAACAGACGGGCGGCACCGTGTCCGTGACGAGCACCCCTGGCGCAGGGGCGACATTCGAGGTCTACCTGCCCTGTGCACAGGGGGACCCGCAGGCGCTGCTCCCCGCCGCGCCGGATCGCGGCGGGACGATTCGCGGTAACGAAACCATCCTGCTGGTCGAGGACGAGGACGGCGTTCGGCTGCTGACGCGGCGCATACTCGAACAGTCCGGTTACAGAGTGTTCGACGCCAACGACGCGGACCACGCCGAGGCCGTGTTTGCGAAGCACGCCAAGGTGATCGACCTGCTGCTCACCGACGTGGTCATGCCGGGGATCAGCGGACCGAAGCTCTTCGCGCGGCTGCAGGAACAGCAGCCGGGGCTCAAAGTGCTGTACATGTCCGGTTACACGCAAGGGGCGATCGTCGAGCAGGGACCGCTCGGTCCGGGGATCGAGTTGCTGCAGAAGCCTTTCACCGCCGCGGCACTGAACGAGCGTGTCCGCGAGGTGATCGAAGGGCGCACCCCGCACCGGCCGGGCCTGAATAATGGACAACACACTCGAACACAAAATCCGGAACCTGCTGGCGATCGTCATCGGCTACGCCCGCCTGATGGAAGAAGACATGACGGCCGATGACAGGCACCGCGGTGACCTGCAGGAAATCCTGGCGGCAGCAGTGACGGCGATCGGACTCCTGTCCGCAGCGGAGGAGCAGTAGTGGCGGCGCCGCAGCCGCGCCTCGTGGTCATCGACGACGAACCAGGAATGCTGGCGCTGGTTGAGCGTATTGCCCGCCCGGCCGGCTTCGACGTGGAGGTGCACACGAGTGGGCGCCTGGCCCTGGCGCAAGTCGCGCTGCGTCCCGCGGACGCGGCGCTCGTCGACCTGCGGATGCCCGAACTTGGCGGCATCGAGGTGCTGCAGGCCATCCGGCAGTTGCAGCCCGAGTGCCAGGTGATCCTGATGACGGCGCACGCCTCGATCGACTCGGCGATCGAGGCGGTGAAGCTGGGGGCCCTCGATTACCTCAGCAAGCCACTCGATATCGAGCGGCTGCGCCAACTGCTCGGCGGGGTGCGTGACGGCCTGGCGCGCCGCGTGGCGCTGCTCGAAGCGGAGAACGCCACCGCGCAGCGCCTCGGCCTCTGCGGGATGATCGGCCGCAGCCCCGTCATGCAGCAACTGTTCGACCTTATACGTCGTGTGGCGCCGCATGTGCGGACCGCCCTGATCGCGGGGGAAACCGGCGCCGGCAAAGAGGGCGTCGCCCGGGCGCTGCACGAGCTCGGGCCACGCCGCAAGGGG
>DATLXE010000072.1:0-10180 GCA_035575795.1 Gemmatimonadaceae bacterium
GAGGCAGCGACGGGGACGAAGCCGGGTATCGTCGCCGTATGCTCGCTCCAGCACGCGCCCGTCAGAGCGGCCAGTGACATTCCGTCGAGAAAACCGGTGCTGCTGGTTTGCGGAGTGTTGAAGTCGCCATGAGCGTCAAACCAGACAACACCCGGCTCGCCTGCGCCCGCAACAGTGCCGAGTGTGGCGGCGCAATTCCCGCTCAACACAACGGGAAGCTTCCTACTCTCCCTGATCGCGCGAACTTTGAGCGCGAGGTCCTGGTAGAGGGAAAAACTCGCGTCGAGCTCGCCTGGTGCATTGGTCGCAGCGATCTCCACGGCTTCCATGTTGTAGTCGACCTCGTGATGCCGGCGTTCCCGCATCCGGCGTGCGAGTTCCGCCGGACCGCGACCCATCCTCCAGTCGCGCCGGGCCGAATCGTATGGCACGAGAACAAACGCAGCATCAGTGCGCACCGGGCAATCCTCTCTGACTGTCGTCTGAACGTAGCAGCCGCCAGGTTACACGGCGATTCTCCAACGCCCACGATTGCGACCCGGTTGCTCAGTTGGCAGCGCGCCGGACTTTTGAGGGCCGACAATCATTCCGACACGTCGATCCGGATCCCGAAAGTTCGCGGCGGTCGCAGTGCGCCGACTGCAAATGTGCTGAAGGGAACGACGAAAGAGTTGGAGATTACGGTCCGGTCAGTCACGTTGCGGCCAAATAGCGTGACGGACACTCGGCTGGAGCTGGTGAAGCTTCTGTACTATACGATGCCGTTTGTCGCAGGCGAGACGCTTCGTGCCCGGCTCACTCGAGGCGACTCGATGCCGCTGCGTGAATCCGTCCGGATTGTCCGCGAGATCGCTGAAGCTCTTTCGTACGCGCACGAGCAGGGAGTGGTTCACCGGGACATCAAGCCCGAAAACGTCCTGCTCGAGAACGGACATGCGGTGGTTGCAGACTTCGGAGTCGCGAAGGCGCTGGCAAATGCTGCCGCCGGCCCGAACCAATCCATTTTCACCGTGACCGGAGCGGGATTCGTGGTGGGATCAGTAGCGTACATGTCGCCCGAGCAAGCGTCGGGGGACCCGGCCACCGATCATCGGTCGGATATTTACTCGCTCGGAGTCGTGGCGTATGAGTTGTTTACGGGAGCGCCACCGTTCAGTGGAAGTGCACACCAGGTGATCACGGCGCACATGGCTGCTCAGCCGGAGCCGCTCGGAATTCGCTGCCCGGGCATTCCGGCAGCGATCGGGGACCTCACGATGCAGCTTCTCCTGAAGAGCCCCGGTGACCGGCCGCAGAGCGCTGCCAGTGTCGTCGAGGCTATCGATGCGGTTCTCTCCAGCGGCGCGATATCGGATCCGCGCTTTTCATCAGCGCTTGCATCGCGGCCAGGCGTGAGTGTGCCGGCAGAATCCGGGGCTCGCCCGCTCCGGATGTCTCTTGCAGCGGTCGCGGGAGCGGTGGCTCTGCTACTCACCGTCGGATACGGTGCGTACAAAGTGGCGCCGGAACGTGATCCTCAAACATCCCGGGGGGGGAGGCCGGACGCGGTGCGCGGCGCGCCAGTCCCGCAGGCTGTAGCTGTTCTCCCTTTCGTGAACACCAGCGGAGACATTCAGAACGAGCACTTCTCGAATGGTCTTACCGACGAGTTGATCAACGCACTGGGGCAGATTCGCGGGCTCCGGGTTGCCGCCCGCACGTCGGTGTTTGCTCTGGATAAGAAAGGTCTCAGCGCATCGGCAATAGCCGACACTCTGGGCGTGGCGACTCTTGTCGAAGGAAGCGCACGTCGGAGCGGCAATCGTCTGAAGGTGACCGCTCAAATCGTTAGTGCAGCGGACGGTACAGTGCTCTGGTCGCAGGCGTTCAACAGAGACCTGGCGGACGTGTTCCTGGTGCAGGAGGAGATCGCACGCGCGGTTGTCGCGGCGTTGAACGTGCGGCTGACCGAGAGCCAGCGCGCAAGTCTGGGCGGCAGAGAGACGCGTGACATGGAGGCCTACGATCTCTACCTGCGAGGCCGCTTCGCGTGGAACAAGCGCAGCCGGGAAGGAGTGGAAAACGCCGTTGGGTTTTTTCAAAGCGCCATTCAGCATGACTCGGGTTTTGCACTTCCGTTCGCGGGATTGGCGGAGGCTTACGTAGTGATGTCGAACTATGGTTACATGCCATTTTCCGAAGCTCTAAACCAAGCCGAGATTGCCGCAAACCGTGCGCTTGCTCTCAACTCCTCCCTGCCCGAGGCACATTCATCCAAGGGATTCGTGCTCGTCTCGCGTGGAAAATTCGTCGACTCCGAGAAGTCATTGCGAAAAGCGATCGAGCTGAACCCCAGCTATCCGCTGGCTCATCATTACTACTCACTGCTTCTCACTATCGCCGGGCGTCTGGACGAGGCGAGCGCGCAGAACCGCGCTACTCTTTCTCTGGACCCCCTGTCAGTACCCGCGAATGGACATCAGGGAGTCCTCCTCCTCGGACGGAAGAACTATCCGCAGGCGAGGGTAGAGCTGCAAAAGGCAGTGCGGTTGAGCGCAGAGAATGCCATAATTCCGTATTTCCTGGGTGCGCTGGAGGCTGCGGAGGGACGCTATAGCGACGCCTTGCCGCTTCTGCAGCGAGCCCATCGCGACGCTCCCGGATTTCCCAATGTGAAAGGTGCCCTGGCTCTCACGTACGCACGCACGGGCCGACGCAGTGAAGCCGATTCCATTCTCCGAGAGATACGTACTGAAGTGGCGGATGACCGGACACGGATACAGTTAGCTCTGGCGGAGGCGATCAACGGTCATGTCGATCGCGCATACGTTACGCTTGCCACGGGCGCGAAATGGGACGTTCCTACGTTGATCCTGCTCCGGACCGACCCATTGCTCACCGCATTCCGGGCGGACACTCGCTATCCGCTTTTGCTCGCGGGGATCGGGTTACGGCCCTGAATCGTCCGGTTGAAGCCTGGGACGCTGCTCGCATCGAAAGGCGCTTCACGGCGAGCTTCCGGTAGTCGTTACCTCAACTCAGGTGCCGGCCTAACGCAGGCATGACGCCTGAGTCCGAGAAGGAAGTGCCTACTTTTTTTCCCTACATGGCCGCGTGGCGCTTCCTGCGTAGGTCCGACTAACTTTAGCGCTTGCCGTCGTTCAGACCCGGTAGCTCAGTTGGTAGAGCAACGGACTTTTAATCCGTAGGTCCCGGGTTCGAGACCCGGCCGGGTCATTCCTTCATCTCGTGCCGATCAGGCATGGGTTTCTGATTCGAATCGCAAGCCAATACCGCGCCGGCGGTAGCCAGAGTGCATGCTGCCGCTGCATCTTCCCGAACAATGATAGGCTTGGAGCAGCGGCTTACCGAAGGTTTGCAAGGGCGCTACACGATCCTCCACCAACTCGGCGAAGGTGGCATGGCGATCGTGTACCTTGCCAACGACCTTCGGCACGACCGTACTGTCGCACTGAAGGCGCTCCGCCCTGAGCTCGCGGCGGAGATAGGCGAGGATCGCTTTCTTAGGGAGATCAAGCTCGCTGCGGGTCTCACTCATCCGCACATCTTGCCGGTGCACGACTCCGGTAGTGCTGCCGGAGTGCTCTTCTACGTGATGCCGAACATGGAGGGCGCGACGTTGCGGGATCGCCTGCACCGCGAGCCGCAACTTCCGTTGCCGGATGCGCTGAGGCTCACACGGGAAACTGCTTCCGCATTGGACTACGCCCACCGGCACAACGTCGTACACCGGGACATCAAACCCGAGAATATTCTGCTGCATGAGGGCGCGGCGATGGTGGCCGACTTCGGGATCGGTAAGGCAGTGACTGGCGGACGCACGATCACGCGTACGGGAATGTCCATCGGGACGCCGGCATACATGAGCCCGGAGCAGGCCTCCGGCGAAGCCGACGTCGATGGGAGAAGCGATCTCTACAGCCTGGGGTGCGTCCTGTATGAAATGCTCGCAGGCGAGACACTGTTCACGGGTGCGACGGCCCAGGCAATCCTCGTAAAGCGTTTCATGTCGCCAGTCCCGAAAGTGAGCGCCGCGCGCGACGTTCCCCCGGAAGTTGACGAGCTGCTCGCCAAGCTTCTGACTCGAAGCCCGGTGGACAGAATGGCGTCAGGGCTTCAGCTGATTCAGGCGATCGATCGCATCGGGCGGGGTTCCCGGGAAACTCCCGCGCGCGCAGAGGCCAAGAGCGATCCGCGACCTCAGAAGTCCATCGCCGTCGTCCCGTTGACGAACCTCAGCGCGGATCCTGAAAACGAATATTTCAGCGATGGCATGACCGAGGAGATCATCAACGCTCTTGCAAAGGTGCAAGGCCTGCAAGTAGCCTCGCGAAGTTCTTCCTTTGCATTCAAGGGAAAATCTGTCGACGTCCGCGAGGTAGGCGAAAAGCTCGGCGTCACCACGGTACTGGAGGGAAGTGTTAGAAAGATCGGCAGCAGAATTCGCATCGGCGCCCAGCTCGTAAATGTCGAGAACGGTTACCAGCTCTGGTCGGAGACTTACGATCGCCAGCTCGAGGACGTTTTCGCGATTCAAGACGAGATATCACGGGCCATAGTTGATGCTCTCAAGCTCCGGCTGGTCAACTCATCCGAACAGCTTGTCGTGCCGGTGAAGAATCTCGAAGCCTATAACCTCTACCTGAAGGGCCGCTTCTTTTTCAACAAGTTCACCGAGCCGGGCTTGAGGAAGAGTCTCGACTTCTACCAGCACGTTCTTTTGCAGGATCCCGGGTTCGCCAGGGCTTATGCGGGGATTGCAGATTGCTGGTGCCAGCTCGCCGACGACTGGATTGCCCCCGAGGAAGCATATCCCAGGGCCAAGGCAGCGTCGAAGCGCGCGCTCGAGTATGATCCCCAGCTTGCCGAAGCCATGACCTCCCTCGGCAAGGTGCTGTGCTGGTACGAGTGGGATTTTGCCGGGGCCGAGCGCCAGCTCAGGCAGGCAGTGGCACTCAATCCGAACGATGCGGAAGCCGCTTGGTCGTTCGGCAGTGCCCTTCCGACGGTCGGAAAACTGGGCGAAGCTATCAGTGAGATGAGGCGTTCGGTTGCGCTCGACCCGATCTTTCCAAAGTCCAGTCGTTGGCTGAGCCGCTTCCTGCTCTACGCCGGTAACTATTCCGAAGCGATAGCGCAAAGCCAGAAAACTCTGGAGCTGGACGGAGAATACTTCCAGTCGTATCTCGATGCTGGCTCCGCTACTCTGGCGCAGGGTGACGCCGAGGGGGCGCTGGAGTGGTATCGGAAGGGCCAGGGGCTCGATACCGCTGTTCGATCCTATGACGCATTGATCGTCAGGGCGCTCGCGGCGCTCGATCGTCGCGAAGAAGCCGAGGAAATTTTAGGCCGGTTGGAAGAGCAAGCCCGGATGCACTACATCCGCGAAGAGATCCTAGCGATGGGCTACGCGGCTATGGGTAACTTCGACCGTGCCTTTGCCTGCCTCGATCGGGCAATTCAGGCTAGGTCAGCCGGAGTGATCTATCTCAACTTCGACCCCGGATACGGGCCCTTGCGTGATGATCCACGATTCGACGTTCTGTTGCGACGAATCGGACTGACGCCTGAACCGGCGACGCATTCCGTTGCATCCGTCACCGGGTTACACCGGCAGCCGCGGGTCTAGAGCGACTCGAAACTGAACGGGATCGCCCTTCTGTTGCGCAGTGAGATTGAGACTTTTCCTCGAATACATTGCTTTCGATTCGGGGTCGGCTTTAATCCGTAGGTCCCGGGTTCGAGACCCGGCCGGGTCATCTTCGACTTGCTTGTGCCCAAAACAAAATACCTCGCGGCTCAGCAGCCGCTGGCAGGATCCTCCGCAGGCACTGTTCTTGACTAAAGTGTCAGGCGAATCTGCGAATTTTCTGGAGGCAATCGGTGCGGCTGGCGGACTTCATAGAAAAGAATACCAAGCCCATTCTCGAAGAGTGGGTTGAGTTTGCCTCCACGAGCGGTACGGCCGGCAGGTCGATGAACGTGGCTGCTCTCCGCGATCACGCGCTCGAGATGCTCAAGACCATCGTTGCCGACCTGCGCACGCCCCAGACCAATGCAGCACAGGCCGCGAAGTCAAAGGGTCAGGCGCCGGTGGTATCAGGAAAGTCGGACACGGCGGCGGAGGTTCACGGATCCGACCGGCTCGAAAGCGGATTTACAGTCAGTGAAATGGCGTCCGAGTACCGGGCACTACGTGCCAGCGTCATTCGGCTCTGGACAAGCGAGAACGGAACGCTGGCCGACAGCGACCTCGCCGACCTCATGAGATTCAACGAAACGATCGACCAGGCGCTTGCGGAATCCATCGAGCGCTTTACGAAGGACCTCGATCGCTCGAGGGAGGTTTTTGTGACCATTCTCGGCCACGATCTTCGCGCACCGCTCGGGGTCGTGATCAAGGGATCGCAGAGCCTGCTCGACCGCGGAGGGTTGCCCGAGTCAGATCTGGCCGCCGTGACGCAGACCCTGAATAGCGCATGGCGGATGGAGACCATGATCGCGGATCTGCTTGATTTCACGAGTGGTGGCCTCAGTGCAGGTGTTCCAATCACGCCTGAGGAAATGGATCTGGACGCCCTGGTACGGCGGGTCGTGGGGGAGGTCGGGGCGGCGAATCCCTCGATCAAGCTTCAGTTCACGCCCGCAGGTAATCTTCGTGCCAGTTGGGATGCTGAACGGATCGCTCAGATGGTTACGAACCTGCTCTCCCATGCGGTTGCGCATGCGACCGAGCGGACAGTGATCAGCTTGACGGCTTCGGGTGAGGAGGCGGACGTGGTGTTCAGGGTGCATAGCTATGGGGAAGCCATTCCCCAGGCAAAGCTGGGGGCGCTCTTCAGCCCATTCCAGCGTCGTCGAGGACCGGGCGGCACAACTGGGTCGGAGTCCGGTGACCTGGGCCTGGGGCTGTACATCGCCGAGCGAATCGCCTCGGCGCACGGCGGCAGAATTGACGTACGGTCATCGCCCGAAGCGGGAACGCTGTTCACAGTGCGCCTGCCGCGCTGACCGACGTTCGACCGCGCACTCTGCGCGCGTAGGTCCGCAGCATGCACATCGAATAAAAACGCGGCCGCTCGACGTAGGTGCCCCATGCCCGGTCGGCGAGCACCATCTCGCGGTCGTAAACCAGAAACAGCGCCGTCTTCTGTTCCCTCTGCGCCGGGGTCCGGTTATCGGGACGACCTGCGAGGGCGTACCCCACGTAATAGATCAGCGCCCACCCAAGATCGATCTTGAAGCGCGCGCCCACGAGACCCGCCATGCGGTGATCCGAGTGGTCGCGCGGGTTCACCACTGCGTTTGGGTCGCTCGTGTGCACCGTCACGGAGTTCCCCGGCGACAGCTCGCGGCGTACCAGTTCGCGAACCGTTGAGGTGAGATCGTCCCAGTCGCGATAGGCCGAGCTGCCGTCGACTGCCGTGATTGGTGAAACACGTCGTGCCTGCAGCTTGCGCAGACTCTGAAATTTGTTCTGCGCGAAGCCCCCGCCATTTCGCCTGCCGTCAGGAAGGCGCAGAAACCATGAAGCCGTGTTGGCGATCGCACAACGCCGGACAGAATGCTCGAGAACTTTTTCGCTCACACAGGGGATCGCGCTGTCCGCCGGCGCGGCAGCTGCCAATCGCGTCGACTGCAGTGCCGCGCGCTCGCGCGCCATCCAGTACTGCGCTCCCCGATTTTCATCGCCGGCTGTGAGATAGATGAACACGGCGCGGTTTCCACGCCGGATCCCCTTGAACGCCACGTCACCCATGAACAGCTGCCAGTCGTCCTGATGGGCGACGATGAACACGTCGGTCGTTCTGCCGCCGCCGACAGCTTGCGCAGCGAGAAAGCACGGACTTCCGCTCGCAACGAGCGCCAGTGCGATCGTCGCAAGCCGCGACACCAGGATTATTCCGTGCCGGGTGCGAGAGTCGAGATGCGCACCCCTTGTTCCTTCTCTCGCATCATCCGCACGAAAGCACTCGAAGCGTCGGGTTCGAACTCCGTTCCCGAGCGTTCTCCGATATAGGTGAGAATCCGCTCCGATTCCCACGCGGCGCGGTAGGGACGGTTGGTTCTGAGCGCGTCGTACACATCGCACACGTGCACGAGCTGACTCGCCCGGTGGCAGTCGCGCCGGTAATGGAAACAGGGATAGCCCCCGCCGTTGATCATGATGTGGTGCTCGTGCGCGACAGCGGCGGCGAGGTCGAGCTCGCGCCCGCTCTCGATGATGAGCTTCGCGCCTTCCACCGGATGTGTCTGCATGATTGCGCGTTCCGCATCGGTCAGCTTTCCCGCCTTGTTCAGGATCTCCGGCGGCACGCGCACCTTGCCGAGGTCGTGGAGAAGTCCCGCCACGCCAAACGTGCGGACATCGCTCGCTCCAAGTCCGATGAACTCGGTGAGCGCCATCGTGAGAACGGAGACGTTCAGCGAGTGAGTTGTCGTGTACTCGTCGAATTCCCTCAGCTGAAGCAGCGGCAGGATCATCTGCTGATCGCCGTGCATTGCCATCGACAGCGAGCGCACAACGGCTTCCGCCTCGGCGAGCGGCAGCTTCCCGCGCTCCTGTACCTCATTGTGCATCGAAACGACGGACGCCGCTTCATCGAGGAGGGAGTAGGAGATGTTCGCGACGGGAACTTGCGCCCCCGGCTCGTCGCGCAGCTCCGGCGTCTCGCCGCGGATACCGAGCGTTCCGACGCGGATGCCCGAGTGGACCGTTTGACGCGACTCAGCCGAATCGATGAACGCGAGCGTCAGCCTCGCCATCATCTGCTCGAGAAAATCCTCATATGCCTCACGCGACACATCCGGATCGAGCTCCATCCGCTGCACGCCGGCCTGCGCCAGTCTCGCGCCCCACTCCCAGTCGCCCAGCTCGCGGAGCACGGTGTCGCCGTACACAGTCTCTTCCCCGAGAAAGGAAAACTGGGGCCGGGGATCGTATTGCTGAAGATCTCGCAGCGACCGGAACGACCGGTCGAGCGCGCGCTCGCGGGCGGGGTGTCCCTCCCCATAGAGGGCCATCGTCGAGATCGCCTGTCCGAACGAAACGAGGAAACGTGTCGGCTCACTCATCGGCGAGCACCACGTTCAGTGTCGTCATGCGCCGCCCGGGCGTGAGCCTCGACCTGACTTCCGGATCCCTGCTCTCCGAAGCGAGCTCCAGGACGCGCGCAGTGCGGGGATCGCCACGCCAATCCGCGGCAATACAGGCCAGCGCTGCCAGCATCTCGGGTGATGGCGCGCGCAGGATCGGCTTCCGAAGCACCGCGGACCGCCTGATCACGCGGGCGATCAGCCACTTGAGATTCTCGGGTGTTCGAAACTGGGAGACGATGCGAATGCCCATGATGCGAAGCTGTGAGTCGAGCTCTCCTCTCGTCACGCGGTGCCTGATGCGGTTGAGCGCTTCCGGAGGGCACTTCTCCTGCGCGGCAGCGAGTGCGAGGAAAACGACGCGGTCGTCCGGATCGTCGAGCGCGGAAATGAGCGCCGCGCCGCGCGTTGCCGGGTCCCGCAGCATCAGCTTCACCGCCTCGCGCCTGACCATGGGCTCGGTGTGGCGAGCATATGGCCGCGGCGAGAATCCGCGCGGCACGTTCTTAAGGCGGCGGATCAGTGCCAGCAGGATTCTCTGCACCGCCGGCGGCGCGTCCGCGACGCGTTCCGCTAAGATCGGAGCGACTGAGGCGCCAAGCGACTGGAGCAGGTCGGAGAAAAACTCCCGTGACTTCCGGCTCGGCGCGGCAACGAGTGCGTCGACCAACGCCGGCGCCGCGGCGAGCCCGAGACGCAGCACAAAACGCTCGACGAGACGGAAGTTCACCCGCTCCGCGGTGAGCAGGGAATCGAAGATGCCCTGCTTCGCGATGAACTCCCAGACCGGCAGCGCGGCCGCCTCGTCCGGAGCCCTCTCAACGAGATCGAGCAGCTTCTCGGTGCGCCCCGCGGCGAACATGTCGGCGATCGCCTTCTCAACCTGAGGCCCCATCGCGCGGACCTCGATTGCTATCTGCACGATCCGTTCGGACTCGACCACCAGCGCCGCCGCGTCGCCATTCGTTCCACCGGATTGCGACATAGTCTCGAGAACGGCGCGATAACCTTCGGGATTGGGGTCATCGAGGCTCCAGCCCTGGACGAGACTGCGCATGACGTCCCGCACCATCGGGTCCGATTT
>DATLXE010000073.1:0-3249 GCA_035575795.1 Gemmatimonadaceae bacterium
GGACGGCGCGCGCCCCTGGTCGATGGCAATGCGATCGAACAGGGTGTCGATGGCGAGGTCGAGCGCGCGGAACGCCGCATCCTGGCGGAGGCGCTCGTATTCCGCGGGACTCCCCAGCTGGAATGACAGGGCGCGGGTCCAGCCCCAGTTGATGTGGCTCGGCAGCACAGAGACGACGTCGAATCCATTCCGGTCGAGCAGCCGCGTGAGCCCGGCCAGCGAGAACAACGTCCGGTGAAAGGGGGCCATGCTGTGAAAGGCATGCTCCCGGAGATATGCCAGCTGCAGTGAAGCTGCCGACGGCGCCTGGACGTACACCAACGAGCCTGCCCCGGTGACGCGGCCGACTTCGCTCATCAGGAGGTCAGGGGACACGACGTGCTCGATGACGTCGTTCAAGGTCACGAGGTCCCACGTGCCCTGCAACTCCGGGAGCCCATGGTCCCCCAGCGAGGCGGTGAAGAAGTCATTCAGGGGGAACTCCCGCTTCGCCGTCTCGATCGAGTCGGGAGACGGATCGACGCCCGTCGACTGAAAGCCCTTCTCGCGCAGCGCTTCGCAGCAGGCGCCGTATCCGCACCCGATGTCGAGATGCCGGGGCTTCCCCGCCCGCCGCGCCTTCACCGCTTCGGCGGCCTCGGCCATCGTCTTCGCCCAGTGACCCAGAATCGCGCCGCGGCCCGCGTCCGGATAGCGGAACGCTCCCGGCGAGTACCAGCGATCGCGGTGCAACGCCGTCAGCTCGACCTGGGCCGGACAGGCCGCGTTGAAAACGGTCTCGCACACCGCACACCGCACGTACGGATAGCCAGCCCACGAGAAGTCCTTGTCGACGCTCTCGAAAAACGGCGTCGCCTCGGTGGCGTGACAGGCGGGACAGTCAGAATTCATCGAGTTTGGACCAGACGGGAGGAGCTGCGAGGGAACCGGCGGCCATGACGCGCGCGCAGCTCTTCGGCGACGTGATGTCCACTGCGGCTGCCGTCGCCATCAGCCATGCTGCGCGACGCACCGGTGACCGTGTGGCCCGCCTCGCGCAGCCGCGCCGCGATGCCGCGGCCGAAGAACCCGTCGCGCCGGTGACGAGCACGTTCAAGTTACGCGTCCTCCAGTAGCTCTTCGCACAGCTGCACCATCTGACCGGTCACGAGCTCCTCGCCGAATTGTTCCTCGGCAAGCGCCCTGCCTTGAAGCCCCATCGCGGGGCGGCACCGCGGGGCGCGCAGCAGCGATGCGAGGGCTTCCGTCAGCGCGTTGACGTCGCGCGGCGGAACCAGAAGGCCGCTGACACCGGCGCGAACGGCATCGCGACAACCCGGCGTATCGGTGGTGACCACCGGGCGTCCGGCCGCGGCCGCCTCGAGCAGAATCCGCGGCACCCCCTCAGCGTAGTGGCTCGGAAGCGCGACGATGGCGGCGCGACGCAGCACGTCCGGCATGTCCGAGCGCAGGCCCCACCATTCGACGAGACCGTCCCGCTGCCACTCTTCGAGGGTCGCCGCCGGCACGGCGTTGGGATTACCCGGGTCGGGGATGCCGACGATGACCATGCGGCAGGCGATCTTCATCTCGCGCAGCCGCCGCGCCGCGTCGACGAGCTGGCCGACCCCCTTGTCCCACAGCAGTCGCGAAGCGAGGAGCACGATGGGCGCCCCGTCGCCGGCCGGCTCGGGGTGGTGCACGAACTGACGGAGGTCGACGCCGGATCCTCGTATGACCACCGTGCGCGCCGCCGGCACGAGTTTCCGATCGACGAACAGCTGGCGATCGTCGTCGTTCTGGAACACCACGCGCGTGCGGCGCCCGGCCAGCGCGACGCCGTAGGCGAGCTCCACGGCCCACCGACGTACGGCAGCGCCGGCACCCGTCGACGAGAAGACGTGCCCGAGGCCGGGAATGGCGTTGACGATTCGTGTCGTGCCGGCAACTCGCGCGGCCATCGACCCATAGAGGATCGGCTTGATCGTCGTCTGGTAGATCAGGTCAGGCCGTTCCGCACGATAGAGCCGTGCCAACTCGATCCCCGTCGTCAGCTCGCGTTGCGGCGCGAAGCGCCCGCGCAGCATGTTGACCGGTACGAAGCGCAGCCCGGCGGCGCGGATCTCCGCGTCGCGGCCGCGCTCGACGCCGGCCGCCACGACAACCTCGTGCCCCCGGGTCTGGAGCGCCTTCGCAATGGCGAGGTCGTGGGAGATGAAATACCACTCGGCATTGGCCACCATCAGGATGCGCGACGCTGTCATCCGGCAGACAACTGGTGATGGTGCGGGCGGCGGCGTTCGCGCACGGCCAGGTACTCGGCTTCGTTGCCAGCCGCGAAGCTGTCGATCGAGATCCGCCGCACCGCCTCTTCCCTGGCCTGCTGCCGGATCGTGGCGAATGCGGCACGATCGGCCGCGAGCACGCGCAGGCGTTCGACCACTGCGTCGACCGGGCCGTCGGGGTCAACGAGGAAGCCGCTCACGCCGTCGATAACGGTTTCGCGGCCGGCGCCGCCGGCCCCGGCAAAAACGAACAGTCCGGTGGCCATGCCCTCGGCGTACGTGAGACCGAAGTTCTCGAATCGTGACGGCAGGAGCAGACGTCCAGTGAGCGGAAAGAACTCCGGCATCTCGAGATGCGAGCCGGGCGGCTGATACTTGCGAAGGCCGCGTATCGCGAGACGCTCGAGTATCCCGGATCGCCCCGCCGGGTGGATAGCCCCTTTGAAATGGAAGCGCACCCCCGCGTCCGGCCCGAGCGCGTCCATGACGCGCCACACGAAGTCGAGGCCCTTGACCTGCTGCAACCGGCCGACGAACCCGACGTCGCCTCGGTAGCGTGACAGGCGGGACAGTTAGAATTCATCGAGTTTGGACCAAACGGGAGGAGTTGCGAGGGAACCGGCTGCCGCCATCATCAGCAGGCGGCGCCCATCGTCATGACGGCTCACGTGGCACGAAGTCCAGGCGTCGCGCTCCGCAGCGGGCATGCCGTCGCCAAGGAGGCGAGGATCCGGTCGCGATCGAGCGCGCGCACGATGTGGCCGCCGTCCCATGCGCGCCGGATCGACACACGCACCAACCGTGTCATGCGCGGGCGACCGACCGGCGCGCAGCGAGTAACGTCACGAGCCGATCGAACGCCTCGCGCGGTATCCGGGGATTCAGGGGGATCAGCATGCAGCGCGAGAACGCCGGCGACAGCAGGTTGCGGGCGGCGTCAACGTTATACGCCCCGGCGTCGAAACCGCACGCCCTGAAGATCTCT
>DATLXE010000074.1:0-3668 GCA_035575795.1 Gemmatimonadaceae bacterium
TCTTGCCGTCGTGTCCGTATTGCGGACTTGGCGTGGCCGGATTACGGACATTACCTAACCGCTACGATGACGGCTCCCGCTATGACTAGCCCGGTCACTACGCCAGCCCGGTAGCCGAATCGCGGGCGCTTCGCTTTCTCAAGCAAGCCTATCCGTTCGTCGCGAAGGGTTATCCCGCGCCTGAGCGTGACGATTAGCGTGTCCTGCAGTGCGAGGCTACGGCCCTGTGCGGCTATGGTGGAGTCCGAGCTGGTAATCAGCGTTGCGACCTCTTTGCTCACGAACACCGTGTCGCGGACGAATACGGAGTCCCGGACTACCCTCACCCGATCGCGGTGGACTATGCGGGTGCGCACCACTGAGTCGGATACCGTCCGGGCGCTGTCAGACCTATGTGTTACCGCTTTGATCGTGTCGGCCTGACGGGTGATAGCTTTCCGGCTATCGCTTAAACGCACGTCCTCCGCGCCCTTCCTGACGCCGCCGCAGTAGGCTAGGCCGAGGAGAATCAGCAGGGCGAGTATGCCAGCCGTGACATATTGCCAGCGGGTTACGGCGTTAACCCCTAGAATTGGCACTTAACTAGTTCCTCTTGACAACGGTAGGGCATATGCCTATATTATTAGGGTCAGGGCAATCTCGCCCGGCACGAGACAGGAGAAAAAAATGGTATCCGAGGCACGCTTTCCAGCGGGTTGCAGTAAATGTGGGGGCGAGATTCGCCGCGGGGAGTTGATGGAGTGGGCTCCGGGCACACCCACTGCGCATGCCGATACGTCCCAGTGCGGTACGCCCGTCCAGAATTACAGCAGGGCGATCCGCGCTCGCATTAACGAACTGACACAGAACTGCCGGAATCAGATTGACCTCGATGCCGCTGTGTCCGGAGGGTTGCTGGAGAAAATCCGCGGAGAATTTCCGAGTGCCAGACCGGTCGAGATTCTCTACGAGTGGGACGTTCGGAAACTCGCCTCTCCGCGCATGACACGGGATGGCTGAATGACGGATTACGTTCCGACGA
This sequence comes from Gemmatimonadaceae bacterium, assembly GCA_035575795.1. GTDB lineage: Bacteria > Gemmatimonadota > Gemmatimonadetes > Gemmatimonadales > Gemmatimonadaceae > UBA4720. The sequence goes on from DATLXE010000074.1 coordinate 1,022, forward strand.
CCTCCCCGCGCCCGCATCCAACGCTCCGGCTCAGACTCAGCAACAACGTTGATGCGGACGTCATATTCGTCGCCGATGGTCCTCGCGCATTGCGGGACGGCGCGAGCACCGCATTCGAGGAGTATTGCCGCCGCGCGCGGACTACGGACGTGGTCCTCTCGCTCCAGGTGTTCGCGGCAGCGAGTTGGACTCAGCCCATGAGACCGCCAACGCCCCCTCTCATTCCGGGTTACGGCGGCGAGTACACTCCGGTTGGCGTTAGTGATGCGATCCTCGACGGGCGACCAGCCGATGACTGGTCTGAAATCTGGGATTGGTGTGTTCACGCCGATGCGTGGAGCCGTGCCCTGCGGGGAACGACCTCACGGCTCGTGCGAGATGTTGCGCCACCTGCCGAACTGCGAGACACTGACCGTGAGGTCTGACGTCGAATTGCTGCGTGATGCGATCCAGCGCTCTGGCCTGTCGGCCAGGGCGTTCGCGCGTGGCGTGCTGCTGCGTGACGAGCGCACCGTAAGGCGCTGGCTGGCCGGTGACTCGCCCATCCCGGCCGCCGTGATCGCGTTTCTGCGCGACCCGCGCGTCACGGCCTCACCTTTGTCGGACCGCGTGACGTAACACCAACACTAAAAGACTCGTCTTTTGTTTTGTGGGTGTGAACATCGACGTATCCGTAATACTTGCCCGCCTTCCAGACCTGGAAACTCAAATGCTGCTGGCCGCGCTCGATGTGGACTCGCGGCTTCCGGAACTCGTAGAGCAAGGGCTCGGTCACTTGATCTTCGTGCTCGGGTCACTGGTGCCGGTGCGAGCGTCTATTTTCGTGGCGATGGCGAGGATCTCCTTCAAGTTCGCTACGACCTGGGCAACCTCCGGGCTCCGGTCGAGGGAGCTAAGGTCGCTAAGTGCTTCTTCCGCGTTGGCTCTGATCTGTGTCGTGGGACGCATGGCTATTTTCCTCCCTGAGTAAATGTTTTTAGAACTCGTAGAGCGGGGGCGTCACGGACAGCGGGTTCACGCGGGGTTGTCCACTTTTACCCAAAGTCGCGGTGCCGGGCGCACGTCCTCGGTGCGGTCGAGGTGAAGCGAGCCGCTCGGGTAGAGGCCGATTCTCCTGCACCCGAGGCGAATCGCGGCCTCGATAATCTTCCAGCGCGAGTAATTCCAGTTCGGGTCGTTCGTCGAGGGCGTCCGGGCGATGTCCACCGCGTTACAGATGTCGTCGGTGTGCGAGGAGTCCGCTGCGCCGCCGACGCTCTTGTTGTACGATGGTGAGCGATAACTGCTCGATATCGGCATTTCCACCTGTGCCTCAAAGCGCACCTTGTCGAGCCACAACATAAACTCGTAGCCCATCATCTCGGGAGCCTTGAACTCGGCGACCCCGAAGTGTCGGATCGTTGGCCAATCAGACATCCGCATCGTCCGGGACGAGAACTTGGAAGGTCTACTCACCACCGGCCTTCAACTGCTTGGACTCGGTCTTTTCTGCGCCCGCCAGGTGTGACGAGGCGGCATCGCCGGGATTCACCTTCTTGTCGATTACGCGGTGGAACACGCCGTTTACAGCCGTGAATACCGCGAACGCTATCACGGTTGCGTATGCGGTCAGGTGCTGGGCCGCGTCCGCGCCGAAGTCGATCCCGAACTTGGTTGCGAGGATTGCCAAGAGTGCCGTAATCGCGGGCGCGATCAGGCGTGAAAAGAAAGGTCTCAGTGCGTCTAGCATTGTGTCTCTCCTTGTTGGTTTCAGGTAGTTGATCCAGTCCTCCGTCGTGCCCTGTCGCCGCATTACTCGTCGTCCTCCGCCCCTTCGTCCTTTTCATGTAGCTGGTCGAGAGCACGCCGCCGCGTGTGCCTTTTGTTCTCTCCCTCATACCTCATCCGGTCGGCGGCCTCCACCGCGTGTACCTCCGTCTTCCACGTTTCCAGCTTACCGAGGCGACCGGCGTGTGCCTTGCCTTGCCCTTCGAGCCCGGTGTTCCCATTGATGCCCACGCATTTCTTCAAGTCGTGAACGTCGCGCGAGACAATGAACAACGTCCATGCGATCCAGCTCACGCCCGACGTCGTGAGCGTGAGCATCACCCCTTTGGCAACCTCCCACGAGGTTGCCGACAGCGGGTCGATTTGCAATATTCCCCACATATAAAGCATCATTATTCAGATACTCCTTCGCCGGGCTCAGCCGGGAAATCGTAGAATTGCCCGAGGTCGGCGGTGATCGCGCCGAGTTGCGTGGCGTTCTTCCAGCCGTCATCGCCCGTCCGCTCTTTCGGGAGGTCGGCCAGCGTCAGTTTCAAGCTCGCTGGCAGGTCGATCTCGCACTCCGCCATATCGAGTTCGGTTTGCGCCGCGCTCATCTTGCTCGCCAGCAGGTTCGACTCACCTACCGACATCTCCTCGATGTCGCGGTCGCCGATAAGGTCAGTGGCGATCTTCTGCCGCGTCTCCGCTATGGGTTCGGCGTGTGGCGCGAGTAAGCGGATCAGACGCCCGACTTTCAGGTCAGCGGTCACGCTGCCCATCTTCCGGTTGCCGAGATTGCGGAGCGCGTTGCTCATCGCGAGCACCTGCTTGTTCGTGAGCTTCAAGTTCATATGGCCTCAGCCTTCGCTTTCGTGCGGAGGTTGTTGATGAGCGTCAT
>DATLXE010000075.1:0-20906 GCA_035575795.1 Gemmatimonadaceae bacterium
ACGTGGTGGACATCATCACGTAAGGATGCGGAAGCCTATGGCGTCTCGATTGGCCCGGACGGGCTGACTCGTGTGCCCGGAGCCGTCATTGAAGGGCGCGTCACGATCAACAACCCGCGCGTGTTTGAGAGCGCGGAGGACTGGCGCAAGTTCGCCAACGCCTTCAGAGAGAATCGCCAGCCAGCCTCTGGCCAGAAGGTGCGCGAGGCGCTTGAACGTGACGGCCATGACGGATTTATTGTGCGCGGCGGTGGCAAGGGTGACGCCATGCCGGAGGGTGGTGACTTCTACCTGTCTTTCGATAACGCAGGCGTTCAACTAGACGCACCATCACAGCCCGCCCAAGTCGAGGAGTCTGACGACGATCAGTCTGACGCAGACGAGGCGTCTCTCGACCCCATGACGAAGGCCGTGCGGGACATAGCGGCCGTGGCCGCGCGCAAACCACGCCCCATCAATAAGACCTCCGGGCCGAATCCCACCGAGGCACAGCAAGCCGAGCACGCCACCGCGATGCGTGAGTGGGACCGAGAGTATCGTGCGGCCAAGAAAGCGCTCAGCGATGTGCGCGATGCGCGCGTGTTCCCCAAGGATCAATTCAGCAACGATCAATCAGCCGAGCCGACGCCACAGCCGTATTCCCTCGACGCCCTCGCGTCCGCGTTCAACCTGACCAAGCCCCAAGCCGTGGCGGTGGATGCCCTGATCAAAGCGGTGGGTCTGGACACCTCCAAGATCCAGATCGTCAAAGGCGGCACGCCTGGTGCGGGTGCGCTGGAGCAGGACATCGATGCCGCTCCCGCCTTTTACAGCGCGATGGCGCGAGCGATTGAAGCCAAGATGCCCGCGAAGGCCAGCGCCTCGCAGATCATGGGCATCGTCCGCAACCCACAGAGCGGGGTCAAGGCGGATGAACTGAAGTGGGCTGGGATGGAAGGGTGGTTGAACAGTCAGCAGCCGTCACAGATCGCCAAGGCGGACGTGCTGGCGTTTCTCGCGGCGAACCAGATCCAGATTACGGAGATCACCAAGGGCGGCAACCCGCAAGGGTGGCACATCACGGCACCGGACCAAACCGTCTCGGGCAAGTGGCTGGTGAAATCGAGCGACTACAACTCCAAGGGGTTGCAGTTTGACACCGAGGCCGACGCGCGCGCGGCCCTCCTGGAAAAAACATCATCACCGGATGACGGTAAGACTCGCCACGAGCGATGGCAAGAGCCGGGTGGCGAGAAGTACCGCGAGCTCTTGCTGACGCTGCCGTCTATCACTAGCGCGAAGCCTACGCTTGGGGAAGTCGCGCAACGTCTCTTTGATCGTGACTGGAGCCTCCTGACTGTTGCAGAGGAAACGGCCGCCCATGCGGAATACGACAGAGCTATCGAAGAATATGATCGTGGAGCGGATGAGCGTCTTCGTATAGAACAGAACCAGTTCCGCAACGCCGCCCATTTCAATGAACCCAACATCCTCGTGCACGTCCGCTTCAATGAGCGCACCGACGCCCAAGGCCGGCGCGTGCTGTTTATCGAGGAGATCCAGAGCGACTGGCATCAGGCGGGGCGGAAGCATGGGTATAAGACACCAGTACGCGAAGCGTTTGCTCGTGAAATGCTTGAGGCGCGAAATGCGTTGGTGGTTGCCTTGGAAAAGGACGGCAACCTGGGGTTTAGTGGCTCAGGTGAGGCTCGGAGGGCTGTCCGACAAAATGACGACTTTGCCGAACGGTGGAACGTCTCACCAGAGACACGAGACGCGGGGAACCGCTATCGAGAACTAACGGCTGAAGGCAGAGCGCAGGACAAAGGCGTCCCAGACGCCCCTTTCAAAACCACCTGGCATGAACTGGCCCTGAAGCGGATGCTCCGCTATGCGGCTGATGGTGGCTACGAGGCGATCGCGTGGACCACTGGCGAGCAGCAGAACGACCGGTTTGATCTGAGCAAGCAGGTCAAGGCGATTTACTGGCAGCCGAACGAGCGCATCCTGACTGCCGAAACCAACGATGGTGACTACCGGCAGGTCGCGAAAGACATCACTGAAGATAAGCTCGCTGACTTTATAGGAAAGGATGCCGCCGAGAGGATCATTAAGCCTGAGTCCCGCGACCAATCCCTTGGGACGACCGACGGTACCAGCGAAGAAGCTCCACAGGTCGTTCACGCGCTCAGGGGGGCTGACCTCAAGGTCGGCGGCTCCGGCATGAAGGGTTTCTACGACGACATCCTGCCGCGCTTCCTGAATAAATACACCAAGGCGTGGGGCGTGAAGGTCGGGACAACGGAGATTGGCGTCCCCAACCACAGGGCAGACGGTAGTGGCGTCTGGGAAGTGTCGCCTGAGCGTGGCCGGTATCTGTTGCGTAACACCCGTGACAGTAGCGTGTTCAGAGAGAACGGCCAGGCCCCCTATTTCGATAGCCGAAACGACGCACAGTTGAAGGCCGGTGCGCTGAACATGGCGCTGCGCGGCGCAACCGATGCCACCGTCCACGCCCTTGACATCACCCCCGCCATGCGTGAGTCCGTGATGCGCGGACAGCCGCTGTTTCAGTCACATACGATGACCCCTCTCGAGAAAGCGCCGGCCGAATATCGAAATGGACGATTACTGGTGTCCGCGGCGATGCCGAAGGGCAAGAACGCCCCGAACGCCACCAGCCTGCTCGTGTCTGACATGTCGGCTGCTGGCCCCGGCTACAGAGCCACCGCCGCACGCGTGGTGCAGGACTACCCACAAGTACGGGTCTCCGAAAACGACACGCCGGACCAGATCCTCCGCAAGTTTATACAGATCGGGAAAGACAACCTGCGGTTCCTCTGGGATTCCATGCCAGCGAAGGACCGCGAGCGCGCCAAGCTGTGGTATGCCGGTGGCCGGCAGATCGTGACCCGTCTCGCGGACCAGTACAAGCTGTATGACGAGCAGGCCGCGGGTGTGCTCGCCTTGCTCAGTCCGCAAAAAGACTGGTTTATGAACGTGGATATGGCAGAGCGTGTCATCTCCATTGTGGACGCAGCCAGTAAAGGCACACGCACGTTTACCGCGGACTTGTTCGCGCAATATGAGAAGACTGAGTGGGCCAAAGTCGCGACCGACTTGCGACGACTGGAACGCGATGGTCTGCACGAGGACGTCCGGCAGATTAGGGAAGTTCTGCAGGAAATTCTCGATGACACCAGGAAGGAAGTGCAGGGTCGCCAGTGGACAGACCTGACACTTGAAGGGAAAGCCATCATGGTGCGCGCCATTGATGGTGTCGAGAACAGCCCGCACTACCGTGTCGTAACACCTGAAGGCGGACGCGGCGACTGGAATTACAACCAAGACGGCAAGACGCGGACCAGGCTGACATGGGGTCCGTACGCGCCGATTGAGAAGGCGATCTCTGTCCTCGAGGACGGGAGCGCAGAAAACATCCACACCAAGCTGGGTTTTGAGCACAAGGTGCGGTCGTTCTTTAACAATCTCAGCGACCCTGATGACCCGCGTTTCGTGACCATCGACACCCACGCCGTGGCAGCCGTGCATCTTGAGCCGTTTTCTGGGAATCACCCCAAGGTGGAGCGGGTGCTGGGCGGCACACCGGCACAGGCCGATACGGGTCTCAGTGGTCTCAATGCGCTCTACGCGCAGATGTATAAAGACCTCGCCACAGAACTGAGTCAAGAGTTAGGGTATACGGTCCTCCCGCGCGAAGCGCAATCGGTGACCTGGGAACAGGTCCGAATGCTGTTTGAGAAGAAGCAGAAGGGCGACGTCATGAAGGCCGCCGTCGAGGGTATCTGGACCGACCATCAACGTGGTATCCTGAGCGGCGATGAAGCGCGACAACGCATACTGGCGCAAGCGGGCGGAATCGGACGCACGGCTTGGCTTAATACTCCGCCGGGGGTGGCCGATGACCAAGGCGTCGTACGTGCTGGCCCTGTATCGCGGGTTCCCGGACGAGTCCGAGTGGCCTCTGTCGATGCGCGAACTGGGAGTACCAGAGGATCTCCCCGGACCCGTGCCGCGCAGCCTGACGGACTTGTTACCGCATCGAGCAGCCGCGTCCTCTACCAGCGAGACGGATCCGACAACCTAGAGGGGTTCGACCTCTTCACGGATACCGGCGAACAGCAAGCGCGGCTGCCCGGCGATGTCGGGGACGTGCGCGAAACCAACATCGCCACACCCAAGCTGGCCGAGGAACCCGAGTTCAGCCTGACCGGGGAAGTGGCCAAGCGGAAAGGGGTCCAGCCGCGGCTACTGTTCCAAGGCGAGAAGGCCAGCGTCGAGTTTATCGGTGGTGGTCAGGCGCTCCTCCGCGGCATGGCCAAGGCTGACATCTCCAGCGCCGTCCATGAGATCGCGCACGTCACCCGTCGCTTCCTGCTGAACCGCGATGTGCCCATAGAGAACCGGCGCGGGGTCACCGATGCGGATATTGACACCACGGAAAAGTGGGCCGGGGCGACGACTGGTTGGGACGTCGTCATGCAGGAAGAGTTACCCAAGACCATCCCAGAGCTTGTGAGCTACATAAACAGCATCTTGGCGAGCGTGTTTGACCGGGCGCCGAAAGGCTAGTTGAGTAGGCACCCCTAACCTCGTGGCTAAGCGGCGCGAGGATAGCCAGGCGAACACCTCCGGGTATCGGCAGGAGACGGCCTCATCAAACACCGCCGCCATTCACCCTTGTGCGAGTCGCCACCAGTGGTGACCGACGATGGGACCAACCCCTCGCAAGGTGTGCACGGTCCGGCTGGCACCGGGTGTTCGAAGCCATCGAGCATTAAGACCATCCACTTGACTTGCCAGGGTAAATTCGCGAGACTCGGCCGCGTCGCTCGTCTTCTTCGTACGCGGGCGGGACCGCGATTAGGAGTGCCCCATGCAATGTTGGTATCAATCGAGGCTCGTGGTGGTTTCGATCGCGGCCATCGTGTTCACGGTCGGCGGATCGTCGGCGTCGGCCGCTGACCAGGTCAGCGGTCTTATTACGCGGACTTACGTCCTCGTTGAAGATACGGATCTGACCGGCGACGTGACCTGCGACGTCGGCAGCAACCCGTGTTTGTCGTTCGGCGCGTCCGACATCGAGCTGCGGCTGAACGGATTCACGATAACTGGCAGAGCGGATGCGGCCACGGGGTGTGGCGGACAAGGGAACCTCCCTGGGGAGTTTGGGATTACGACCAATGCCCGCAACAACGTCACCGTTCGCGGACCGGGCTTGGTGCAGCGGTTCCGCAATCATGGGGTATTAGTGACCGGCTCCTCGAACACGACAGTGGACGCCATCACCGTATCCACCAATTGCGCGTCCGGCATCCTGGTCGCCGCCAACTCCTTCGGGACGCTCGTGCAGGGCAACGTCGCGGTACGGAATGGGTCGTCGACGCCGGGCTTCGCCTGCGGTGGCATATGAGTACTTGGCCACAATAGCCGGGTCCGGCTAAACGACGCGCATGGAAATGGGTACGCTCAACCTGCGGATGACTTTGGAATCGGCGTCATTGGCACAGGCTCGGGAAACGTGATCGAAGAGAACACCGTGACTGCCAACACGACAGGTATTTTTGTCGGCGCAGGAGCGCGGTCGACGTTGATCAGGAGCAACACGGTGGTCGGCAATCCTGCCATCCAGGCCGGCAGCGGTGTCTCTCAAGCGGTGGACATCCTCAACTTGACGCCAGCGGGGCAAACGACGTTCGAGCGTAACGTGTGCATCACAGCTTCGAACGCCCCCTGCTCGGTCGCGACCGGAGGACGCCCGCGCCCGCAATAGACGACGGCGATCTGCGCGAGGCGCAAACCTCGATTGCAGGAACACCGGATCTCGTTGGTAATGTTTGATGGGTGCAGCCTCGCTTCACAGCGAGCACTCAGACCCGCACCGTGACGGTGGCGCCCACACAGGTAGTCTGGTCGTCGCGCGTCAGAAGGTGATACTGACGGCCAAGCGCGTTCGAGCCGCTGCTGCTGTTCTTCATCGAGGTCGGCCGCTTCGACGAGCGCATAAATGTCATCGTTCAACTCGGGGTTCTCAAGCCGTAACTCTGGGGTCCGATTCTCGTAGAAGAGACGGACGGTCCGTGTGGTCCTCGACCGACTGCTGGAAGTCGTAGACGGAGACCTTCACGGTGTCCGCGACCTTCTCCTGCGGCAGTCGCGACTGGCGGGAATGTGCCGGCGCTGCTCGAAGAAATGCACAAGCGGGAAACGAGAAGCGCGAAATTGATCGTCAGATGGGGCAGCCATCGTTGAATGCCGATAGCCTCCGCGCTGTGCTCACCGCTAAATTGGATGATTGGAAGCAGTTGCTGCGATCTCGACCGGCAAACGGGCAGCGGGTGCTCAGAACGGTACTCGACGGCCCGATCCGAATTGGGATGGCGACTGCCGATGGCGTGCCGTGGGAAGCACGGGGGGATGTCGGCGGGTTGCTCGGAACCTTGTCCTATCAGGTGGCGTCCCCAGCCAGTTTAGCTCACATAGGTGGGCGGCTACGGCGGGCCGCGTAAGTATGTACCCGTCCTCCCGTTTTTCGGACGCCGTGCCGCGGCGGAAGGGGAGTCAGCGACGGGGGTCTGTTTCCCATGTCGCCGACCCGCTGTTCCACCGTAAAGTGCCGACGCGTCTGATCAATCCCGGACCAGGCGATGGGCCATTCAGGGTGACGCGGTAGCGATTGAACGCTTCCTGTGTCGCCAACGCGTTCCGCGCTGTCAGAAGTACGGTTTCAGCGAATTCCCGGGGACCGACCAAGACATAAATCATTGTCGGCTGCTCGTAGGTAAGCACCACGTAGCCGCCGTCACTCATCTCGATCGACTGTGGCGCGGGCAGATCCTTCTCCTTGAGCGCGTCCACAATTGCAGTTCGGTGCACTGCGGTCAGAGGCGGGGGACCGCCGCAAGCCGAGCAGGCCAGGATGAGGGCCGCCATAATCGAACAGGTGAGTTTCGCGCGCCCGTTCCCGCCGCCGTTCTCAACCTGCGGCTGCATGAGACATACGGACATCGCCCCGACGCGTTGACAGTTGGCTGACGGGTGCACGGAAAGCGGATAGTTAGCGCCACTCGATTCGGCGTTTAGGGCATTCTGCATCTCTCCTCCTTAGATTCGCGTTAGCTGTACGTCCAGTGGCGCCAATGAAAATCCACGTCCTACCTTTTGAAAGCCGGCTGTTCCTGGATCTCAGCGCCCCACCGTTGATGAGCTTAGACAATACGGCACTCGTCTGTTTAAGTCCAGGACGGCAAAGACCTCGTGGACCAAGATGGTCCACAGGGTCGGGCGAGGCCCTCGTGGTCGTGGACGCAAGTGTCTATTAACGAATCGGCAGAAGCTGTCGTCGATTTGATGGGCCGGCTAACTTCAGGCACAGTGAATGTTTCGGCGACCGGCGGCATCAGGCCTGCCAGCGTATGCGACACCATGAGCGGCGCGATGTCGAATCCGACGGTCCCCGAGTGGAGTTCCGAGGGTTTAGTGGACAGCCGTTCGCCTCGGTTAGTGAGCGGCTTCAAACTGCTCAGGACTTGCGCCACCAAGATGGCTGTGGCGACGCTGGCGATTGTAGAACGTATCAATGTAGTCGGCGACGTCAGCGATCGCCAGTTCACGGGTCTTGTAGATGTGCTTCTTGATCCGTTCCTTTTTCAAACTACTGAAGAAGGACTCGGCGACCGCATTGTCCCAGCAGTTGGCCTTGCGGCTCATGCTCGGCTCCAGGTGGTTTGTCCGGCAGAAGCGCCGCCATGCGTCGCTGCCGAACCATATACCTTGATCGGAATGAATGACCGTGCCGCGCGGGCGCCGTCGCCGGACCGCCAGGAGCAGCGCGTCGAGCACGAGCCTCACGGCGAATCGTTGGGCCAGCGGACCAGCCCACGATCTTGCGCTAGAACAGATCCATGACCAAAGCCAGGTAGAGCCAGCCTTGCCACGACCGGATGTACGTGATGTCCGTCACCCATGCCTTGTTTGGCTGCGTCACGGTGGATTGTCGTTGGAGGAGGTTGGGGATCAAGACCGCGGGCGTGCCCACGGACCAGCGTCGCATGCGAGGCGTCGACCCCATGGGCCTCGGTGACCCCGTGGGCCTCGGTGACCCCATGGGCCGTGACAGTCTAATCGCGGTAAAGCTAGCAAGGGGCCACCATCCGCTGTGGGCCTAGGCGGCCGGTTCGGGTTCGCTGCGGTAGTACGCCGCGATCGCGTTTCGCACCACTTGCCACTGAGACAACCCCAGTCGTCGCGCGAGTACGGCACATTGGCGTTTCGTTTCGGGCGGCACCCGCACAGACAACTGTGGATACTCAGACGACGGCTTGCCGTGGTCACCAGCCGGCGGCCGTCCTCGCTTACGCGGCACCGTCGCGTTCGTCACTTCGCCACGTTCACAGGTGCTGGTGCTTCCCCGCGCGACAAGCGGCGTGCTGCGTGGCTCTTGCTGCAGGCCCACAGCGTCGCGGCCTCGCGCACGGTTAATCCCTTTGCGGCCCCGTCCGGCAGCGGTGACGCCCGGCGGCGTCCGAGGCGTTTGCCCTGCTGACGGGCGCGGGCCAATCCTGAATACACCCGCTCGCGGATGCGTTCCCTTTCGAATTGTGCGAACGCCGCCAGCAGGTGCATCTGCAGTCGACCGGCGCTGGTGCTGAGGTCGATTGATTCACCTAGGCTCACGAATCCACAACCGAGGCTGGTCACTTCGTCGAGCAATCCGATCAGGTGCTGGAGGCTCCGACCCAAGCGATCGAGTTTCCACACGAGGATGGTGTCGAACTGACGGCGACGTACGCCCTTCATCATCGCGTCAAGCTGCGGACGGGTGGTAGTGCTACCGGATACGCCGGCGTCGTTGAACTCGTGCGTCACGGTCCATCCTCTCGCGGCGCAATACGTGCGCAACTCTAGCAGCTGATTCTCGGCGGTTTGGTCCGTCGTGGACACGCGCGCATAGATGGCGACCCGCTGTGGTGTGTTCGTCAAGTTGGCACTCCATTGTTGCTAGCAACAATAGTACTCGGCGATCTTGCTGTCAAGAGACAACCGACTCTTACGGGATACGGTCTGTCGTCGGCGCCGACCAATAAACCCGAGGCGAAAGCGTGTCCTACGGCGCTAGAGTTTCTGGGACGGGCTGCTAAGCTGCCGCATGGGCAAAGTAATTGAAGTGACATGGTTGCGGTGGGATTCAAAGGGTTACACAGATGTGTTCCCGGTCGAGGAGTTCGCGAAAGAAGTCCAAGGCGCGGAGCGATTGCATATCGTCAGAGGTCCCAAGGGCGGTACGAACCACGCTCGGTACATGCTCAAGGTCGCCGGCCGAGTCGCGCGGCTTGACTACGCATTCTTCAAGACATTCAACGATCGTCACGGCATGGAAATAGGCGTGATGGAGTTCGACTTCTCCAACTTGTCACGAACCCGCGTTGATGCCGTCCGCTGGAATGGAAAGATTTTAAGGGGCACAGACATTCGCGTACAAACGCGGTCCGTCGCACTGGCTTCGGTGGCTGATATCGTGACTGAGAGCCATCGCGCCATGGCCAAGGTCCTGCTACGTCCTGGTCAGGTCAAGTTCCGCGCGGAGTTGGATCGGGTCTACGGCGCCCGTTGCTGCCTTTCCGGCTGCAACGTCGCTTGGGCACTTGAGGGCGCTCACATCGACTCATTCGCGAGCGCACCGTCGTACCACGCCGGCAACGGCCTACTGCTTCGGCGCGACCTGCACGCGCTGTTCGACGCCCAGAAGCTCGGAATCGATCCTTCGTCGCGAACGGCAGTATTCTCGGACGAGGCGCTGGCGTGGCCTGAGTACAAGGCTTGGCACAAGGTGGCCAAACTCGCAAAGCCGCAGGCGGGGTTTGAGAACGATGCGCCGTCGGCGCCACGGCTGAAAGCACGATGGGAGCAGTTCATGAAGGCCCAGAACGAGTGACCAGCAGTGCTCGGCGGCGAAGGCCGATGCGGACCCTCGGGCGCGACTAGGTTCGAGCTTGAAACTTTTGCAACTGCCGCGTGCGATGCAGCACTGATCGCGACAACGGTCTGGTCGTTCATGGATACGCGAGCACATATGGCGACTCGCTGTGGTGTGGTGGTCAACCGGTGGCACTCCATTGTTGCTAGCAACAGGAGCACAAGGTGATATTGCTGTCAAGGGGACAACCGACTCTTTGTCCCTGACTTTTTCACTGAGCGCAGCGGCCCAGAAACACTGGGCGAAAGTCGACGTGCTGTGCGAGGGGTTTGTCCCATCGTCGCCAGCGCGATCCGCGGGAGTGCTTGCTTCTGGGCGCGCGCGTAGTGCTGGCCTGGCCGTCAGGCGAGGGACGGCGGCCTAGAGGACCGTGACGCCAATCAAAAGGAAGTTCGCCAAGGGATACAGGCCTGCCGCCTTTACGAGACCGATCTGCTCCTGAATCCAGCGTCAGCGGTTCGCGCGCCGAAATTGAGACCCCTATTGACGATCCGTTTGCCGAGTTCGATGTCCCGTTCGTTGAAGACCTAGATCGACTGGACATCATCCCTGACTCGTGAGCGCATAAACCATGTCACCCACGAAGCGCTTGAACGACTCGTTCTCCACGAACTGCTTGTAGACCTGCGTGTCGTCTTTCAACAGGTGCTGCATCACCCGGCCCAGCGCCTGATCGTGCGCCATACGCGCCGTGTGTGGCGTGTTCTCCTTTGCGTTCCTGTATGCCGCGTCGGCGGCGACCTGCGGCGCGATGTCGTCTCGAATCCGCTTCGCCACGCGATCGGTGTCGGCGAACAGCGTGCCGAACTGCTCGTTGAAAGTCTTGAGGATGCTGCTCAGACGATCCATCTCAGGCTCGGGCTTGTGGCCGCTGGCATCCGTCGGCACGGGTTCGATCTCGGCATCCTCGTCCACCAGCGCGATCTTCAGCGCCGCCTTCTTCTCGACACGGTAGCTGTCCATGTCGATGGCTTGAAGGATGCCCTTGGCAAGGTCCTCATCCTTCGGCGGCGGCAGCTTGGGCAGCAGAAGATTGAGCACGATCGACAACTTCTCCCACTCCGCGTTGCTATAAGCGATGACTGACGACAGGAATGCGTAGGTGCGGCAGAAGACCTTGGCCTTCGCCTTGAAGTCCACCTGGCCGTCTTCGTCGAGCGTCTCGTAAGTTGCCACGCACGCATCGAGGATCGGGTCAAGCTGGTCGCGCTCCGCATCCGCTAGAAACAGCGCCACAAATCGGTTCATCTGCTCCGGCGTATACACCTGCGTCGCATCCAAGGCCGCCTTCAGGTCATGCAGCTTGTTCGGGTCGGTCTCCTCGCTGAGCAGCGTGGTCCGGAAGTAGTCCTGAAATGCGTAGGTGATCGCCTCGGCATTGTTCTGGAAGTCGAGCACGAAACAGTCGTGCTTCTGTGGGTGTGCACGGTTGAGCCGAGACAGCGTCTGCACCGCCTTGATGCCCGATAGCACCTTGTCGACGTACATCGTGTGCAGCAGCGGCTCGTCGTAGCCAGTTTGGAACTTGTCGGCGCAGATCAGGAAGCGGTACGGATCGGTCTGGATCTTGGCGGCAATGTCGCTGCTCGAAAATCCGTTGAGCGACGCCTCGCTGACCCTCGCACCACCGTAGTCGTGCTCGCCCGAGAAGGCGACGATGGCCTGATACGGGCTCTTGCGCTCCACGAGGTAGGTCTTGCATGCGTGAAAGTACTGGATCGCCCTCTCGACGCCGCTGGTGACCACCATGGCCCGCGCCTGCCCGCCGATCTTGCCGGCCGCGATCACCTGCTCGTGGAAATGGTCCACCATGATCTCGGCCTTGAGCCTGATCGCATGGTCGTGACTCTCGACATAGCGCCGCAACTTCTTCTTGGCGCGCTTCGTGTCGAACTCTGGGTCGTCCTCTGTCTTCTTGACCAGCTTGTAGTAGCTATCCACCGGCGTGTACTGCTTGAGCACATCGAGGATGAAGCCCTCCTCAACCGCCTGCTTCATCGTGTAGCTGTGGAACGGGTGGTGTTTGACCTTGCCCTCGGCATCCGCAGGCATCGCCTCGCCAAACATCTCCAACGTCTTGTTCTTGGGCGTGGCGGTAAAGGCAAAGTAACTGGCGTTCTTAAGCATCTTGCGAGCCGCCATGCGCTTCTCGAGAGTGTTGTTGATCGTGTCCTCGGGATCGGGCCCGCTGTCGTCGCCGTCTTCCGCTGTTGCAGCGTCCGCCGCCGCGCTGCCGAGCGCCTGACTCATCGCCGCCGACGTGCGTCCGCCTTGGCTCGAGTGTGCCTCATCGATGACGATGGCGAAGGTCTTGCCGCCCTCGGTGGCGATCTCGTCGAGGATGAAGGGGAACTTCTGCACCGTGGAGACGATGATCTTTTTTCCCTCCTCGATGTACTTGCGCAGGTCCCCCGATTTCTCGGCATGGCCCACGGTGGCGCCGACCTGCATGAACTGCTTGATGGTCGCCTGAATCTGCTGGTCGAGCAGACGCCGATCGGTAACGACGATGACCGACTCGAACATCGACTTGTTCGCGTGCTTGACGCCAATAAGCTGGTGCGCGAGCCAAGCGATCGAGTTGGACTTGCCGCTCCCCGCCGAGTGCTGGATCAAGTAGCGCTTGCCCGCACCGACTACGCGCACATCCGTTAGCGCCCGGCGCACCACGCCGAGTTGGTGATACCGCGGCCAGATCTGCGTGCGCTTCTTCCTGCCAGTTTTGGCGTCCTTCTCTTCGACGATTTGCGCGTAGTTCTCAAGGATGTCGGTCAGCCCCGCCGGCGTGAGCACCTCTTTCCACAGGTAGTCGGTCTTGAGACCGTGAGGGTTCGGCGGATTGCCCGCGCCGTCGTGGTGGCCCTTGTCGAAGGGCAGAAACCACGAGGCCTTGCCAGCGAGCCGGGTGCACATCTGCACAGCGCTATCGTCTACCGCGAAGTGCACCACGCAGCGGCCGAACTCGAACAGCCGCTCGCGCGGGTCGCGGTCGCGCTTGTACTGCTCGACCGCGTCGAACACCGTCTGCTTGGTCAGGCTGTTCTTCAGCTCGAAGGTAGCGATCGGTAAGCCATTGATGAACAGGCCCAAATCGAGTGCCCGTCGCGTCTCGTCCATGCTGTAGCCGAACTGGCGCGTGGCCGAGAAGCGATTCTGCGCATGGAGAGCGGTGGCCGTGGCGTTGCCCTCTGACGGCGTACCGTAGAACAGCTTCACGTCCACGGGGCCGTGCTTGACGCCCTTGCGCAGGACGTCGATGACGCCACGGTTGCCGACTTCGGAGGTCAGGCGGGCCAGGAACTGACGCCGCGTCGGGCCGTCGATGTCCAAAGCCATGGCCTCAGCGGCAGCCGGCTGCGTCGCCTGGATAAACCCGCGTAACTGCACAAGATCAACGCAGGCAGCGCGGTCGAAGTGCTTGGGGTCCCCCAACAGCCAACCGGTTCCGCCCGCGACCCGCACGGAAGTCTCAGTTGTCACATGGGGCGGTGAGAGCAAGTCCGTCCGGCCGGTCATGGCCCGGACGATCAGCGACTCGAGACCCTTCTCACTGGTGTCGGTGGTCATGCATTTACCTCTGATCGAGCGGCAGTTCGAGCGACTTGATCAAGGGAATGAGCGGCACGCCATTCACCAACCAACGGTTGTTCCAAATGTTTCCAGAAAATAACGGCGCACTGTGTAATCTAACTAAGGTCTCCCAGGCGTCCCCATCGGCGAAGGGCACCTCTCCATGTTTCGACATGTCGTGTGCCTTCAGAAACCCAAGATAGAGCATCACCACTGGAACGCCGAGCTCGGTCAACTTCCAGGCCCAGGCGAATCGGTTCGACATCTGGTAGTGAGGATCACGGGAGATGCCGCACGAGCCTCCCATGCACTGCCCAAACCCTGTGGCAGCAGATTGAATTGCCGCTCCGATGGTCACGTGGCTCGCCTTCCGTTCATCCGACGCGTCCGTGTCGAGGCGCCTGCCAGCCTCTTCCTTGCCCAACTCCTCAGCGTGCGCCTTAGCTTCGATGAGAAGCAGGCCCGGCGCTCCGTCAACCGTGCAGGTGCTTACGATGTCGAAGTTCGGCGTCCTCGCCGACTGCCTGTCGCTGGGCAACCACCAAGAGGCAAGTTTCGCTCGACGTTCAAAGTCTAGGACCCTTGGTCCCTTGTCCAACTGCGCCTCTTTAGGTTCGACGAATCCCTCAGGCATCCACCGATCATCGATTGACACATGTGCGAATGGCGCGACTAATGAGGTCAGCGTTGATGCAACGTCGCTTGCTGTTCCGTGTGTCAACAGGTGACATCGGGGCTTACTACCGCGTCGTTCTTTCGGCTTCAGTCGTTCAAGGAGAGCATTCACGCCGTGGCCTCCCCGTCGGTGGCGTCGGCATCCGTGTCCATGTCGGCGTCGTCCTCGATCGTGTCCGGCACTTCATCGGGCAGGTGCAGCGCGGCTTCGCGCACATCGAGCTTGCCGGTGACGACATCGGCGACTAGGCGGGTGCGGTATTCGCGGAGGAGATCGATCTCGCGTTCGAGACGGGAGATTGCGCTATTCATGACTGCGGTATCTCGCTCAAGGTGAACCGCTATCTCTGACGCCTCATTCTTAGGCGGCATTGCGAAAATGAAATCGCGGAGCGACGACAACGGCAGATTGTTTGCCATCCCTTCGGCGCCACTGATGGCCTGTTCGACCTGATGCCGGTAGTAACGGCTGTTCATCGCGAAGACCATGAAGTCTGCATCCACAGAATCACGAAATAAGGCACGAAACGTCTTGTCTGAAAGGATCAGCTGATATCGAAGAGACTTCACCCTCCCGACTGAACCAACTAGGGTCGGGGACCCGCAAGCACGCGAAATGAGAACATCTCCAACCCGTACCACGATTGCTGGATCGATCTCAAAGCTGTCTGCGAGCTGCTTGTGCTCCGTTTCTCGAAAAACGCCTCTGTTCACGCAACCAGACTTGAGCACGCCCCACGAGTCTCCCTCGGCGAGAAATCCGACGGCGAGGGGACTGACACCTTGATCAATCTGGCGCACCAAGATTCTTAACCTCCGCACATCCCAATGCTGCGGAATGTCCGCGAGCCAGGGGCTGCCGGAGTGCCTGAGGGGGATGGAGGGGTCTAAACCGCTGGTCACGGCGCGGTGGATGATGGCCTGCTTCTCCTCGCTCAGCAGCGCAATCACCTTCCGCTTCGCCCGGATCGCTCGCTCGAGCCGCCCGTTCGCCCAGTCCAGGAACCGCACAATCGCCGCCTGCTCGGCGGGCGGAGGGATATGCAGCGGAGCGTCCAGAAACGACACATCGGTCAGCTGCAACCTTGAGATCCACACCCCCTTCGAGCGGACGTGAAGCTCCCAGTTGAACGAGGAAGAACGGACAACCTGGTGCACGAATGACGGGACCATCGGCGCGTTCTTGCGAATGCGGTACACGCCGTAGGCGGAGCTGATGATGCCGTGATGCTGTGACACACCGAGGCCGCAGCCCCACGCCCAGAGACTATTTATCACCAGGTCACCGGGCCAGCAGAGCTTGTAGCCAAGGTACGAATCTGCCTTGAACATCGTGACGTTGGCGCTTCTACGAGGGACCACGCCACGAGCAGATGACACGCTTAGAAGTTCTTCCTTCCCAGTCTGCGACCGTTTATCGATCCGCTCAAAGATCGACTTCGCTCGCTTAACCTCCCAATGCCCAGGCACCTGCCCGAGCCACGGCAGCCCCGACTCCTTGTACTCCGCATACGGCTTGAGGTCAGCGATCAAGCCTGCCCCCCGTCGCCCATCTGGCGTTCGTAGGACTGGCGCACGAGGCCCATCACATAAGGCAGCTCTTGGAGCGAGGTCAGGCCGATCTCAACATCGCCATTGCCCCAACGCCCGAGATTCGTCACGTCCTTGCAAAGCCCCTTAGGATCGTGAATCTCGGCGAATGTCATGTTGATGCTGAGGCGAAGACGCTTGGACTGCGGCACGACGTCCACGAAGTTGGTCTCGGCCTTGTAGGCCACATACAGCTTCATGAACTCTTCAGTGACGCAGGCATCGAGCGCCAACACCTCTTTGCGGAACGCCTCGAACACTGCGCGCATCGCCGGCGCGAGCAGGTGCGGGTGGTCGTCAGCGCTGTAGTCGCCGCTCACCGGTGTTGTCGCGGGCTGATAGGCGGCCAGTGTCGCGGCGTCGAGTTTCGGCGCGGTCCATACGGTGAGCGCCTGATCCGCCAGCCGCCCGGCGCGGTCTTGGATCGCGCCTTCGTTCCACGCCTCGAGCTGCCCGAGCCCGGCGTTGAGCCTGAGGGGGCTCTCCTTGAAGCCGCCCTTCATGTCGCGCTTCTCGGCGAACGCGCGGTCGCTGTACTCGGCGTTGTAACCGGTGAGCGTGAGATTACCGAGCGTGTGCAGCCACTGCTGCTGCACGCGCTGCCAGTCGTCCCCCAACGCCTGCCGCCAGGCCGCCGGCAGCTCCGGGTTCTGGGGCAGGATGTGCTCGATGGTGTACTCGTCCACCTCCACGCGCTCCTTCCGGCCGTGATTTTCCAGCCGGCGCAGCCAGTAGCTGCGGCTGCGGAAGTTGTAGAGGTCGCGGGTGTGAAGGTCGCGGCGGAACTCGTCGTCGCCGGGGAAGCGGCGGTACGAGGGCAGCGTGAGGAAGTGTGCCTGAATGCTTTCGAGGTAGCGGTCCTTCTTGAGCGCCTTGCCAAAGGTGCCGAATGTCTTGTTCATCGAGTTGGTGGGGATGGCGCAGATGGCGCGGCGGAAGACATAGGCCTCCACCAGCCGCACCGCCGCCGCGAAGTCGTCGGGCTCAAGCGTGCCGTTGGCGTAGTCGTGATACAGCTCGAGCAGGAAGGGGTAGGCGACATCGACCTTCAGCTCGCGCAGGTCGTGGAAGGCGGCGCTGAGCGCGGCGTCCTGCTCCCGGCCCAACGCCAGCGCGCAGAAGTAGCGGGCGAACGCGCGGATCTCCTTGACCAGCGCCTCGATGCCGGCGTCCTGGACGGGTTTGGTGCGGGAGTAGTCCTTGAACGCCTCGTAGACCTCACGTTCGCGCGGGATGTCGCCTGTGCGCACTGTAAGGTAGTGGCGCATGAAGCCGTCGAACTGGGTGCCGTACGCCTCCTGCCCAAAATCCTGCTCCATCGGCCGCCAGTACTCCTCGTAGAGGCGAGTCTGGAGCGTGGGCTCGAGCCCCATCAGGATGAAATTGCGGATGAGATCGGCTTGGCTCAGCTCCTTGCCGGTCGAGTTCATACTCTCGAAGATGAGCTGCGGGTTATCGTGTTCGCGGCTCAGCGCGATGTCCACGACCATTAGTTTGGCGAGGCCCCGACAGATCGGCACCAGGTCGCCCTTCTGCGCTGCGATCAACTCGGTGAACAGCGCGAAGTTCTGCGTCACCCGCAGCGACGGTTCCTTCGGCTGCTCAATCCTCTTGATGGTGGCCTTGAGCGAGGCGTTGTCGGTCTGCGAGAGCAACAGCTTGAAGTAGCGATCGCCGCTTTCCAGCGGGTTGGTCAAGTAATAGTGCCGCAGCTTCGCGGCGGAGAAGCCGTCCACCGGTTCGGTATCACCCAAAACGCGGGCGAGTGCTTCGATTAGCAGCGACACGGACGTCAGCCGCTGCTGGCCGTCGATCACCAGAAGCGGCGCTTGGTGCGTGACCTGCGAGAGCCCCTGCTCCACGTAGACAATGGAGCCGATGAAGTGCACCGCGATGGTGTCGCTCGCCCCGGCGCGCAGGATGTCGTCCCAGAGCTGCTGGCACTGCTTGCCTGTCCAGGAGTAGGTACGTTGGTAGATCGGTATGACGAACTGGGGCGACTTCTGCAGAAAGCTAAGCAACTTGGCTTCGGTCGCTTTCACTTGGCACCTACCTTTAGCAAGCCATCCAGCAGCCCCTCGGCCTCCTTCTCGATGGCGAGGATGTCGGCGCTGATTGCCTCCAGCGTGCGGAGCGGCTGCGGCTTGTAGAAGTGGCGGGTAAAGCTCACCTCATAGCCGATCTTCGTGGCGTCTTCCTTGATCCACGCGTCGGGCGTGTAGGGCAACACCTCGCGGCGGATGAACGCTTCGATGCCACCGTCTTCGAGCAGCGGCACCTGCTCGGTGTCGCGCAGGTCGCTGTCGGGCTCGTAATCGACGACGGCTGCCTTGCCCTCTATCTTGGCCTCAAACAGCCCGCGCAGCGGGTCGGCTTTGGCCTTGCCGGGCTTGTGCACTTTGGCAATGACGGGCGGCGCAGCCTCGACGCGCCAGCTCACGGCCTTGAGAATCTGCTTCAGGTCGGCGGTGGGGAGGCTGATCTTGAGCTTGTCGAGCGCGGCACCCACGCGCTCCCGAAAGTCGTTGTGATCTTCGAAGAGCGTATCGCCGAGGGCTTCGCGCAACTTCGTGGCGACTTCCACCAAGCGCCCGTCACGCTCCCAGGTCTTGGCATCGAGCAGCTTCTTTTTCTTCTTCTCGGGCAGACCCTTCTTGGCGCTGCCCCCCTCATCGTCATCGCCTTCGTCCTCGTCGCCGCTCCAGTCCGCGAGACGCGTCTCGACCGCGGCGGCGAGCTTGGCGAACTTGGTGAACAGCTCATCGCCGTACTCCTCGTAGAGCGTGGCGCGCACGTCCTCGTCGCCAGAAGTGAACCGTAGCCTCTCGATGGCCTTGAGTGTGAGCTGGCTGTGCAGGCGCAGCGGGCGCTCGACCGTTACCTTCCAGTAGCCGAAGGCGGCATTCTCAAAGATCTTCGACTCGGGTGTTTCCTTGAAGTCGAGGAAGACGCGGCTGATGCGCTCGATGTCCTCGGGCGACAGTTCGCAGTTCTTCTTGCCGAGGTTCTTGCGAAGTGGCTTGAACCACCGCGTGGCGTCGATCAGCTGCACCCGGCCCTTGCGGTGCGCGGGCTTTTTGTTGGACAGCACCCAGATGTAAGTGGCGATGCCGGTGTTGTAGAAGAGGTTTAGCGGCAATGCGACGATGGCCTCTAGCCAGTCATTTTCAATTAGCCAGCGGCGGATGTTGCTTTCGCCCTGGCCGGCGTCGCCGGTGAAGAGCGAGCTGCCGTTGTGGACTTCGGCGATCCGGCTGCCGAGGGTCGACTTGCCGTTCATCTTCGACGCCATGTTGGCGAGGAAGAGCATCTGGCCGTCGCTTGAGCGCGTCACGAGGGACAGCTCTTCGCCATTGTGCATGACCTTGAATCGGGGGTCACGCATGGTGTCCTTGCCTCCCATCGTTTCGAGGTCTTTCTTCCAGCTCTTGCCATAGGGTGGGTTGGCGAGCATGAAGTCGAACTCTTGCGCGGGGAACGCGTCGTGCGAGAGTGTCGACCACTCGGCACCGCCGACGATGTGGTCGGCGCTCTCGCCTTCGCCCTTGAGAAGCATGTCCGCCTTGCAGACGGCGTAGGTCTCTGGGTTGATTTCCTGGCCGTAGAGAAGGCTCTTGACCTGTTGGCCCCGCTTCGCGCCGATCGCCGTGAGCGTCTCCTCGCCTACGGTGAGCATGCCGCCCGTGCCGCAGGCGCAGTCGTAGAGCAGGTAAGTGCCGGACTTGATCTCGTTCTCGATTGGCAGGAAGACCAGATTCGCCATCAGGCGTACGGCGTCGCGCGGCGTCCAGTGCTCGCCCGCCTCTTCGTTGTTCTCCTCGTTGAATTTGCGGACCAGTTCCTCGAACACGGTGCCCATTGCGTGGTTGTCGATACCCGCCGGCGACAGGTCGATGCTTGGATCGAGGAACTTGTTGATCAGCGTCCCGATGGCGTCGGCGCGCGAGAGCGTGGTGAGCTGGTTGCGGAACTTGAAGTTCTCGAGGATGTCCTGAACGTTGGACGAGAAGCCGTTCAGATAGTCCTCGAAGTCGGCAAGAAGTTGTCGCTGGCTCCCTCGGGCCTTGAGGTCACGCAGGGTGAACTTCGATGTGTTGTAGAACGCTTGACCCGCGGCATCGCACAGGGCCGCGCGCTGCTCGGTAATGTGCGCCCCGTCGAGCATCTTCTTCGTAGCGAGCACCTCTTGCTTGGTGGGTTCAAGCACGGCATCCATCCGGCGAATAACACACATCGGCAGGATGACGTCGGGGTACTTGCCGCGCCTGAACAGATCGCGGAGGACGTCGTCGGCGATGCCCCATATGAAGGAGACGATCTTGTTGTGGGTTGCCTGGTCCACTATTGTAAGAGCTCCATTCCTGTGACTAGTTCTGGGGCCATGCAGAAGTGCGGGCAGGATCAACGGACCCGGTCGGAATCCTTGGGAGAGTATAGCCACGACTGCGATGAGCGGGGTGGATTGCCTGCCGGCGCGCGGCACCGTCCGCGGGAGTCGACCAGACTAGGTAGTGGGCGGCCTACTCGGTGGGGTCCGACAACCGGAATACGCGATCAATGCGAAGGCGGCCGCACCGTCACCGTGGCTGGCCACGCCAGCACGCACGAAGGATCGCGGAAGACATGGCTGGCGTTGTCGCACCGCTATGCGGCTGAACCGCGTGTGCAATTTCGCATTTGTTGCTTAACCCTGCGGCGTCTGGCCGATCACGCTGTCTGCATACGCATCGGGATCGGCCATCCAGCCAAGCGCAAGGAATTCGCGGCGCTTGTCGTCGGCCGCGTCCCCGAGGGCGAGGCCTCCGCCGTCCTCCGGCCTGAAGATCATCGACCACAGAAGATCCTCCTCCCCGGCCTGCTTGTCGCTGCGGCGCATCATGAAGCGCAGCTCGGGACCTAGCGGCGTCATGCGCGTGCGCGCGTCAGCGATTCTGCCGTTCTCCGTGACCGTCCAGCACGTGTTGCGGCAACTTGGAAGGGGGCGGGAGCTTCGAGAACCCAATAGCCACAGTTGACGAATCTCGTTTACTCGGTATGCCTTACCACGGCTGTCAACGCCTCGGCAAAATGAGCCGCGTCCTTTTCTTCGATGATT
>DATLXE010000076.1:0-2738 GCA_035575795.1 Gemmatimonadaceae bacterium
CATCCCCTGCCGTTCCGCCGTCACCCAGATCGGCTCGCCGCCGTACCACGCGCCGTCCCTGACGGCGGTCTCGTCCGAGATGGCGTACTGCTGCGCGCGGCGGGCGTCCCAGAAGGTGTTGGACACGATCCCGTGGCGCGCGGGACGGAGCCCGGTGACCAGCGAGTAATGGTTGGGGAAGGTGAGGGTTGGAAAGACAGGAACCATCCCGCGGGCCCGAACGCCGCGCGCCGCCACGCGCCGCAGGTTCGGGAGGTCGTAGCGATCGAGGTATTCCGGTTTGAAGCCGTCAAGGGACACGAGGATCACGTACGGCTTGTCGACGTGGTGCGCCGTGTTGACGCCGCCGGAGCCCTGGGGAGCAAGTAGCGAGAGGACGACGGCGCACAGCCACCCGAGGTACGTCGGATACATCGCCAGATTGTAGACGGTGGCCGCGCTATACTCCCGCCGTCCTTGCATCGTGCCCCTGTCGGAGGGGTTGATCGTTGCTGCCAGGCGCGCTGAGCGTCTGTATACTCAGAAGGGATTGGAGGTGCGGTATGTCGGCGCCTCTCGACGTCAAGGAACGGCCGGTCGGCTCCGTCACGGTGCTGACCGTCGCGGGACGCCTTGTCATCGACGACGGGGAACGTGTGCTCAAGGAGCGGGTGACGGGGCTTGTTGCCGCCGGGCGCGCCAACATCCTGCTCGACCTGAGTCAGGTCCGCTTCATCGACAGCAGCGGCGTCGGCGCGCTCGCATCACTGCTGCTGCACGTCGTGAGCCGAGGGGGCAGGCTCAAGCTCCTGTCGCCCAGCCCGCGCGTCGACCAGGTGCTTCGCATGACTCACGTCCTCCACGCGTTCGAGATCTTTGACGCCGAGCAAGCGGCCCTCGCCAGCTTCGATATCATTGTCGGCTGAATGCAGCTGCCGCCCGGCACACGGTCAAACCGCCTTCCGTAGGCCCGACCTTCAGGTCGGGCGACAAGTCAGCCGGGCCCGTAGGCCCGACCTTCAGGTCGGGCGGGCGTCACGGCCAGATGGCCTTGAGCACCGCCGCCAGTCGATACCCGCCCGCCGCGAGCTGTTGCCGCACGATCGGGCGCGCCCTGTCGTCGTAATCCTGCGACTGCGCGATGGACCACCGGTGCGCCACCCGCTTCGCATCGTCCGGACCCTTGTACGAGAGGAGCGTAATGCCACGGTGCGCGTCTTTCGCCAGCGCCAGCGATTCGGTGGCCCACTCGTCCGGCCACATCTCGACATCACCCTTCCCGGTCCACCCGGGCGCAGGCTTGACGTCGGCCGCCAGCTTCGCCGCGAACGCGCTCACATCCTGTGTCTGCATCGTGATGTTGACCGCATGCGAATCCCAGTACGCGTGCAGGTTGAAGCGCCCCTCGGGACCGTAGATCAAGGCGTTTCCGCCAAGCGTGCTGCGCCATCCGTCCGGCCTGGCGGGGATGAAGAAGTGCAGGGGCCCGTCGGCGGGAATGAACGCAGTCCCGATATGCAGCGGCTGGTGCATGTCGCCGACGAAATGGGCGAGGAGGCGCAGCGCGTCGCGCTGGGTCAGGCGGGAGGCGGGCTTCGGCCGGCCTCCACCCCGCAGCACGCGGATGCATTCCTTCGTCATCTGCACGATGTCGGACGTACGTGATCCGCCGATCTCCAGCGAGTACCGCTCCGCCTGGAACGGAAGATTGGCGAAGTGGTAGGTGTCGTGGGCCGGATGATTCAGCCGGAACATCGGCGTGTCGCCATCTTCGTAGAGCGGGTCCTTGATCCGATCGGGCCACACCGACGCCTCCGCCAGCGTTTCGTCCGGCCGGAGGATCTTTCGTGTCTCGGTCAGCGCGCGCGTGTCCTTGAGATGGAGCGCCGCGATGGTACCGACGATGCGGTGGCCGGCGTCACCGAAAGCCCCGAGAGACGCCGCGAATGTCGAGAGGAGGGCCGCAGCCACGGCGGCAGGGAAGAGCTTCCCGTCGAGGGTCTTCATGGCCGAGACGTTAGCATGTAGAGATGCTGGTCCTGTGGGTCTTTCTCGGGTGTGCGCTGCTCGCGGCCGCCATCGGCGCGGGACTGCTGCTTCAGGCCGTGCGGTGGGCGCGGAAGGCGCAGGAACTGCAGCAGTACGGCGTGCCGGCCAGCGCAGTCATCAGGCAGAAGCGGATGACGACCACGCGCGGCGGCACCAGCCGGTACGTCCCGTACGAGTATGCCGACCAGTTCGGCAGGCGCCATCGGAGCCGGAAGAGCATTGTCACACCCGAGCAATGGGAGGCATCTGTCGAGGGAGGTCCCATTGCCGTCGTGTACTCGCAGCGTCGTCCGCACATCAGCATGCCGACGTCGTTGCTCGCCCTCGGCAAGGCGGGTACTGCTCCCAACCCGCGATTGGGTAAGCTGTAACTTATGAAAACGTTCATTCTCTCCGGCTTCCTCGCTCTGGCGGTTGCGGCCGTGCCGGCGGCGTCGCTGGCAGGGCAGCAACCGACGTTCAAGAGCGGCGCGAGGAGCGTTGCCGTGTACGCGACCGTGACCGACAAGGACGGCCGGCTGGTGCCCGATCTCTCCCGGGATGACTTCGAGGTACGGGACAACGGAAAGGCGCAGCCGATCTCGGTCTTCTCCAATGAGGTGCAACCGATCAGCGTCGTGATGATGCTCGACCGCAGCGGCAGCATGCAGGGGAACTTCGGGCTCGTCCAGGCTGCGGGGGAGGCGTTCGTGCGCGCCATGCTGCCGGCC
>DATLXE010000077.1:0-10263 GCA_035575795.1 Gemmatimonadaceae bacterium
GCGGGCGCCTTGTACGAAGTCGCGGCGTATCGCGGCACGTCGGTCGTGAACGGCCTGCCTTCCTGTTCCCACTTGATGCGGCCGCCGTCGAGGAGCCGCGCGTTCTCGAAGCCGAATAGCTTGAACACCCAGAATGCGTAGGCGGCCCACCAGTTGTTCTTGTCGCCGTAAAACACGACCGTGCTATTCGTGTCGATCCCCTTTGCGCGCAGCAGCTTCTCGAACTGTTCCGGGGATACATAGTCCCGCTGCACCGCGTCGTTGAGATCCTGGTGCCAGTCGATCTTCTGCGCGCCCGGGATGTGGTCGGTGTCATAGAGCAGGACGTCCTCGTCGCTTTCGAGGATCCTGATCGACGGGTCATCGAGGTGGGCCGCAAGCCATTCGGTGGTGACGAGAACCTCGGGGCGCGCGTAGCCCCTGGCGGCCAGAGTGCTATCAGCGACGGGGTCGAGCGCGTTCGAACGGGGTGCCATCTACTGCTCCAATACGGGGTGTGACGTAGGATAATCAGGCCGGCCCGCCCAAGCGACCGATAGCGTCACCTCGAGGTTGGTATCTTTTCCGGAATGACCGCAGCGTCCGACCCGCAGATGGAGCCCTACGCTCGGCACGTGATCGTCTGTACGGGCGGTTTCTGTTCGCCGGGCCATCGCGGCCGCGAGCTTTATTCGCTGCTCGCCCAGCTGCTCCAGCGCGAGGATCTCCTTTTCGGCCCGCGCCGCGTAAAGCGCGGCGAGACCCCCTGTCTTGGCGTCTGCAGCGACGGGCCGGTGATGGTGGTCTATCCGGAGGGCGTGTGGTACGCGCACGTCACCCCGCAACTGCTGGGACGCATCGTCGTCGAGCACCTGCGGGACGGGCGAGTCGTCGACGAGGCTGTTTTCCACCGTCTGAACCCCTGATCGGAGTGGGCCCGCTACGCCGTAGGGCCACTTTGCTGGCATGCCTAATGCCCTTTCAGGCGCACCCCACACTACGGAGAAACGATGGCTGACAAACGGGAGCTGATCGAGCCGAACGAGGGCGACAAGCGGTATGTCAGGCGTGACAAAGAGGGGCAGTTCAAGGAATCCGACGACGTCGGCCGTTCGCTGTCGCAGGACCAGAAAAAGAAGGCCAAGACGGAGACCAAGCCCGGGCAGGGCGATAAGGGGGACCGCAAGCGTTAGGCGCGCACTGTAACTGCGACTGCCATACGCTGCCAGCTCGTTGCTGACAGCAGCAAGCCGCCGGCTGCCTCAATCAGGACTCATTGGGTGAGCGAACGCCGAAAGCGGTACACAGTTCGCGCTCCGCTTGAGAGTTTGCTGCGCAACGGCAGGTCAGATATGTCCGCGGCCGGCAGCGTGGTTCGCTAAGAGCGCTCAGCCGGCAGCTTTGCAGTTCTCCGTGGCAGTTATTCCACCTCCCGCGAACAGATCCCCTGTTAACTTTCGGCCACTTCCCTAACCGTCCGTCGCAATCCCGCCATTCAATCCGCGCCGGCTCGCCCTTGGAGCCGCGAAAAAGCTG
Source organism: Gemmatimonadaceae bacterium (assembly GCA_035575795.1). Classification (GTDB taxonomy): domain Bacteria; phylum Gemmatimonadota; class Gemmatimonadetes; order Gemmatimonadales; family Gemmatimonadaceae; genus UBA4720. The sequence goes on from DATLXE010000077.1 coordinate 1,516, forward strand.
ATCTTCGAGAACGAAGAACCGGGTCAGGCCCTCCAGCGCCTGGCCGGGCTCGAGAACTTCGCGTCCGCGAACTTCGGGTCCGAGGAAGCCAGTCAACCAGTGAGAATTTCAATGTCACGACCGCGCACGACCATACTCGACAATCTCGACGAGATGTACCGCGAGGCATTTGCACGCGCCAAGGCCTCGGGCGACGAATCGCAGATGGCGGCACTCGATTTTGCGTACCGCAGAGAGCAGCTCTACTTCGAGATCCTGCTGGATGTGCGCGACGCCATCGCGCGCCGCTGAACATTTTTCTCCAACAATGACTGACTGCTCGTGAACAGCCTCTGGGGTTGGATCGGATTTAACATCGCCGTGCTGGCGATTCTTGCGCTGGACCTTGGCATCCTGCACAAGAGGAACGAGCGCGTATCCCTGCGCGAAGCCGCGACGTGGAGCGCCGTGTGGGTGAGCCTCTCGCTGACCTTCGCGTTCTTTGTCTGGCGTACGATGGGACGGGAGCCCGGGCTTCAGTTCCTGACCGGCTACCTGATCGAGTATGCGCTGTCGGTCGACAACATCTTCGTATTCGTCCTCATCTTCACCTACTTCAAGGTGCCGGACGAGTACCAGCACCGCGTGCTGTTCTGGGGAATCCTCGGCGCGCTTCTCCTGCGCGGCATCATGATCATCGCCGGGTCGGCGCTCGTCTCCCGGTTCGCCTGGACGCTGTATATCTTCGGCGCCTTCCTGGTCTTCACGGGCATCAAGATGGCGCTGCAAAAGGACGGCGACCACTACAATCCGGAAAAGGATCCGGTGTTGCGGCTGGCGCGAAAGATGATGCCCGTGACCAAGGACTATCACGGCGACAGCTTCTTTGTGGAGCAGCCTGACGCAACGGGGAAGATCGTAAAATCAGCGACGCCACTTTTCATCGTGCTGATTCTCGTGAACACGACGGATATCATCTTCGCGACCGACTCCATTCCCGCGATCTTCGCCGTCACGCGCGATCCGTTCATCATCTACACCTCGAACATCTGCGCCGTGCTCGGCCTGCGCGCGCTCTATTTCCTGCTGGCGAACGTTGTCGACAAGTTCGCGTATCTCAAACTCGGACTTTCGCTGGTCCTGATTTTCATCGGGGCCAAGATGCTGTTCGAGCACTTCCTGCACATTCCCATCGTGGCCTCGCTGGGTGTGGTGGGTGCGATTCTCGCGACATCGATACTGGCTTCGCTGCGCTGGCCGCGGCCGGAGCATGCGGCGGCGGCTGCAGACCCACCCGACCCCAAGCGCCTCCCCTGATTTCGCCGATCGCGATTCGGCTCCATACGGAGTGAGCGGGGTATCAGGAGGCAACGACGGTTCGCAGGCATTTCGCCACAGGTTTCCTACGAAAAAGGACAACGCATGAGATCGATGTTTTGCCTGTCAGCTGCCCTGATTGCCCTCGGCGCGCCGCTCGCACAGGCTGCGGCACAGAAAGCGGGCAGAGATGTGGCGCTCGACTTCCGCATGAGCAACCTCACCACCGGGACTACCACCAGCGAGGTGGTCACGGGACACGTCATCGCGACGAGCGACAGGGTGCGTCTGGACATGAAGGGCGGCGGCCGCGGCGTAAGAATGAGCCCCATCGCCGGCACGGGCGACATAAGCATGATCGTGACCGACAGCGGCAAGACGCTTACATACATTGACGCCGCCAGCAAGACCTACATGCGCATGCGGCCGGCCGAAATGATCGAGAATATGCAGAAGATGGGCGGGATGACGATGCAGTTTTCAGGCACCGAGGCGCGTGTAGACAACCTTGGCGCAGGCCCCTCCATTCTCGGATACCCGACGGCGCATTACGTGGTCACCACCGGCATGACGATCGACATGACCGCGATGGGACAGCAGCAGAAGGTGCAGATCTCGAGCAAGACGGATTACTACTTCGCTACTGGTATCGCAAGCGCGCTGAACCCGTTCGCTGCGATGATGGGATCGGACATGGGCAGCATGTTCGGCGGCAACAACAGGGAATTCGCCGACAAGATGCGCGCCGCGCAGAGCCGGCTCCCCAAGGCAATCCCTCTGCGTACCACGACGGATGCGACAATCATCGCCGCCGGCCAGACTCGCGTGACGAAGACACAAACCGAAGTCACCGCGATCAAGTGGCTGACCGCCGATCCGAAATCCTTTGTCGTGCCCGCCGACTATAAGGCGTTGTCGATGCCGGGCGCCGCAGTCCCGAATGGCAGCTGAGCGCCGCCCGCCCGAGAAAAAAAAGGTGGCTCGCGAGAGCCACCTTTTTTTATTTACCAGCTTTCTAGAACTTCACGATCTCTTCGTACGCCTTCCTGAACGTCTCCACCTGCGGCAGGATCGCATCCTCCAGCCGCGGCGCGTAGCCAACAAAGGTATCCGTTGACGCGATCCGCCTGACCGGCGCGTCCAGCCACGCGAAACACTCGTCGGCGATGGCAGCAGCGATCTCCGCGCCGTAACCCCAGGACAGCGAGTCCTCATAGGCGACGATAACGCGCGACGTCTTCTTCACCGAGTTGAAAACCGCCTCCCTGTCCCACGGACTCAGCGTGCGCAAGTCGAGAATCTCCACCGAGATACCGGCATCGGCAACCGCATTGGCCGCCGTCAGCGCCCGCTGCACCGTCGCGCCGTACGTGACCACCGTTACATCAGTTCCCTCGCGTACCGTCTTCGCCTTGCCGAACGGGATCATGAAGTTCGGGCCGGGATAGCTCGATTTATTGTACGTCTGCCGGTAGAGGTGCTTGTGCTCGAGGAAGAGCACCGGATCGTCGCAGCGGATGGCCGTGCGCAGGAGCCCGTTGGCATCGAGCGCCGTCGCCGGGCAAACCACGCGCAGCCCCGGGCAGTGCGTGAAGATCGAAGCGCCGGTCTGCGAGTGATAGATGGCGCCCCTGATGTACCCGCCATACGTGGTGCGCACGACGACCGCGGTCGAGAAATTGTTGTTCGACCGCCACCGCATCGTCGCCAGCTCGTCGCGCAGCTGCATGTACGCGGGCCAGATGTAATCGAAGAACTGGACCTCGACCACCGGCTTGAAGCCCCGCGCCGCCAGACCAATCGCACGCCCGACGATATTTGCCTCGGCGAGCGGGGAATTGTACACGCGCGCCCCGCCGAACTCCTTCTGTAATCCCCACGTCACCTTGAACACGCCGCCCTTGCCCTTGACCTTGCCGAGGTGCTCTTCGCGCGACACGTCGGCAACGTCCTGGCCAAAGACGAGAATCTTCGGGTCGCGCCGCATCTCGTCCTTCATGCACGCGTTGAGCAGGTCCACCATCGTCGTCGGGTCGCCGGCGAACTGCGGATCGTCCTCGGTGTCGAACTGCTCGCCGGTTGGATCGATGTCGGGCGAGTAAACGCCGTAGTAGATCGTCTCGGGACCAGGCTGCGGCTGCGCGAGCGCATCGTCCGTCGCTTCGAGCACGAGCGCGTCCACCTCTTCCTGAATCTTTTTTATCTCACTTTCGGTGGCGTGCCCTTCCTTTACCAGCCACTGCGGGAACAGCGTCACGGGATCCCGCGCGGCATCCGCTTCACGCTCGGCGGTCGGCCTGTACATCGTCTCGTCGTCCGAAAGCGAATGTGAGTATGGGCGGATGACGCTCGCGTGCACCAGCGCCGGACCCTTTCTCTCCCGCGCGTAGTTGACGGCGCGCGTCATCACATCGTAGCTGGCGAGGAAGTCGCAGCCATCAACTTCCTCGATCAGGAAGTTGGGGAACGATCGCACGAGCTTCGACACGCTTCCGCCGGCGGTGTTCACTTCGACTGGCACCGAGATGGCGTAGCCGTTGTCCTCGACGAGGTAAACCACGGGCAGCTTGAGGTTGGCGGCGGTGTTGAGCGACTCCCAGAACTCGCCTTCGCTCGTCGTGCCGTCGCCGGTGGTGATGAGAACCACCTCATCTCCCTGGAATCCCTCGGTGATGCCAAGCAGCTTGGCGCGCAGCGATGCTTCGGCGCATCCAACGCCTTGCAGGAACTGCGTCCCGGTGGGCGAAGAGGCGGTGACGATGTTGTAATCCTTGTGGCCCCAGTGACTCGGCATCTGGCGGCCCCCTGACGCGGGATCGATCGCGGCCCCGACGGCCTCGTACAGCATCTCGGCGGGAGTGACGCCGAGCTGGAGGCAGAGCGCGCGGTCGCGGTAATAGGTGTAGAACCAGTCGTATTTCGGCTTCAGCACCATGGCCGCGGCAGTGAGAATCGCCTCGTGCCCCGCGCCCGAGATCTGGAAAAAGATCTTGTTCTGACGCTTGAGCTGGACTTCCTTGTCGTCGATGCGTCGCGACAGGAACATGTTCCGGTAGGCCGCGACGAGCTGCTCGCTGGACAGGTCTGCGCCCGAGGACCGGGAGGCGGAGCCGGTCTTTTTCTCGGGAAGGGTTCTGGTGGCCATGGCGCTCCGGATAGGTGGCATCTACCTCCCAAAATTAGCAGGGAGAACGCAGTGGCGGGATTCCTGCTGCTGTGCTCGGTATACCCGGCAGGAGATTCCCATGTACCCGTTCCGCACTTTCTGTACGCTCTTCGCGCTGGCCCTTCTGGGCGGCTGCGCCCAGGCACCCGCGCCCAGTTCTCCTGGCGAGCCTGACCCCAATCCGGGCATTGGTGCCCCGGGGAATTCTCAAAGCGCGGACTGGTCGCGGATCGTCGCGCTGGAGGGCCAGGCAAAAGCTATCGCGCGTACCTCAGGCTGCTCGAGCGACGCGGAGTGTCGAGCCGCGCCGGTTGGATCACGCGCGTGCGGGGGGCCGAGGTACTACCTGCCCTATTGCGCGAAGAGTACGGATTCAGCGGCGCTCTTCCGCAAGCTGGACGAAGTTGCTGCGGCGGAGCGCGCGTACAACACAAAGCACGGCATCATTTCGACCTGTGAGTTCAGGATGCCCCCCCAAGTCGGCTTGGCGGCGGGGGTTTGTCAGGCGAGGTAAAGGCTCCGGCACGTTGTCTGATTCATCGTCATCCGGTCGTGCAAAATCCCGGATCCGCATTGAGCCCTACGGTCTGGTGATCTGGTCGTTGCCCGACCCCAACCTCTTGCGCGCCAGCCTGCCGGCGATCGGCGCTTCCCACTCTACTCCGTTAAACGCCTTCCAGACCGCATGCGGTCATAAGCGCACGTTAGCAAATATTCCGGCGTGGACTTCTTTCCGCTAAAGCGTCAGTAGTCTACCGGCCGCAGGTAGGCCTCGCCGATTCCCGTTCCGCTGAGCATCGCGACGGTCGGCAGCTTCCGCTTCCAGTGCGTTCCCGCAAGCCGCTTCCTCACCAGTTCGACTTGCGCCGCATCGAATCCCCGCTCGAGCAGAATCGCGGAGCTGTACCCGCTCACCAGCCAGTTGAGGATTCGATCCGCCTCGGCGTAGCTGATGCCAAAATCCCCTTCATCGGTCTGACCTTCGATCAGATCCGCGGACGCCGGCTTATTAATGATTGCGTCGGGGACGCCGAGGTGACGCGCGAGCGCCCAGACCTGTGTCTTGAAGAGGTCGCCCAGGGGATTGATGGGCGGCGAGTCGTCAGCGTGCCAGGTGAAGTAGCCGAGCAGTCTTTCGGTCTTGTTGCCGGTGCCGGCGGGTAAAGCTTTGTATCGCGCCGACAGGTCGAAGAGCACGATCATCCGCTGGCGGGCCATCACGTTTCCGCGGCGCGCGGGGTTGGCGTCCGGCTCGTTGGCGAGATAGCCGTCTACTGCGGGCGAGATGTCGACTGTACGCGACTCGATACCGGTTGCGTCTATCACCAGTTGTGCGTGTGCCAGCGAATCGGCGCTCGATGTGCGGTACGGCATGCGCACGGCGATGACGTTCTTCGGTCCGAGCGCGCGGGCGGCGAGATACGACGTCACGGCTGAATCGACGCCGCCCGAAAGCCCGACGATGGCTTTCTCGAAGCCGCGGCGCTCGAACTCTTCCTTCAGGAATGAGACGAGCCATTGCTCCGTGAGCGCGGCATCGATCTCGAGCGGCGGCGGGCCGGCTGATGAAGGTGGAGCGCGCATGACGGACAGCGCATCGCCATCGCTTTCAGCTTTGCCCTTCTTCTTTCCCTTCACCTGCACGGACTTCTTCGCTGCCTTGTCAGACACTGAGCGTGATTTCTCTCCACTGTTGCGAGCACGCTCCGTTTCCGCTGCGGGAGTCAGTGGCCCTCCCGGACTCGGCTGATCGTCGTAGCTGAGGAGCAGCCGCTCACCGGCCTGTATCCGGTCGACGGTGCGCATCAGGTGAGGCATCATCGTCTGAAGGTCGGTGAGCAGCGGTGCGTCGGACCGTGCGCGCGTGAGGTCATTGGGATCGAGCGAAACCGTGAGGATTGTCTCGTCCCAGAGCGGCGCCTGGGCGCGCACATCGCCGTGCGGGCCGGTGACGATCGACCCTCCCGAGAAAGTCTTCCCGCCTTCCGTGCCGACGAGGTTCACGAGCGCAACGAACACACCGTGCTCTTCGGCGATGTCGCGCGCCAGCCGCTCCCACCGTTTGAGGTTGGCGGGGACCGGACCCTCGTCCTCGCGCGGCCACACGCCGCGGCCCGGGGATGCGGAAAGGATGAAGATCGTGCTCGCGCCGTCGAGCGCGGCGACGGTGCCGGCAAGGCTGTGCCAGGCATCCTCGCAGATGAGCATTGCCGCTCTCCCCCACGACGTGTCGAACGCCCGAATCTCGAACCCGCGATCGACGAAGCGCTCTTCGTCGAAAAGCCCGTAGGTGGGGAGGAACAGCTTGCGGTGAACGTGCGTCACCACCGGCCCGTCGCCGCCCAGCGTCACATAGAGGGCGCTATTATAGAAAGCATTGTTCCAAACTTCGTAGAACCCGACGCACACATCGAGCGGCCGCGGTGTAGTAGCGGATTCGAGATATTTCGCGTTGAGGTCACGGGCAAGCGCACCGGCAGTCATCGCGACGTCGCGCACACCGCCCTCGACGAAGTATCCCGTCAGCGCCGTCTCGGCGAAGACCGCGACGTCGGGACGGGGATCGAGCTGCTCGAGCTGGGAGAAAATGCCCGGCAGGCGCGCAAGATTCACCGCATAGTCGCCCTTACGCGGCTTCAACTGAATGACAGCGAGATGAATAGAGCGATCCATCGATACCAAGTTGTCATGACACGCCGGTGGCGGCAACCGCTTCTCTGCGCGCTGGGATCTGCGCTCATCCTACCGGCGGCATCGCTGTCGTCGCAGCAGGTTGCTCCTCCAACCGACCCATGGCGCATCATCTCGCCCCCGCAGGCGACGCTGGTGTTTGCGCGCGACGGGTCGCTGATCGGCGAGATCGGACGCGAGAAGCGCATCAGCATCTCGATCAAAACGCTGCCGAGGTATGTCCCGCAGGCGTTCGTGTCGGTGGAAGATCACCGCTTTTACCAGCACGACGGCGTCGATGTCGCCGGCATCGCCGGCGCGCTCAAGGACAACATCCTCGGCGAGAGCCGCGGCGCGAGCACGATCACGCAGCAGCTCGTCGGCAACATGCATCCATCGGTCATCGACCGCTCAGACAAGAGCCTGTCGCGGAAGCTGGACGAGCAGAAAGCGGCGCGCGAAATGGAGCGGCACTACACGAAGGAACAGATCCTCGAGGCGTATCTCAACCAGATCGGCTTCGGTCGCGGCTGGTACGGCATCGAGATCGCGGCACGTCACTACTTCGGGAAGAGCGCATCCAGGCTCTCAATCGCCGAGGCAGCCGCGCTCGCCGCGATGCCGAAGGGGCCGGCGCTGTACGATCCGGTGAGAAATCCGGACCGCGTGCGCGCCCGCCGCAACATCGTGCTCTCGCTGATGGCAACGCAGGGATTCATTACGCGCGCGCAGGCGACTGCGGCGCAGGCAACGCCGGTCACGACGGCAAAGAACTTCGGTGTGGCCGCGCCGTCACCGTGGTTCGTTGACGTGGTGCGCGTGCAGGCGACGCGCGCGGGCATTCCCGTCGCCAATGGCGGTTACCGCATTCATACGAGTCTGGACCCGCTGCTGCAGAACGCGGCGACAGCCGCGCTGGAGGAGGAGACCACCGCGCTTGAAAGCGAGCCCGGCTACCGGCATCCGCGCCACACCGCGGGTGCCGCTGATTACCTGCAGGGAATGGTGGTGGTAATGGATCCCGCGTCCGGAGACGTGCGCGCGCTCGTCGGGGGTCGCGACTACGAAGACTCACAGTTCAACCGCGCCGTCGATGCGATGCGTCAGCCCGGCTCATCGTTCAAGCCGATCGTATACGCCGGCGCTGTCGCCGACAGCATGGCGGCAACGACGACGGTGTTCGACACCGCGCTGGCGATGCCGCTCTCCAACCGATCGACCTATCGGCCTGTAAACTCCGACCGCCAATTCCTCGGCGCGATTACACTGCGCGAAGCGCTTGCGAAGTCGCGTAATCCGGTGGCTGTGCAGCTGGGCATCAGTGTCGGAATGGATTCCATCGCCGCGCTCGCGCGCCGGATGGGCATCGCGTCGCCGATCGCGCTATACCCGTCGAGCGCAATCGGCGCATCGGCGGTCCAGCCACTCGATCTGGTTGCCGCGTACACGACGTTTGCGAACCTCGGCACGCCCGTCGAGCCGCGCTTCATCCACCGTATCGAGGATCGCAACGGGCGCGTCGTGCTGACCAGGGAGGTTCGCGCACTCACGCGGGCAATGGATCCGGGCGTTGCGTTCGTGGTCCGCGAGATGATGCGGGATGTGGTCGAGCGCGG
>DATLXE010000078.1:0-1576 GCA_035575795.1 Gemmatimonadaceae bacterium
TTGGCGAGCGGACGCCGGCTGAGCGCGAGTGGGGGACGGCCGCCGCGGTCAGCGCATCCGTGCTCTTCGGCGCACATATCGTGCGCGTACACGGCGTCAGGGCAATGGCGGACGTTGTGCGCGTGGCGGATCGGCTGCGAGTCGGATGACGTGGCGGTAGAAGTCCGGCGGGATCTCCGCTTCGTCGCAGACCCGGGTGACGAACTGCTCCACGCGATCGCGATCCGTCACCGCGTCGTCTGAGTGATCCCATGCGACCCATTTGTCGGCAAGATCCGCGAAGGTGAGCCCGCGTTCGCGCGCAAGCAACCGGGCGGCGCGCCACGGCGCCAGCGTGTGGGCCGCGTCGGCTAGCCGCTGCCCGTACGCGAAGTCTCCGGCGTCCATCGTCATGTGCGAGAGTGCCCGGTAGGGGGGGGCCGGTTCGAAGTCCAGCCTCAGCGTCTCGGCACTCTTCCACAGCTCCGTGCCCGGCAGCACCATCAGCGTGAAGACGCACAGCTCTGTCGGGTCGAGCGACATCCCAAAGTTCAGCGACGAGCGGAACGACGTCCGCGTTTCTCCGGGCAGCCCGAAGATCAATTGCAGCTCGAAGACCAGATTGTGCCTGCGCAGGAGTCACGATTGTGACTGTCACCGTTGAACGATACCATTTGGACCATGCCGCACGAGGTTGACGAGTCTCTCCGCCGCGGGTCGGATGGTTCGGCGCTGTGCCGGGCATGCGGTTTGTGTTGCAGCGGCGTGCTGCACTCGAACGTCCCCGTCCTGCCAGAGGACGTTGCCCTCGTTCGAAATCTGGGCCTGGTGGTTGAGCAGGAAGAGGATCTCAGCTTCGTGTTCCGGCAACCGTGTCCGCTGTACCGGCAGGACCGGTGCAGCGCGTATCCGCATCATCCGCCCACCTGCCAGGAATACAGGTGCGCCCTCTTGCGTAGGTACGACGCCGGTGAAGCGACCCTTGAAGAGAGCCTCGCGGTCGTGCGCACTGCGAAGGACGTGCTGATGGGCGGCGCCGAAACAAGAGTCGAGGTGTTGTTGCGCGCCGCGACACTCGATGTTTACCTGAGGAAGCATTTTTGCCTGGGCAAGGGACGGTTCGATGGGCAGTGATCCGTCTGGGAAGTGAACTTCGACTGACTGTGGAAGATACACGTCCGTTCAGGCTCATCCACAGGAAGCTCCGCCATTTCCCGCGGGACGTGGTGGACCAGACACGGCAAGCGTGTTGCTTTGGGATGAGGCAGGAGAAAACACTAATGGCTGAACACAAAGACAACGTGGACAATCCGGACGATTCGAATGCCCGTCGGCACGACAACTCGGTTGGCGAAGAGGTCTCGGCGACGGGGCAGCGCATCAAGGGTGGCATCAAGAACGCCGCCGGCGTAGCCATTGGCGACGACTCGCTCGAGGCGAAGGGCGAGCGCGAGAGCCGCGCCGGTGAGGACCGCCAGAAGAAGAACGACGCGGTCTAAGCTCTTCCTCTGCTTATTCTTACGCGGGCGCGGCTTTGCCGCGTCCGCTTTTTTTTCGCATTCTCAGTCCATGTGATCTTGTCTCCTGCCTCCTGCCT
>DATLXE010000079.1:0-2904 GCA_035575795.1 Gemmatimonadaceae bacterium
TTGGGATCGTCAGAGACGTCCGACGCCGAGCCCGCGGGTGATGCCGATGATGCCAGGGTGGTCGTGGTGTCGAGATGCGCGTAGATGGTGCTCAGCTGCTCGAAGTCGTGCGCGTTCGGTTTCGTGCTCAGCGTGCTGCCGGCGTTCGCACCCGTGTTCGAGAAGTAATCCATGCAGGTGTTCTGCGAACTGCCATCCTCTGAGGTGTGGCCGAGACCGAACGTGTGCGCGACTTCCTGGCACATGACATGAAGTCGCTCATTCGGATTGTTGTAGGTGGCGGTATTGAAATACGTGTCGTTCAGTTTCGCCGTGCCCTGGGTGATGTGGCTCCCGCTGATATTGATCGAGGCCAGGCCTAGCCACCCGTTGTTGCCATACGTGCCGTTGCACACCTGGGTCGTGCCCGCCACCATCGCGCAACGTTTCCCTGAACTGCCGGCCACGATCGCGGTGTTGAGGGGACTGTTTCCCGAGTTCCAATCCTGCGACGTTGTGGCGAGATGACCTTTCCAGTCCGCCGTGGTCAGTTTGTTGCCAAGTTTTAAGGTGAAGGGATTGGCCTGACGGGCCCAGTGATAGGTACCCCACGAGTGATTCGCTACAAGCGTTGTGGCGGACACGACGGCCACCACGAAGCCGACAAAGAGCAGACGGAACGACGAATTTCGCATAGACATCCTCCATGACGGGACACGATGCGCCCGGGCTGGGGCCGGACAGTACGGCGGTGAGTATACGTAATATGCCTGGCAACGATCGACGTCAATTCGTCGGGTCATGCCCGTTGGCAGTCACTTCAGGACTCTTTGGTATTTATTGGCGGCGCGGCGTATCGCTCCGCTTAACATGGGGTGCTGATCGCGTGCTTGGACCATGAATTCATTACCTTCGTTCGCTCGACGCGCGTTTGACGCGCCTGCCGACCTGCCGACGCTGCTGGTGGCGGCGCTTTTCGGGATCGCTATCGCGTGGTGCGTCTCGACTCTGGTGCGCCGGCTCGCCGCGCGTGGCGTACGGGCGCTCCTGCGTGACACGCTTGCGCCATCGAGTCCGGCGGTGCGTGGCCCCCTGCGGTGGCTCGGTCTTGCCGCGTTCGTGCTGACGCTTGCACTCCTGATCGTCCCGATCTTCGAGCTCGCCGGCCTCCGCCCCCGCACCGGCGTGCATCTTCGGACGCTCGCGGAATGGACGTTCGGCGCCGGACTCCGCGTGCTGCTGATCGCGGCGCTGGCCTACGCGTTGATTCGCGCCGGCTCGCTCATGGTGAGGCGCTTCGAGCACGAACTGAGCCTCGGGACGGACCTCGATGCACTCGAGCGCGGCAAGCGAGCCCGGACCCTCGGCTCGGTCGTGCGCAACGTCACCACCGCGCTCGTCTCCGGCGTTGCCGTCCTCATGATCCTGCGGGAATTCCACCTCGACATCGCACCCGTACTGACGGGAGCGGGGATCGTGGGCCTGGCGGTCGGCTTCGGCGCGCAGGCGCTCGTGCGCGACATCATCAGCGGGTTCTTCCTGATCCTCGAGGACCAGGTCCGCGTGGGAGATGTGGCGGCGATCAACGGCACGGGGGGAACCGTGGAAGCCATCCATCTCCGAACGATCGTGCTCCGCGATGAAGAAGGCACCGTGCACGTGTTCCCCAACGGGGGCATCAACACACTCGCCAACCGCAGCAAGGAGTACTCCTACTACGTGATCACACTGGGGATCCCCTACGACGAGGATGCCGCGAGAGTCACGGCGCTACTGCGGGACGTCGGAGCGGAGCTGCAGGCCGACGATCACTTCGGTCCGCTGATCCTCGAGCCGCTCGACGTGATGGGGGTGGAATCGTTCGCTGACTGGTCGGTACAGATGAAGCTGCGGATAAAGACGGTGCCACTCAAGCAGTGGGAGGTGGGCCGGGAACTTCGGCAGCGCATCTTGAGGGCGTTCGACCGTCACGGGATCTACATCCCGATGCCTAATAACCCGATGGCGAAACGGCCACAGGCTTCTGACCCCGGGACTCCTGCACGATCTTGACGCCAGCGCTTGCGCCGACCCGGCTTGCACCGGCCGCGACCATCGCCTTCAGTCCGTCGAGGTCCCGGACGCCTCCCGCGGCTTTCACGCCCATCTCGGCCCCGACGACGCGCCGCATCAGCGCCACGTCAGCGGCCGTGGCGCCGCCCGGGCCGAAGCCGGTGGAGGTCTTCACGAAATCCGCGCCGGCCGCCTTGGATAATGTGCAGGCGCTGATCTTCTCCTCGTCGTTCAGCAGGGCCGCCTCGATGATCACCTTGCTGACGACGCCGCACTGCCGGCACGGTTCCACGACCGCTTCGATGTCTCGCTCGACCGTGCGCAGGTCACCCGACTTCAACGCACCCACGTTGATCACCATATCGATCTCGGTCGCCCCGTCGTAGATCGCGCGCCTCGTTTCGTACTGCTTGACGTCGGCGGTCGTGGCCCCGAGCGGAAATCCGACGACCGAGCAGACGCCGACACCCGTGCCGCGCAACCGCGTAGCCGCGTGCGCCACCCACGCCGGGTTCACGCAGACGGTGGCGAAATGGAACTCCGCGGCTTCGCGACACAGCGTGTCGATCTCATCGCGCGTCGCATCGGCCTTCAGCAGCGTGTGGTCGATCATCGTCGAGACCCCGGCCGTCCCGACGCCAGTCGCGTGCAGGCCGAGACGGGTCGCCCCCGCCTCGACCACCGACCGGAGCCGGTCCGGGCAGCAGTCCGACTGGACGGCATGGCACGCGCACGGCCCCGACGCCGTCGCGGCGCGCTGGGCGGCCACGACCTCCTCGGTGATCATTTCGACGAGTCGTTGCAGGTCCTGGGGATTCAGCATCAGTCCGGGTTCTGTTCGAGCCGGCGGATCTTGAGCAGCCGGCGGATGTA
>DATLXE010000080.1:0-7291 GCA_035575795.1 Gemmatimonadaceae bacterium
GTCGTGGGATCGGGCGGCAAGCTGCGCGGCGGGAACATCGATCGCGGCAGCGGATTGACGGCCAAGGGATTCGACTCGGACCTGTCGTTCCTGGCGGCGGAGATCTCGGGCGATGCGCTGTATTTCAACGCGATTTCGCGCGCCGGCCAAACCGTCGATTCAGGGATCCTGACCCCGCGGAAAGCCAACCGCTAACGCGGAAAAGGCTGAGTGCCTCGTCAACGGCACCGTCGTCGCGACCGTGCCCAAGGCTGACCTCGTCGGCGCCGGGAAACTGGAGTCGACCGACGGCGTCTACGGTATCCGCGTGAGCCACAACGTCGACGTGACGGTGGCGGCGCTCTCCAGGCAATAACAGTCGTCTGGGCAGCCCTCACTCCCGAAGGCCGTGAGCTTCGTGGGATTCGTGAGTGAGGGCGGCCTCGTTTCACCCTGTCACCCGATAATCCTCGAAATCGACACCTCCGGCAACGGACCTCGCCTGAGCGCAGTGTCCACCACGTGTGGCGCCCTGCACCATACCAATCCGCGCGTGGAACCCGACAAACACCGGAACGATGAAACGATAGGGCCATGGACCCGTTCTTCAACGCACCTGCGAGCTCGCGCACGAATTTCTCTCGTCTGTGGACCAGCGACCCGTGTTTCCCGGGGCAACCTTCCACGACCTGGTCGCTGCCCTCGGCGGGCCGCTGCAGCGGGAACCGATGGACCCCCTTACCGTCATCACCGAACTCGTGGCGCTCGCCGACGCAGGCCTGGTCGCCACGCCAGGGCCGCGGTATTTCGGATTCGTGACCGGCGGCAGCCTTCCCGCCGCGGTCGCGGCCGACTGGCTGACAACCGCATGGGACCAGAACGCGGGGCTCAATATTCTCTCGCCGGCTTCTGCGGCCATCGAGCACGTCGCCGCCACCTGGCTGCTCGACGTGCTCGGGCTGCCCGCGACATCGAGCGTCGGATTCGTGACGGGCGCAACGATGGCCAACACGGTTGCGCTGGCGGCCGCCCGCCACGAGGTGCTGCGCCGCGCAGGCTGGGACGTCGAAGCCCGCGGCCTCCAGGGCGCACCGCGAGTACACGTGATCGCCGGCGCCGAGGCCCATGCGTCGATTCGGTCGGCGACGCGGATGCTCGGGCTCGGGGCCTCGACGATTCTCTATGCAGACGCGGACGACCAGGGGCGCATGACGCCCGCGAGTCTCGCGGAGGTCCTTGCCGGCGTCGAGGGTCCCACAATCGTCTGTGCGCAGTCTGGCAATGTGAATACCGGCGCCTTCGATCCGTTGAGCGAGATCGTTCGGCTGTCGCACGCGCGCGGAGCGTGGGTGCACGTGGATGGCGCATTCGGCCTCTGGGCCGCGGCATCGTCGGCGCTCCGCGACAGGGTGGAAGGTGCTGCGGGGGCGGACTCATGGACGGTCGATGGCCACAAGTGGCTGAACGTCCCGTACGACTCCGGCTTCGTGATCGTCGCGCACCCCGCCGCGCATCGTGCTGCCATGGGCCAGACCGCGGCCTACCTGCTGCGGGCTGAAGGGGACGCGCGGGATGGCTTGGACTGGGTTCCGGAGGCGTCACGCCGCGCCCGCGGGAACGCCGTCTATGCGGCGTTGCGCTCGCTGGGGAGGCGGGGACTGGAAGAGCTCCTCGACCGATCCTGCACGTGCGCGGCGCGCCTCGCCGACCGGCTGCGCACCGACGCCGGTGTCGAGATTCTCAATGATGTCGTGCTGAACCAGGTGCTCGTGCGGTTTCGCTCGACCGGCGGAACAAACATCACGCGCGAAGTGACGGCCGCCGTGCAGCAGGATGGGGTGTGCTGGACCGGCGGCACGGAATGGCGCGGCGAGTCTGCGATGCGCATCTCCGTGTCCGGTTGGAAGACGACCGCGGTTGAGGCAGACCGCTCCGCCGAGTCGATTCTGAGATGCTTCCGCCTCAAGAGTGAAGAATTGGGGAGCTACCTTACGTAAAACGCGAGGCGGGGGAAGGCGAATGTACCGGCGGCCGCATCGATGATGTTGATCTGGCACGTGTAGAACCCCGGGGTGAACGAGCCCCCGGGCAGTTCGAACTGAAACACCGTGGCCTTGCGGTCGGGCGCGTCCACCGAGAGACGCTCCACGACGGGCGTTTCGAAGACTTTTACTTTGCCGCGGTAAAAGGCCAGGCTCGTGCGAAGGTGGGGGGCGTCGCCGGGCTCGTAGACTTCGTAATAGAAGAACAGCTTCTGGTCCTTGCCTACGACCCGCGTGAGGTTCGGCACGAGCTGAACACCGTCTCGCACCAGGGGATTGTCGCTGCGCCCGCCGCCGGCCGGCTGAAGCTGGGTGCTCAACACGACCGAGCTGACCTTCACGGGCGTCTGCGTGAGGTCGGGAACGACCAGGGTCGTCTCGAAGGATCCCACCATGCCGCTCGCGTTTTCCCGGACGACCACCTTCACCGCGAACCGTCCGGGGGGAAGCGTCACGCCTGACTGATACAGGACCTGCTTGCCGGCAAGAGTCGTCCCGGTCGACGGCGGGAACGTGAGCGTCTCGCGCATCCGACCGAGTGGCCGGCGCTGCTCGTCGGTCACCATGCCGAGGACGTCGAGCGACACGCCCGTCCCGGGGGCCACGGGCACGGCGTAGCCGGGGACGGCGACGGCGATCGGCACGTAGTACCGGTCTGCCGCGAGGCGGAAGAAGCCGCCCGTCACCATGACCGGGAGATCGGTCGACGACACGGCGGACAGCATCTGCTCCTGGAGCTGCGTTTCGCGGTCGCCGCGTTTGGTGTGGGCGAAGTCACGATCAGCGAAGTAGCCGGAACGCGCCTCGACCCGCGCTCCGTCACGTCTGACGCGGACCTGGATACGCCTGAATCGACCGTCCTTGACGGCATTCTGGCTACTGTAACCGAGCAGATAGTAGGCGGACATATCTCGCCTGACGCGCGTGAATGCCTCTCCGAAGTTGTTCGTGTCGGTGAAGGCGCGCCCGCCGGTGTCGGCCGCGAGGGAGATCAGTGTCTCCTGTGAGGCCGCGAGCTGCGTGAACTGCCGGGCCACCCCGCGACCCGAGAAGAGCGCCTGACCCCGCCCGCTCGCCTGGCGCGCGTCGCCACCGGGCACGACGGCCCGCAGCCCGCGCGTGTCGACCGGGTAGATCGACACATGCGCGCGCACGGCAGCATTGATCGCCGTGCGCAGCTCGACCTGGTTGTCCTGGCCGCCCCGTTCCATGCCGGCGCTGAAGTAGATAATCGCTTTCTTCTGCTCGAGCGGTGCGAGGGTCTCCGACAACGTGCGGAGCGCGCGCAGCCGCACATCATTGTTGAACATGTCGAGCTCGCTCGGTTCGGAAGGGGGCGAGGTCTCCGTGGCCGCCTCGTCGTCGGTCGCTGCCGTCGCCACGTCCGCCGGGGGAGTCGCCGTCCCTTCGGTGTATGCCAGCTTCGCCAGCGTGGCCCCCACCGCCGCACGGTCGCCGGTGAAGTCGGTCAACACGTCCAGTGCTGTGCTGACGGTCGCGACCGCGACCAGGTCCGCCGGGCTCATCTGCCCGGCGACGTAATGGAGGGCCGAGTCCACCGCGCGCTGGACGTCTTCAGGTTGCATGGAGCTGGTATCGAAGAGCAGCACGATCAGCCGCCGCCCGGCGACATCCTGTGTAGTCATGGGCGTGACCGCACGCGTAGACGAAGGACCCGTCATCTGGCCGTCCACGCCCGCCAGCAATTGCGTGACGGCGAGTGGCGCGACGCCCGTGTCGGCAATCTCCTGGTAGGAGAGCCCGAGCACCTCCTGCGGACGGCCGTCCTCGCGGACCTCGAAGTCCGCCGCCGTCAGCCCCTTGACGATGTTCCCCGACCGGTCGCGCACGACGATGTCCACCGAGACGAGCTCGCGCGCGCTGCGGAACGTCGGCCGCCGTGCCGGTTTCTGCACGGCGTGGGGCGCCAATCCGGCGTGGGGCCCCAATCCGGCGTAGGCCCGACCTTCAGGTCGGGCGTCCGGCAATCCGGCACTCATGGCCGCAAGAAGGGTGAGCGCAGTGAGGTGAGATGTGCTCACGCTAGAACCGGAACCGCAGGGTCGCCTGCATCGAGCGCATGGGGCGGACGGAGAGCACCTGGCCAAAGGTCGGGGAGTTCACGACCGTGTCGATGGCCGCGTAGTTGACCCTGTTGAGCAGGTTCGAGGCCGTGAGGTTGACACTGAGGACGCGGGTGCGCCCGAGGCGGATGTCGCGGGCGAACTGCGCGTCGAGTTGGCGGCTGCCCGGCCCGATGATGACGTTGCGCGATGCGCTGCCGAAGGTGCCGGTCGTCGGAACCGAGAACGCCGCGGTGTTGAAGAACAGGTCGATGGTCGGATCGTTCACATGGATCGGCTGGCCGTTGTAGTTGGCGCGCAACGTGCCGCTCGTTCCGCGCGCCACGTCGGCTGCGGCCCCCGTGACGCGTGGCGTGTACGGGGTACCCGACTGCAAGGAGAAGGCGGCCGATGCGCGCCAGTTCTCGAGGAGCCTGGCCCAGGCGCCGCCGCTATTCAGCCATGGCTTGTTCTGACCGAACGGCAACTCGATGCTGACGTCGGACGCGATCTGATGGCGCCGGTCAAAGCTCGAGAGCCCCCATTCCGCGCCCAGGTTCCGATCGTCCTGCGCCACGACGGTGGCTCCGCCGCCGATGGTGGACGCGTTGTCGCGCGATCTCGCCAGCGTGTAGGTGGCGCCGAACCCGATCCCCTTCACGGGGCGCCGACGTGCGCGGAACGCCGCGGCGTGCAATCGCGACGATCCGTCCGACGTCTGAAAGAGGAACGGCTGGACGCCGGCGATCCGCAGGCCGCTCGGCCCTCGGTTCGGCGCGCGCACGACGTCGAGGCTCGATCCCCGTGTATGCGTGTAGGTCACGCCTGTGTTCCAGACCTGCCTGAAATCGCGCGAGAGGTCCGCATTCCAGGTCTGCACGACGCCCAGCGCGTAATCCCTCGCCACGCCGTAGTTGTTCGTGGTCGCGCTCGTCGATCCGCTGAAGGCGCTGGACAGCGCGAGCGGAGACAGCGCCGTCCCGATGCGGGTATCGGTCACGGCGAAGGGAGGCTGCGCGACCAGCTGACGAGCGATGGACGCGTAGGAGCCGGCGTTGTAGCTGATGCCGTACCCGCCGCGCAGGGTGGTGGCGCGCGCGGCGCGCCACGCGACACCGACGCGTGGCGCGATGTTATTAACGTCGGTCTCGATGAGCGTCGTCGGGAAACGGCCCGTGAAGGGCCCTGTCTCACCGGACAGCACGGGCGCAGCCCCGCTGAAATCGGGGGCGACGTCGAGGTTCACCATCCGTCCGGTGTCTTCAGCAAATGGCCGCAGCAGCTCGTAGCGAATGCCGAGGTTGAAGGTCAGGGCTGCGCTCCGGCGCCAGTCGTCCTGGATGAACATACTCATCGACCGGCCATTCAGCACGACGTTCCCCGGGCCGTACTGGAGCGTGGCCTGCTGCGGTGCGCCCAGCAGGAAGTCGGCAAAGTCGAGGCCTCCGCCGCGCGCACCCGCCGATCCCCCAGATGAATAGAGCCCGGTGAACGTGAAGGCGCCACGGGCATTCGCGTCCGTCCGGTTGCGCGACTGGTCCAGGCGCACGTCTCCGCCTGCGCGCAACGTGTGCGTCTTCAGAGGGCGCATCCACGTGTAGCCGATCGTCACGCGCCGGTCGCTGCGATCCGATGGCGCGACGTCGCGCACACTCGTGAGGCTCGAGAAGCCGAGCGTCGGGACTCCCCAGTCGAACGGCTCAGTCGCCACCCCCGTAATGCCGGCGCCACCCGCAACGTCCTCCACATAGGCGTATTTCCCGCTCGCCTCGGTCGTCGTTCGCGAGACGTTGACGATGACGTTGTGCATCGTCCGTTTGTGGACGATGTTCAGTCCGATCGGCACGCTCAGGCTCGAGCCGCGGTTCTCTCCCCCGAGAGCGGGGAAGAGGTTGTTCTGCTCGTTCCGGTTGCGCCGATACTGCAGCTGGAGGTTCAGCGTCACGGACGTCCCCTGCTGACCTCGCCCGCCGCGCGCGGCCGCCACACCTGCACGGCCGCCGCCGCCCGCACCACGCCCGCCCGCGCGTCCTCGCCCGGCAGCAGGTGTGAGGTTGTGGGTGAGGCGCACATTGACGTTGTCGCTGAGCGTGTTGGTGGTCGTCGCGCGGTGGTAATTCCGCGCGGCTCCATCAAGATTTGCGGCCGGAATGAACCGGAGCAGCGACAGGGCGGCCGGGTTGATCCGCGAGGCGGGCACTTGGTTGCCGGGGAAAGGGAGCCCCGTCGCCGGGTCGAACAGCTGTGTCGTCAGCGAGGAGAAATCGCCGCTGCGTAGCGCCGCACTGGGAACCGTTCCGTACTGATCGAACAACTCGTCGCCGCGGTTCCCGTTATACGTGGCCGTGACGTTCGTTCTGCGGGTGCCATCGTAGAGCCCCGGGATCTTCACCGGACCGCCCGCGGTCATTCCGAACTGCTGTCGATTGTAGGGGCGCGACCGATCGACAGTGTTCTGACGCAGGAGATAGGGGGAGGCATCGAGAGCGGAGCCACCGTAGTTATAGGTCGCCTGGGCGTTGTAGGCGTTCTGGCGCACGCCGCGTCCACCGAGTGCGAACCCGGCGCCGGCGCCTCGACCTTCGCCTCGCCCTCCTTGCCCTCCGAAACCACCCGGGCCACCCTGCCCGGCGCCGCCTCGCCCGAACCCCGGCGCGAATTCGCCGTTGGCGGGATCGAATTCACCCCGGCCGATCGCCTCCAGGCGGTCGCCCATCATGCCGCGATCGAGGCTCGCCATGGTTCCGGTGACGGCAAGGGATTCGGTGGGCGCGTCCGTGGAGAACCCTGGGGGAAGCAGCAGGGCGGCGGCGCTGGCTGCCTCGCGTTCGCTCCCCGGCACGTCCGCGGCGGCGCCGGAGCCCTGCTGCTGAACGTTGAGCGTCTCGAACCGGCTTCCCGCGGCTTGCGTCGCAGTCCGGGGGGTGACGGGGGGACGCGGCGTCCGTGGCGCCAGCGCCAGTTGGATCTGCAGCGTCTGCGCGCAGGGCTCGGCGTCCAGGTTGACGGTACTTTCGAAGGCGGTAAAACCCGTGAGCTCCGCCTTGACGAGATATGTGCCAGGCGCGATGGTGATCTGATAGCTGCCGTCGGGGTCCGTTGACGTCGTCGCGACGACCGTGCCCCGTGCAAGCGCCACCAGCGACACCCCGGGGAGAGGCGCCGACCCATGGCTCGCGCGACCCGTGAGGCGGCATGTCGCGGACG
>DATLXE010000081.1:0-6408 GCA_035575795.1 Gemmatimonadaceae bacterium
CGGGCCGCCCCCACCAACCATGATCACCTTGTCGGTTGCAGAGTCGTAAGGGCGATCGGGGTCGACCACCAACAACGCGCCGTAAAGGCCGGATCCCATCTGGAGCTGCTCGTTAGAGTGCGTGTGGTAGATGAACGTGCCAGTGCGCGGCGGTACGAACTCGGCAACGAAAGAATCCGTCGGCGCGATTGGGGGCATGATGCGCCCCGGTACGCCACTCCAGCCAGGCACGCCATCGGGGAAGCTTTCCAGCTCGATGCCGTGCCAGTGCACGGCGGTCGCCTCGGGCAGATTGTTGACGACCGTGACGCGCACCGGCTCCCCGCGCCGCAGGACGAGCATCGGCCCAGGAATCATTACCGAGTCCCGCGCGGGCGCGGCGGCACCCTGCTGCACCACATACCCAAACCCGGAGAACTTTCCGAATCGCCTGGGAGAGGTCTGCGCCAGAAGCCTGATGTCGCGCGCCCTGGGCGCGGTGATCTCCACCCTGCGGGCTCCCGGCGCGGGCCGGACAGTGATGCCGAGAACGAGTCCCGCCATCTGGTGCGGCGCGTTGCTACCCGCGGGACCACCGTGCGGCGCGTGCATACCGGCTGGCGGTACCGCTGACGAGGGACGAGCGAGCGCCACATGGTGAGAGACGTGGAATGCGAAGTGGCAGTGAAAAACCCAGTTACCCTCCCGCTCCGGCACCCACGCGATGCCCATTGTTTCCCCGGGCAGCATGAGGTTGGTGACGACGAACGGCCGCGCGTCACCGCGGTACACCTGCTCCGAGCGCCCGTCGCCGCGACTCTCGACGTGGTAGTAGAAGCCATGCAGGTGCATCGGATGCGCGACGCCGGTGGTATTTATCCAGCGCCACCGCACCGAGTCGCCCTGGTTGAAAAAAAAGCGCTCGGTGTGCGGCCACGAGCGGCCGTTGATCACCATCGTGCTCGCGTCCTTCAACAAACTGGCGTCGCTGCGACTCGAGTCGGCGGGGCGGAACCAATCACCGATCACGAACACCCGGCCGTCAGTTGGGGCGTTCGGCGGGTCCACTATGAAGGCGCCGGAAAGCTGGCTCTCGAACCATTTGCGATCCTCGATACTCCGGGATCCGGTGGTGCCCCAGTAGTGGTACGTTCCCGGGGATTCAGCCTGGAAGCGCGCCTCGCGGGTCGCACCGGGGGGTATGCGGAGTCCTGTATCCTGCGTCGCAGGGTGAGCCTGAAGTCCGTACACGGTGATCACCGAGTCGCGGAACGGATTGCGGACACTCACCCGGATTTCAGTTCCCTGCCGCACCCGGACCAGAGGTCCGGGCACCTCCGGCGCCCTGCCGATCTCGGCAAATGCCAGCGCGGGTACGCTCGGCCCGCCCTGGTCTTCCGGGAAGAGCAGCCCTTCGCGTACCTCGAGGTGAAGCGTGAGCACGCCCTTATCGAAGCGGCCGGCAGGTCGTCGATTGTCGTTGGGCGCGATGCGAGCCGGGGATGTCGCAACCGCTTCCGGAACAGCGGCGGAAGCGGTGAGCTGGGCTCTGCCTGGAGTGGTCTGGGCGGTCAGCGAGTTGGTGAACGCCGCGGCCATCGGCACAAGTCCGAAGGCGACAGCGGCGCGAGCGCATTTCCTTGCTTTGCTGGAGCTCATCCGCTAATGTAGCCCCCGCACACACGGGCGCCTAGCGCCGCGCGACCTATTCGCGCGCGTCGGACCATCCTAAGCTGGCGCTCGACACTTCAGGGGTAGCTCACGCGGCGGCAAACCGAGACCGCAGATGTTGTTTGGGGGAATTGCGCGTGCTGACGTACAGGCAATTATTCCGACTATCCTAACCGCCGTTCAGATCGGCCTTATGCCGGCCATTGCGGCGAGCCTTTTTTCCGCGAAAGCCAACCGAAAGCAATCGTACTTTTTCTTCTGAGCGGTTGGGCCCTAAACGCTCACTGCGGGCATCGATGCCGCCGGACTCTAAAGGCACGGCCCGCGCCGAAGCAAAATCGTTCGCCTCTGAGAACTTCTTCCGCGATCGGACGCGGCTCCAACTCATCGACGATGTATTACCGTTACTGGATGGCCGGCTGGCGCTACGTCGGATGCGACTATGCCGTGACCGGCAGGGCTGGAACGTGATCGATTCAGTCGGCCAACCAGCGGGCGTATTCACGGTTCCGCTTGAGTATCGTGCTGTAATGCCTGCGAAGGAGGGCATTTTGTTCGTAAAGTCGCGGGGAAATTCCCTTGGGTTCGTCCTGATACCCATAGCTAGCCGCGTGGAGAAGCAGAGCTCTTGAAGATGGCCGCGATGGGACGTAGTGGCTTATTGCTGGTTTTATTTGGCGCTCGGATTGCGGGCGCGCAGAGTCCCGGCATTCTCGTCGGCAGAGTGCTCGACTCTGCCGGAACCGGTGTCAGCGCGCTGATCACCGTCCGCTCTCCCGCAGACAATGGCGCTGAGATCGCCAAAGGAACGGCAGGCGCGGACGGATCATTCCGCTTCCCGCTGACAGCTCTTCCCGCCCGCGTGCTGGTGGAGGCCAGTACGAGCTCGGGGCTCGTTGGGCGCGCCGAGGTCGACTCGGTCTCCGTGCGCGGATCGATTGACCGCCCCATCATGATTCGCCTCGGCCGCGCGGCAGTCCTCAAGCCAGTCGAGGTGCGCGGTCGGTATCAGCGACGCCCGTCGGTATTCAGCTTCTTTGAAGGCGAGCCGAGCACGCGCATCGAGTCGACTGGCCCCACCACGGTAGAGTGGCTCGACCCCTTTGCCGTTGGAGGGATCGGCGCTCTCCTGAATGCGTCACCGGATCTGCTCGTTGCGGCGGATGGCACGAGCAGCGTGATGGGAGCACCAGGTTCCTCCAATCAATTGCAAATCGGTGGTGTTCGGGTCCCCAGTGAGTTGATTTCGGGTCAGCTCGGGGGGAACATCGCAATCTCCCCATGGGACGTTAGCATCGGCGGCGCAGCAGGCGCTACCGTAAATCTTTTTGTAGGTCCCGCGAGTCGCTACAGGGCTTCGCACATCATTTTGCGGTCTGGGATAGGGGGCGTTCCCCGGTGGGTCAGCTCCGCCGCGCAAACTCCTGGCGTGAGCGTGCCTGCGCGTGTAGCGGGGGGAACGACCGGGCCGATCGGCAGGTTCGGTTACCGGGCGAACATCTTTCTCTCGAGAGATCTCACGCCGCTCCCGCGATGGGATCAGAGACTCGATGAAGCTCAACGAGCCGTGCTCGACAGTGTCGCAAGCGTTCTCAGCGCGCCGGCTATTCGCGAGAACGCCAGGACCCTGCAGGCGGGCGCGATCGGCCGTCTGGATCTGGTACCATTCGACAACAAGCGTGTGCTCGCTCTTACGTCGGCTCTCACACGGAGCGCGCGCACAGGCGGCACTGGCGGAGGGTTTCTCACCGGGAGTGTCGGCACCGAGCTGGTCGATTACGTTGCGCTCCTCCAGCTCGAGTCCACTCGCATACTTGCCGAGCGCGTGCTCTGGACATCTATGCTGTCCACGTCGTGGACGAAAGACGATCTCAATCGGACAGCCGTCGGACCAACGATCATCGCGACCGATGCAGGTGCCGGGGGCGTGTTAGTAACCGGCGGTGCTCCACCGCAGTCCACACGAAGCGTTTACGCCGCCGAGGCCCGCTCGACGGGGACCTGGTACAGTATCAACAACAGGGTGCGTTACGTGGCGCAGCTGCAAACGCGGCTCGAGCGTGCTCATGTTGGCGGGCAAGCGGCGCATTCCACCTTCTCTGTGGAATCAATTGGCGCCCTCCGAAGCGGCGAGGCGTTTTCTCTGGTTCGCGAGAATGGCTCCGGTGCTGCGTCAGCCAGCTCCATCGTCTTCGCCCCCGCAGCAAGCGCGCGGATAGATGTCGGCGAGAGCGGGTCACTATTGCTCGGCGTTCGCGCTGACGGCTGGACGACGAACGGTGTCGCTGTTTCGGGCATGACGAGGTACGCGGACGTGTCACCCCGGATTGGGTTTCTCCACCAGCTCGGAACACGCTCCGCCAACCGCGGCCCCATCGCGACTTTGCGCATCGGTGCCGGACGATTCACGGACTGGCCGAGCGTGCAGCAGTGGTCCGACGCGTGGAGCGGCGGCGGCGCGTCGCGCGAAGTGTGCGTTGGGGACAATGTGCCGCCGATCGTGCTCACAAGCGAGGCGCCGTTTTGCGCCTCCAATGGGACGATTGGAGCTATTGGTCGCCCCATCGCTGCGCGCGATCTACGGCCGACGGCAGCAAACCGTGTCGATCTATCTGTCGCGATCGCTCAAGTCGCTCCGGGCGTCCGCGGCGAGATCGGCATCGCACTGGCGCAGACCACTCGCATAGCGGCACGCCTGTCGCCATTGGCAAGCGTCCCCGTCGCCGACCGCTTGAGTGGCGAAGGCGATCGCGCCCTCCTCGTACCAGCGACAACGATTGGCGCCGGAGGCCTGGTCCCGCTTGCGCCGATACCGGATGGCTTCTCGAATGCGACCAGACTTGTCTCTGATGGGCGAAGCAGCGCCACACAGTGGCGAGCTCGGCTGACAAGCCGAGATCCGTTCGCAAGGACGAAGTGGAATGCTGCCTATACGCTCACCACAGGACGGGAGCGTTCCCTCGCTGTCGCGTCGCCGACAAGCGCTCCGGGTTTCGTCTCAGGACCGCTCGCTGCTGGCGGACGCCATACTTTCGCGTTGTCTGCCGGCAGCTGGATTGGCGATGCCGAGATCCGCCTTGCCGGGATCGCAAGGAGCGGCATCCGCTTTACTCCGCTGGCTGACCGAGATCTCAATGGCGATGGCCGAATCAACGACGCCGTATTTGTCCCGCAATCCGAGAGCGACCTGTTGGCGAGAACGGTCTCGCCAAATGCACGGTCGTGCATCCTCGCTGCCGCGGGCCGGATTGCCGCGGTGAACAGCTGCACGGGCCCGTGGAGCATCTCGTCATTGTTTCTCGCGTCTATCCCGGGCGCCAGGCTCGGATTAAGACGTGGTTCGGCCGTCGAGCTGCAGATTTCCAATCCGC
This sequence comes from Gemmatimonadaceae bacterium, assembly GCA_035575795.1. GTDB lineage: Bacteria > Gemmatimonadota > Gemmatimonadetes > Gemmatimonadales > Gemmatimonadaceae > UBA4720. Next base: position 5,022 of record DATLXE010000081.1, read on the forward strand.
TCGCCGCCGTCGTTGGGGGAATAGCGCAAAGGCGGGTGACCTTCGGTGAAGTGACGGGCGTGGAGCGGGCCCTTTTGCACGTTACTGGTTTCGATTCGAACGCGCGGCGCTTCACCGGCGTGCCGCTAAGCAACTTTGGCGCACCGGTCGGGTTTTCGCCGCGGATCACCGACCCAGTCCGCCTCGCTCTGGGCATACGGGTTCCGCTTGGTCCCAGCGTTACGTCGCAACGTGCCGAGCTCGCTCTCCGTATGCTCCAGCGCGACAGCTCCGCCAGAGCCCGACAGGGCGCTGCAATGCAGTACTTCAGCGACCTCCCGCCAATTCCGATGGTTGTGCTGCAATCAGGCGAGGGCATCCAGCTGACGTCGGACCAGCGTCGCGGACTCCAGGCGCTCGCCGGCCGCTGGCAGACCAGTGCCGCGCGGATCGTGACGAGCTCATTAGCGAATGATGGGCACACAGGAGATGCGACTCGGACGCAGGAGCGTCTCATCAAGGCGCGGGTGCTTTTCCTGACTGAAGTGCTGGCGATCGCAGCCGATATCCGGAATCTTCTTTCCGCTGATCAGATCGAGTTGCTGCCCGACGGTGTTCAGCGCATGCTCAATCCGCGATTTCTTCGCTTTCTCGCCGAGCAGGATGCAGGGATGTTCTAAAGTTCGCAACTGAGGGTTGTCATTCGCCGCACTACGCCCGCGGGTGAGCTTTTTGGTACACCGCCTTCAGCCTTTCGACGCTCGTATGCGTGTAAATCTGAGTCGTCGAGATTGACGCGTGACCGAGCAGCTCCTGCACCGCGCGCAGATCCGCTCCCGCATCCAGTAAATGCGTGGCAAAGCTGTGACGCAGCGAGTGGGTAGAGAGACCCGAGCTCTCGTCGATCTTGTCGAGGAAACCCTTCACCGCATTCTGAATGGCGCGCACCGAGATGCGTTTGCCCCTGCTGCTGAGAAAGAAAGCGGTACGGTCGCCGGCCTGCCCCATCCCGCGCAGCAGCTCGTCGCGCTTCGACTCGTAGTTGCGGAGTGCGAGCTGCGCGTGGTCGCCGACGGGAATGATACGCTCCTTCCTTCCCTTCCCGCGCACCTTTACCTGCTGGGAAAGCAGGTCGATATCCATGCGGTTGATGCCGCGCAGCTCGGAGAGGCGCATTCCCGTCGAGTAGAACAGCTCGAGCATCGCGCAGTTCCTCACATCGGAAAACTTCCCTTCCTGCGCCTTCAGCTCCGCTGCATGGAAGAGCAGCTCGATCTGCGCGCGGTCGAGGTAGCCGGGCAGGTACTTGTCCTGCTTCGGCGAGTTCACACCCCGCGCCGGGTTTGCCTCCACCTGCTCGTTGCGGTGGAGATATTTGTAGAAGCTGCGCACCGCGGACAGCGACCGC
>DATLXE010000082.1:0-9927 GCA_035575795.1 Gemmatimonadaceae bacterium
GCCAAGGAGCGGGTCGCGTCCAACGGATTCGGCTCGACCTTTCGACAGTTGTGTGGCCTGTGCGGGTTCCAGTTTGGAGAACAGCGACGTGCCTGAAAAGAAGCGGTATCGCGTGCGGAAGACGGACGCGGATGGTCGGCCGGTGGGCGCCCTGTCGTATCCGACCGATCCTGAGGTCGAAGCCTCTCTGCGCAAGGCTGGCGAAACCGGTGGCGAGACGGCGCGCAAGGCGCGCGAATCGGCCCAAGCCGCCGGGCAGATCAAGACCGTGAAGGCCGGCGAGTGGTGCGACGACGTGCCAGCGAAGAGCCTCCCGTGGCTGCTCGCGCAGGGCATGATCGAGCAGGTCGAAGAAACGCGCGACCTGCAGGAACCCAGGAAGGACACGTAAGCCGATGGCCAACTACGGACCGACCAGCGTGCCGTTCTTCCTCGTGGGTGGGCGAGATCTGCTCGCGTCGATCGTCTTTGATTTCGAGGATGGGATCGAAGCCGACACCGAGGAGTCCCACGGACTCGGCGGGACGGGCTGGAAGGAGCACAAGGCCACCGGGAGTCGCAAGGCCATGCTGTCGCAGCGCGGTTTCTTCGACGATGCGGTGGACGGCGTGAACGATGCGCTGAACGGCGCGCAGCTGACGTCCCAGGTGATCACCTACGGCGTCAGCGGCGGCGCCATCGGCGCCAGGATCGTGGGTCTTGCCGGCGCGTTTGCGGCGAGTTACGGGCGCGCGCTGTCACGCACGGGCATCCACAAGGCCAGCGCCACCTACGCGGTGACGGGTGAACGTGAGGAAGGCAGGATTCTCCACGGCAAGACGTCAGAGACCGCCGCCACCTGGAACACGAGCTCGGTCGACAACGCGGCCTCGAGCGCGCTCGGCGGGGCGGGGTATCTCCACGTGCCGGCACTCACGCTCGGCGGCTTCACGAGCGCCACCGTAAAGGTGCGCCACAGCGCGGACAACGTGACGTTTGCGGATCTGCTCACGTTTGCGGTGGTGACCGCCAAGCCCGCGGCGGAACGGAAAGTAGTTGCCGGGACCGTTAATAGGCACTTAGCGTCCAGCGGAAACTGGAACGGAGCTGGTTCTGGGCAAAGTATTACGCCAGTTGTGGGGTTTTCGAGATTTTAGTCAGGGAGGAACAATGAGACGACTGCGCATCATCCTGCTCGTGGTGGCGACCGTGGCTCTGGCACCGGTGGCCGGGTCCACCACGCCGATCGCCTACGAGTCTCTCGTGGTCGGCACGACGGCGGTCGGGTTGTCCTTCAGCACCCTCAATCATGACGGGATACAGATTCGCCGGTGTGCGGGTCGGCTCGAGACGGCTCAGGTGCGGTATCGGTTCGACGGCGGGACTCCGACGGCGGCCGAAGGCATCGTGGTCGAAATCGGCGACTGGCTGGAGATTGAGCGCCACGAGGTGGCCACGGCCGCGCGCTTTATTCGCACCGGGGCGACGTCCGGCGTGTTCAAGGTGCACTGTTGGTAACGCGGTTCGCGTCGCTGATTCGAGCGCTCGGGGCTGTGCTCCTGTCGCTCTCTGTTGCCCTCCCGGCCTCGGCCCAGGTTATGGTTGTCCCCGGCCAGACGACCCGGCCGTACATGAACCTGTTCCAGCCGGAGCAGACGACCAACACGCAGCCGGGGCTGAACGTGACCTGCTCATGGAACAGTGCGGGAACCGTATTTACCTGCGTGAAGGTGAACGTGACCGACACGGCGAGCGCCGCGGCATCCCTTCTGATGGATCTGCAAGTCGGAGGGTTCAGTAAGTTCAGCGTGACGAAAGCTGGCGCGCTCACCACCGCCACCACGATTACGGCCACCAATGCCAACATCGTGGCTGGGAACGCGATGCTGCCTGGCGGGAGCACAAACGGCCGTCTGTCATCGAACGGCGCGTCGAACGTGCTGGTGCAAAGCAACAACGCGGCAGACTTCTTCAGCGTCACCCTCGATAGCGCCAAGACCACGTTAAGCGCGGAAGGCGTGAGCGTTGCGAGTGCAGCGACCCTACTGCTCGGAGTCGCGCCCATCTGTGAGGCGAACGTCGTCTCAGTGGAGGATGGCCGACCCGCGCAGTTCGAGTTGCAAGGCAGTAACAATGCCACGGTTGAAGTGCGAGATCCGGGGGCGATTTTCTCGGCCACATCCGGCACGGCGGCCAGCATCAACATCTACTACGACGCCGCAGGCGCATCAGGCGCAGGCTACTACCTCCAAAACTTACGGGGCGCGACCCGCACCATTCGGTTTATCTGCAACGGAGTTTAGGCCATGACTCTCTCGTCACTCGCGTTACTCGTAGCGCTCAGCCAGCAACCTGCGATTCCGTCGAACGCGATTGAGATGCCGTGCTGCGTAGAGATGCAGACCGTAGATATTCCGCCGCACGGCCATGAAGATTCAGCCTGGTTGAAGGCCGGTATCCTGACCATGGGCGCGATTGCCGGGGCAGACGTGGCGACGACGGCGCAAGCTGCTGAGCGTGGCGGGTTCTACGAAGTCAACCCAGTCTTTCGCCCGTTATTCAAGCAGCCTGCCCTGCTCGGATTCGCCAACGGGGCGTTGTCCGCCGGCATCATCTATACCGTCGTGAAGTGGCACCGGAGCGAGACGACCTGGAAACGTCGCACGGCCCAGGTGCTGATCCCGGTCTGGATTGTCTTTCGTGGCTCAGTCGTCGCCAGCAATATCCGTGTGCTGCGCCGACCCAAACGGTAAATCAGACACGTTCACACAGAGGAGACAGCACATGGCAGACACCAAAGAGACGACTGAAACCACCCACACGCAGCACGAGACGGTGACGACACCGACCCCCGCGCCGGCCGTCGTGAAGCCCAGCGAGCAGGTCACGACGCAGCAAACCGAGCGGACCTCGACAGTCACCTCTCAGCCCAAGCCGTAAGCGAGGGGGTTTCTACGAGGTGAATCCGGTGTTCCGCCACATGTTCGAGAAGCCAGCCCTCTTGGGTTTTGCCAACGGTCTGCTCAGTGCCGGGGTGATTTACACCGTCGTCCAGTGGCACCGGAGCGAGACGACGTGGAAGCGCCGCACGGCCCAGGTGCTGATTCCGACGTGGATTATCTTCCGAGGGGCGGTCGTTGCCAGCAACATCCGCGTGCTGCGGAAGCCGAAGAAGTAGCAATGGCGCCGGGATGGGTGGTCGCCGCCGCGCACGAGGCGGCCGTCATGGAACGGAACGCGTTGAAGTTTCTGTACGAGGTGGACGACAGCGCACAGGATGACGTCGAGGCCGCTCGCACCGTCCTGCGACTCGCGCGGGGGATTCGACGCAAGTTGGAATGGTGGCAGCGGCGGGAGGAGACCGCCATCTCCAAGATATAGACGACACCGGGAAGTTTCTGAACGTTCGCCAAGCTCGCCTCGCCCACCAGGTGCGGCCTCCTTTCGAACGCTGTGACCGCTAACAGCGCACGTGTGTGAAGGAGAGCAGCAGCATGGCCAACTATGGACCGACCAACATCATCATTAAGGTAGACGACGCGGACGGAATGCTCCGCACGATGACGCCCTACATCCTCTCCATCAACGACGTCTCGATTGAGGCGGTGATGGAAGAGACCAACGCCTTCGGTGATGCCTGGCGCGAATCGCTCGCGACCGGCGTGCGCTTCATGAGCGACATCAACCTGGGCGGCCTGTTCGACGACGTGGCGTTGGGCCCGGACATCGTGTTCAGCGGCGTGGCGAGCGGGCCCTCCGCGACCACGCGCACCTTCGAGATCACCTACGGTGGCACCAAGGTCACGTCCGTCGAGACGTTGATCCAGAAGTACAGCCGGAAGCCGGATCGCAACGCGCTGACGAAGTTCGACGCGACGCTGCGTCCGACCGGCATCGTCGTCGAAACCTAACGCGCACGCGATTGATTTCGGCGGCGGGGTTCGAACGCACATCCGCGTTCCATCCTCGCCGCCCTCTCACGAAGGACCACGGTAGCCATGATCTTCACCTCTGACGTCACGCGCACACTCACCGCGATCCCCGGGGCCGAGGGCCTCGAGGTCACCATCCGCATGCTGAACGGCAAACGTCTGCGCAAGGCGGCGGACGCCTCGCAGATGGCCGCGATCGATAAGGTCAAAGACATCGGCGGCGTGGCCTTTCTGAAGGAGATCCAAAGTCTCGGCGGGGAAGAGGCGGCGCGGGATGTCAGCAAGGCCGCGATCGACGCGGACCCGCTGAAAGGCTACGACCGGAACACCCTGGTGCAGGTGGGGGTGATCGCGTGGACCGCCGTCCGTCCACTCACGCCTGAGAACCTCGAGGAGTTGCGCGAAGAGACCCTCGACTTCTTGGCGCAGGAGATTCTAACGCTCGCGGCGCCGAAGCGCACGGCGGTCGAACAAAAAAACGGCTAAGGGCTTTTCACCTCGCGCTCGAGGGTGAAGGCCCGCTGCCGGAGATGTGGTTTGTGAGCCGCGTGGCGGAGGTGTTCGGCTGCCTTCCGTCTGAGGCGGTGCGGGAGATCGAGCGGCAACCTGTCGGGTATCTCGAAGACATGCTGCTCCTGCGGTCCTACGCGGAGATCAAGGGCGCGATGGACGCCGGGCGAAGCGAAGAAGACCTCGGGGGTGGGGCGCTGGTGCTGCTCTGTGGTGACATCACCACCGACCTCGCCAAAGAGGCGCTCAGGAAACGTCAACGCGACGCGCAGGAGTGACAGAAGAGGCACATGGACGCAGGCACGATCGAATTTGTTATCCGGATGAAGGATCAGATGACGGCCACGCTGGCCAACATCCGGGCGAACCTTGGGACGTTCGGCCGAGAGGCGCAGGCGGCTGGCGCGGCGCTGTCCGCCGGCGTCGGCGTGCCGGTCGCGAAGGCTGGCGGGCTGTTCAACGATCTCTCGTCGCAGGTCCAGGCGACCGCTCTCGGGTTTGTCGGCGCCCAGGCCATCATCGGGGGCGTGACGGCGGCCTTCTCGGCCCTGACGGCGTTTGTCGGGGACTCCGTGGCCTCGTTCGCCGCGGCCGAAGTCGCCCAGAAGAGACTCACGACCGCGCTCCGTACACAGGGCGGGGACGTGCCGCGTCTGGCGGACCAGTACGGCGCGCTCGCCGCGCAGTTCCAGCGGACCACCACCTTCAGCGACGATCTGATCACCGAGATGCAGGCGCTGCTCGTCCAGGTCGGGAACGTGGCGCCGTCTGAAATGCAGAAGGCCCTCAAGGCCGCGACTGATCTCTCGTCTGGCCTGGGGGTCGATCTGCGCGCGGCGACGATGTTAGTCGGCAAGGCGTTTGAGGGCGAGACGGTTGCGCTGAAGCGCTACGGGCTTGTGATCGATGACGCGAAGCTCGCCGCGGAAGGGATCCAGCCGGTACTGGACGCGATTCAGGCGAAGTTCGGCGGGCAGGCGGCCGCCGAGATCGAGACGTACTCCGGCAAAGTCGCCCAGCTGGCCAACGCCTGGGACGACGTGAAGGAGTCGGTCGGGAAATCGATCGTCGACGATGCGCTGCTGATCCGAGCGATCAAAGAGATCACCGGCCAGGTCAACGATCTCAGTGGCGCGGCGGCGGCCAGCCAGCCCACGATGACCGAATGGTGGGCCCGCGTGGTCGGCGGGGACCAGGCCGGCATGGCGATCGCCTGGATGAGCATGGTCCTGAAGCTGCAGGACGACATCACGGTCGGGATGCAGCGCCTCCAGGCGAGTACCCCGACCCCCGCGCTGTTTGCCGGCGGCCCCGGCAAACCTGGCATGTTCAGCGGCGCGAGTCTCGACATTGACGGGATCATCGCCGGGTGGAATAAGGCCGACACGGCGGCGGCCGCGTCGGCCAAGAGGGCGGCGGCGGCCGCGAAGGCGCACGCCGAGGCGATGCAGCGCGTGCTCGATACCTACACCGGGCAGGCCGCGATTGCGACCGCACGGATCGCGCTGGACAACGTGACGAAGGCGATGCAGCAGGGTATCCCGATCGCGCAGATGAGCAAGGAGAAACAGACCGAGCTCAATCGCACGATGGGGGACGCGATCGACGTGTACGTTCGCACGGGTAAAACGGTCCCGCCGGCCATGCTGGCGGTCTATGGCGCGACGTGGGACCTGGCCGAGATTACGAAAACCCTCCCGCGCATCATCGGGGAGGCCGAGACCAGCTTCACGCAGTTCGGCCGCGCGATTGAGCCGTTCAAAAACGTGGTCGGGGACATCAATCGGCTGATCACCCCGCTGGCATTGAGCATGGATCAGATCGTCGGTGCGGAGGGTTTCGGCAAGTTCATCTCACAATGGGACATCGCGCCCCCGAAGATCGAAGAGGTATCCAACGGGATCGGAGAACTGTCGTCTGCCTTGGCGAATCTCGCGCAAGTGTCTGGCGGCGCGTTCGGCGGCATAGTCAGCGATCTTTCCAGAGTCGTCTCGGCGATCGACAGCGCGCAGAAAGGTATGGACGCGTTCAAGGCCGGCAAGAAAGCGGGCGGCTCCGAGGGCTTTCTGGGCATGACGGCGGGCATTCTCGGTATGGCCTCGGCCGCGCTCACAGCCGTGCAATCCCTCAAACAGTTGTATCAAATTCTCGATACGGTATTGAGCGCCGTCTCTAGGGCGCGCAACGACTTCGTGTCGTCGTTCGCAGACCCGACGGCCACCATGTATGACCCGCAGACCGGGCGGCGTCTTCGCGAGGTGGGCGAGGGAGCGACGATCCTTCGTGAGCAGTTGAAGGAGGCCGGCGCGGAAGGTGAGCGGCTGTGGCAGTCACTGATGAACGCGAAGTCGGCGGGAGATGTCACCCGTGCGATGGCTGCGATCAGAACCGCGCTGGCAAACACGCCCGCAGCCCTCGCCGGTGCGGCTGGCTATAAGACGATGGCGGAGTTGCAAGCGGTCGCCGACAAGGCCCAGAAGACCTACGAGTTCCTCGTGTCGTCGGGCAAGTATTCGGCGGAGCAAATCGCGAGCGCCTTCAAGGTCTACCAGGACGCGGCTCGCGCCGCTATGAGCGACAGCGCGCGCGCCGCCATCGCGGCGTCTGAAGCCATGACCACGAAGATCAAGACGGACCTGGACACGCTCAAGGGCACGCGGGACAGCCTCGTGCAGTCGATCGCCAACGAGGCCCCCGAAGAGGTCATGGGCGTGATCGAGGCGGAAACCCGCGCGCGCATCGCGCAGGTCGAAGCGGAAATGGCGGCGAAGAAGGCTCAACTCGATGCCGCGGCGTCGGCCGGCCAGGCTGCGATCGACCAGGTGCGGGACGACGCCGTCGAGGTCAACGACTACGTGCGCGAGATGTTCGGCAAGCCGATGCGCATCCCGATCGAGTGGATCTACGACACGCCCCAGATGCCGGGGTTCGCGGGAGGGACGCGTGGCTATCAGAACTTCGGGTCGGGCACGCCGGTCATGCTGCACGGCTGGGAGAAGGTCACGCCGCTCGGCAAGGACAGCGGAAGTGCCGGCGCCGGCGGCGCGCGTAGCACGAACATTCAGCTGGTGACGCCGGATGGCCGGACCTTGTGGAGCTGGATGCTCGAGCAGGCCGCCGTCGAGGGGATCTCGTAGGTGGCCACCTACGTCATCACGCGGAACGGCGTCAGTAAGGAGATCCAGCCGCACTTTGCCATCGCTGAATCGGCCAACGGACGGAACACGAAGGACGCGTCGGCGCTGTCGCTCGACGGGACGGATCGCTGGGCCCTAGACGATGCCATCGCCATGACCGAGGATGGCGTCACGATCTTCGGGGGTCTGCTGGTCACGCCCGTCGAGTCTGGATTCGGCGGCACGGGCGCCTCCGTCGCCATCGCGCAGCGACTGTCGTTCGTGGACTACAACGTCTATCCCTCTCGGATCACCGTGGGCGCGGAAACGGCGCGGGTGTCCGAGACACTCAAAGCGCGGCTGACGTGGATCGTCGGGTTGATGTCCGCGCAAGGCGTGAGCCTCGCCGCCGCGCAAGTGAATGGGCCGACGCTGGTGGCCGCGTCTTACGGCGCTGAGCGATACCTCGTCGATGTCCTGAACGAGACGATGGCGCTCGCTAGCGGCACCGGCGCGGCGAGTTGGACGTGGGAGATTTCGTATACGAAGGTGCTTCTCTCCACGGAGGCGGGCACGGTGCCGGCGCCGTTCAATATCGCTGATGGCGATGGCAATGTGGACGGAGACATCACCGTCGAGCAACCGCGTCCGGCGAACTATTCCAACTACGTGATCTTGCTTGGCGGGTCGGGCACGCGCGACGTGGAGGACACCTATACCGGGAATGGCGTCACGACCACGTTCGTGCTGCGCCACTCGCTGGCGACCAGTTACGGGTATGTCACGCTGGCGGGCGTGGCCGAAACGCTCGGGACGGCCCCTGCGATATGGAGTTATGACGCGGCGACCAACAGCATCACCCGGACGACCGGAGCGCCTGGTGTCGGTGCGGCTATCTCCATAACCTACATCGCGCAGTTTCCGACGCGAGTAATTTCGGACGGGGGCGCGCCGGCGGCCAGTCGCGTGCAGCGGATCTACACCGAGCCCGATGTGTTCGACGTGGCGGTGATGCAGGGTCTCGCCGACTCCTATCGCACACGCGATATGCAGTCGCCGAAAACTGTGCGGTTCAGTTGCGACTACACGAAGACGGGATTGCATCCCGGACAGACACTGACCATCACGAGTGCGAAGCGCAACCTGTCTGGCACGTTCCTATTGACGGACGTGCGCATTGCGCATGTGAGCGGATCGCTCGTGCAGCGGCAGGTGACCGCGGTGAGCACGACCCGACTGCCGAGCACGCTCCGCGAGAAGTTCCAGCAGACATTCAGCGGGACGTCTGGTTCGTCGTCCGCGGTGGCGTCGCCGCCGCCATCCTCGGGGGTCACGGGCGCTGGTGCGGCGGGCTCTCTCGCGCAGTGGACCAGTGGCAGTGCCCTCGGGAACATCTCGGCTGCGGTGCCGAACACCTACATCAGCCAAGGGAGCGTGACGCAGCATCAGGCGGCTCTGGCGATTGCAGCTACACAGGTGACGCCTGGGACGGTGAGCAATACGGAGTTCGGCTATCTCGACGGGGTGACGAGCGCGATTCAGACGCAACTCGATACCAAGGTGCCGAAGCAGTCCACGCGGAACACCGCCTGGGTAAACTTTTTTCCGGGAAACGTCACGCCTGCCGCCTCCGGCATGATTGTGCCCGCCGCCGATGGCGTCCTGGCGGATGGCAGCACCGCAACCCGACCGATGACGAAGTTTTCAACATCGTCGGTGGGTTTAAATATCGGACTGCGAAGCGGCACCACGGCGGGGACGTTTCAGACGCGGCACAATCCCACCGTCCGCGCGCGCATCCGCACCGGTGCCTCGATTGCGAACATCCGCATCTTCATCGGGTTGAGCGGCATTCCCACACTGGTGGACGTTGACGCGGCGCCGAATAACTACGTGGGGGTGCGGTATTCGACCTCTGTGCCTGATGCGACGTGGGTCGGGTTGTGCAACAACACGGTTGCGCCTCAGACCGTGGCCTTGCCCGCGATCGCTATAAATACGAACTACGAGATCACGATCGTGCTGAGCGGGGGCGGCACACTGGCCACGTTCACGATCAATGGCGTGAGCGCCACGTTAAGCACGAACCTTCCGACCATTACGACGGCGCTGAATTACGGGGCGTTGGCAAAGAACCTGGCCGCGGAAGCGAAGGACTGGAGCCTTGGCACCTACTACATGGAGTGGGACTAGATGCAGACACCATCCAATGGCTGGAGTGGCGGCTAATGCGAGTGATCGCGGTGCCGCTCGTGCTCCTGTTCGCCTGGTTCGTGGGGACGCTCTCCTCTGCGCTGGCGCAAGGGCTGCCGCCCCAGCAAGGGCTTCCTCAGATGCTCGATCCGCGCATGTTGGACAGTCAGCAGGCGATCTGGATCACGACGCTCATC
>DATLXE010000083.1:0-7594 GCA_035575795.1 Gemmatimonadaceae bacterium
GGTTGACCGTCGAACCTGCCGCGATCGTCCCCACTGCTCTTTCTGATCCGGCCGGCGATCTCGTCACCGTGTTACCGCTCGATGTCGTTGTCGGCGTGTTTGAAACGGTCGGCGAACGCGATGGAGCGGGCGCTGGACGCCTGACAACGGTTGGTGCGCCAGAACTGGTCGTTGTCCGCGGCGCGCCAGCGGTGCTCCTTGACGCGCCAGCAGTGGTCCGCGACGGAGCGGGCGTCACCGTGCCGGGCGTCACTCTGCCGGGCGTTACTAAACCGGGCTCCGCACCGACCGGCACGTCTGTCAGCGCCGGCTGGGCACTCGTGTCGGCGTTCGCGAGCTGGATATCGCGGTTCAGCGACGTGTCCTGCGCGAGCGTGTCGGAATCCTTTTTCGTATCTGCACAGCCGGCGATTGCGATTACAAACGCGAACGCGAGCGACGTGTTGAGCCCGGAAATATATTGCTTCATGTAAACTCCTCCTTCACGTGACGATCGCCCGGGCGCGGCCCAAGCTCGTGCCGGTATAACCGGGCAATCCATGTGCCATACTATGAAGAATCTTCGGCGCGCAGTGCGCTATTACACGCCCTACCGCGCGCGCTTTGCCGCCGGCCTGGCGATCGTCATCATCTCAGCAGCCATCGGCAGCGTCATTCCGTGGCTGCTACAGCGCGCGATTGACTCGATTCGCGCCGGAGCTCCGCTCCGCACCGTCTGGTGGCTCAGCGGGCTGATCGTTGCCGCCGCGATCGTCGGCGGAATTCTCCGGTACGCGATGCGCGAGCTGATGAACGGCGTGAGCCGCTGGATCGAATACGACCTGCGCAACGATCTGTTCCGTCACCTCGCGTCGCTCGATCCCGCGTACTTCGCCAGCACCCGCACCGGCGACACGATGGCGCGGCTCACCAACGATCTGGGCGCGGTGAGGATGGCGGTCGGGCCGGCGGTCATGTATCTCGGCAACACCATCGCCGGCGCGCTCTTCGCGCTGACGTTCATGCTGCGCATCGATGTGACGCTCACGATCCTGACGCTGCTGCCGATGCTCATCCTGCCGGTGATGACGATCCGCATGGGCCGCATGATTCATGACCGGTTCGAGTCGGTTCAGGAGCATTTCTCCACCCTCACCACACGTGCGCAGGAGAACCTGACCGGCGCGCGGATCGTGCGGGCATATCGGCAGGAGGACGCCGAGATCGCGCGATTTGGCGCGTTGAACGACGAGTACCTCGTCAGGAACATGTCGCTCGTCCGGCTGTGGGGAACCCTGAATCCGCTATTCGCCCTCTTCGGCGGACTCGGTGCGGCGGTCGTCCTCGGGTTTGGCGGATCGCTCACGATAAGGGGAGTCATCTCGATCGGCTCGTTCGTCGCCTTCGGTCTCTATCTAACCATGCTGACCTGGCCGCTGATCGCCCTCGGGTGGGTCGTCAACCTGTTTCAGCGCGGAGAGGCGTCGATGGGGCGGCTGCTCGAAATTTTCGATGCATGTCCGGCGATTGTCGCCGAAGGCGAAGTGAAGCACTTGCCGCCGGCAACGCGTGGACGATCGATCGAGTTCCGAAATGTCGGGTTCCATTACCCGATTTCCCCGGGCGACGATGTCAGGTGGGTGCTTCGCGGCGTCAGCTTCAACATCCCTTCCGGGGAAACGCTCGGCATCGTCGGGGCAACCGGCAGCGGCAAGAGCGCGATGATCGACCTGATCCCCCGCCTTTTCGACCCGCAGGAAGGCGAAATCCTCATCGATGGCATTTCAACACGGCACATTCTGCCCGATGAGCTGCGTTCAGAGATCGGATTCGTGCCGCAGGAAAGTCTGCTATTCAGCGACACGATCGAGTCGAATCTCACCTATGGCACCTCCGATCCCGAGTCTGGGAGGTGGGCTGCCGAGGTGGCGCAGCTCGATCCCACCATCAGGAAGTTTCCCGGCGGTTACGAAACGGTGCTCGGCGAAAGGGGGATCAACCTGTCCGGCGGACAGAGGCAGCGGGCTTCACTGGCGCGGGCGCTTGCGCGAAAGCCGTCAATCGTAATTCTCGACGATGCGCTGTCGGCGGTAGACACTCACACGGAAGCCGAGATTCTCCGGTCGCTCCGCGAAGCGCTCTCGGGAAGGACGGCGTTGATCTCGTCGCACCGCATCAGTGCGATCCGCGATGCGGCATCGATCATCGTCCTCGAGAAGGGATCGATCGCCGAGCGCGGCACGCACGCCCAGCTGGTGGAGCGTCGCGGGCTGTACTGGTCGCTCCTCCGGCGTCAGCAGCTCCTCGACGCCGTCGAAACAGCGGATCCCGGGGCGTTGGCAACAGCCGCCTCGTCCGGTACAATATGACCATGCCGAAGGCACGGGATTCTCTCGCTGCGCCAGACAAGTTGAGGTCAGCGGAGGCGGACGCGGAACTCTCCCGCCAGGTCATCGAGGAACTGCGCGCGCGCGATGCGCTCAAGACACAGTTTCTGTCGAACATATCGCACGATCTCCGCACACCGCTCGCCGCCATCATCACTCACGCCGAGATCCTGCGCGAAGGCATGCTGGGCGAGCTGAACGTACGGCAGCGTGAAAGCGTTTCAGGCATCGTCAATGGCGGCCAGCAGCTGCTCGACATGATCGACGAGATTCTGACCTACGTGAGGGGCGCCAACGACCAGATTCCGCTCATCCGGACGCACTTTTCCATCACGGAGGTCGTCGACCAGGTATGCGCCCTGAACCAGGCGCTGGCGGCGAAAAGAGGTCTCACCTGCGAGCGGAGGGGCGGCGAGGAGATTTCTGCCGTCTACGCCGACCGCGACAAGCTCAAGCACGTGCTGGGAAATCTCATCGGCAACGCGATCAAGTTTACGCCCGACGGGGGACGCATCTGGATAAGTCTGTCGCTTCGCGGGGCGGGCCGTGACGATCTACTCGTCGAGGTGGGCGACACCGGGCGCGGGATTGCACCGGATCACCACGAGCTCGTGTTCCGCGAGTTCGCGCAGGTAGATTCCTCGCCGTCCCGGCCCCATCACGGCACCGGACTAGGCCTCGCGATCGCGCGGCGATTCGTGGAGCTCCACGGCGGTGACATCTGGGTCGAGAGCGAGCTCGGGAAAGGAAGCAGGTTCTACTTCACCGTGCCGCTCGTTCCGGCAGCCTGATTGGCGCACATTCTCATCGTCGAGGACAGCCTGCTGGTAGCGAGCGCGTTCGAGGTGATCTTCGTGGATGCCGGTTACAGCGTCCGCTCGGCGGGAACGGTGACAGATGCGATCGAGCGCGGCGCCGAGCAGGCGGTCGACATCATGCTGCTTGATCTGACACTTCCCGACGGGAGCGGCCTCGACGTGCTGGAAGCGTTGCGCGAGCGATCGACGCTGCCGCGCAGGACGCTTGCGATGACAGGCCACGGTGACGCCGAGACGCGTCGCCGTTGCCTCGCGGCGGGATGCGCGGATGTGCTGCTAAAGCCGGTGCCGATGCGGGAGCTGCTACGCCAGATAGCACTTCACCTGAAGTGATCGATCGGCGGGCGCGTCGGCGCGCCGGTCCGTTGCTTCGCTGGTATTACCGGCTGAAGTACAGGCCTTTCGCGCGCGAGAAGCGCCCCCGCCCCCCGCAGCGCGGGCTGATCATGCTTCAGATTGACGCCCTCGCATACTCGGATTTGAGGCGCGCGCTCGATTTGGGGCTGTGCCCGACGATCGCTCGCCTCCTCAAGTCGGATGACTTCCGGCTGCGGCGGTGGTTCTGCGGTCTTCCGTCGGCGACTCCTTATTGTCAGGCGGGAATCTTCCACGGTGAGAACGGGGGCATTCCGGCGTTCCGGTTTTACGACAAGCCGGCGCGCAAGGTCATTACGTGCAACGCGCCACACGGCGTGCAATACATCCGGGACCGCATCCACTCCCCCGGCGCGCTAGCTGGCGGCTCCAGCTATGTGAATCTCCTCGACGGAGACGCGCAGACGATCGCGTTTACCGTTGCAACGCGTGAGCAGATGTCCGTATACCGGCGCCTCGGCGGAACGCGAATGGCGCTGCTGATGCTGCTTCACCCGATTCGCATGGGCCGCATCGTGGTCGGGGGGGCGATCGAGTTCCTGATCGAGGAATGGGAGCGGCTCCGCGGCGAGCTGGCGGGACGCGCGACGCACTCCGAGGGCATCTTTCCCTTTATCCGCATCCTCAGCAACGTCGTCATTCGTGAGCTTCAGACGATGGCGATCATGCTCGATGTCTACCTCGGCGTGCCGGTCATCTACAGCACGTATATGCAGTACGACGAGCTTGCGCATCACTTCGGCCCGTCGAGCCGGCAGGCTCTTGCCGACCTTCGCCGCACCGATGCCCGCATCGCCGAGATCTGGCGAATGGCGCAGCAGGCGGGCGGACGGGGCTATGATCTCGTGATCCTCTCCGACCACGGGATGACGCCGTCGCGGAGCTACCGCGTCGAATACGGTGAATCGCTCGGTGTAACGGTGCAGCGAATTCTGGACGTGACCCGGGCAAGGGAAAGTCCCGCACCGCGCGCACTCGCGAGCTTCGCCGAGTCGAGCGAGTACTCGGACATCGGACCGGAAGTGGTCGAGGCCGTCGCGCAGCTGACGCCGACGTCCTTCGGCGCGCGCCGGGGAGTGAGGCGGTTTCGCGACTGGCTGCGCAGCCGGTACGGGCTACGCGAGATCATCTTCCCCGAGAAGTATCGCGTCGACAAGACCAACGACGTGGTCGTCACGTACAGCTCGTGCCTGGCACTCGTCTACTTCGCCGCCACCGAGGAGCGGCTGACGCTCGACCGGATTCTCCGCGACACGCGCTGGGCGGAGCTGTATCATGGGCTCATCGCGCACCCTGGCATCGGGTTGGCGGCAACGGTCAGCGAGGACGGGGTTCATCTCGCCGGCAGGAGTGGGACGGCAATGCTGAGAGACGGAGCGATCGAAGTGCTGTCGGGAACGAATCCGCTCGAGCTCTATGGCGGTGAGCCTTACGTCCTGCGCTCAGTGGAGGCGCTGGTGAACCAGCCGAATACCGGCGACATCGTGCTTTTCGGCGAGTACGATGGCTACGACATCATCTCATTCGACGACCAGGGCGGGGCCCACGGATCTGCCGGCGGAGACCAGATGCACCCTTTCATAATCGCGCCGGCGAGTCTCGGACTCGCGCACGAGGTGCTCGAGGACGCGCGCGACATCCACCGCGCTGTGCTCGCCCGCTACGCGGCGAGCAACGCGGTCTCTACAGCCGTCACCAGCTAGGGCGCGCTCACTCCGGATTCGACAATCGACCGGAACGCGCTGGAGGAAATCTTCTCCGGTTCGAACGGCTCCCCCGCCCTCTTCATCACGCCCTTGACGACATCGTCGAGCGTCACGAGCGGAGCATCGGCGTCAGCCTGCACGTCGACTTCCCATTTTCCCCGATCGGGACCCTTGAGAGTGTGACGGTACCGCGCCGTGAAAACCGTATGACGATGAACGACGATCGAGCGGTCGTGCTCCTCGATCGGCAGGAACTCATCGCCGGCGCTCTCGCTGAGCGCCTCAGGGGGCTCGCTCACGAGGAGAGTGTGGGGCGGTTCTGGCGCAATCGGCCGCGCCGCGACGACGGCGACGCCGGTCTCCACGCCCGACTGCCGGAGCGGCGGGAAAAGACGAATCTCTTCGACCGATTCGACGCCGACACGATCGGCGATGTCCCTCAGAAATCGCTCCGTCGTCTCGATCACGCTTTGCCCGCCGCCGCTTGCTGCGGAGCGGTCGACCGCCGATCCGTTAGCTCCCGCTCGACGTAGAGTCTGAGGATGTGCATGAAGTCCTGGGCGTTCGTGACGACACCAAATGCCTGGTGCGTGCCCCTGTCCTTCAGCTTGCTGACTACGAACTCGGAAGAGTCGACGCAGATCGTCGGCAGCTCGCGCATCGACCCATCCGGGTCGGTGACGAACGCGGGCAGCATGTTGCCCGTCGCAATTGCGTGCAGCGCCGTGGCGATGAGGATCGCCATCGTCGCGCGAGTCGTGTGCATCTTCATCGCATCCTGCGCAGCGAGAGTGTCGGTAATCACTTCGGGCAGTGGGCCGTCGTCACGAATCGATCCCGTGAGCACGAAGGGGATGGAGTGCTTGACGCAGGCGTACATGATCCCGTCGGTGATGATTCCTTCGTCGACCGCCTTGTTAATCGACCCCGCCAGCCGCACCCTGTTGATCGCGCGCATGTGCAGACCGTGCCCACCGGTTGTCGCTTCGCCCTTTTTCGTCATCCCCAGCGTCGTTCCGAAAATCGACGCCTCGATGTCGTGAACAGCGACGGCATTCCCGGCGAGCAGCGCCGAAACGAAGCCATTCTCGATGAACCAGACCATGTCGGCGCGCGCCCTCGAATGCACCAGTGCCGGCCCGGTCACCCACACCGGATAACCGCCCCTGTCGCGCTCGGCAATCAGTATCTGCGCCATCAGCGAGTAGTCGATCGGTTTCTCGCGCGAGACTTCGCTGGTCATGAACTTGAACTCACCATCCTCCTCGCCAAGAAAAGATCCAACGTGTACGTAGATCCCCTCACTCCCATTCTCGGCGGCCCCGACGGCTACCATGTCGCCTTTTTTCAGCCGCCTTCCCTCCCTGATCGAGAGATCTTCGCCGGCGAGCACTAGAGCCGCGTCCATTCTCGGCTCGCGCGGCATGCGCCACGACCCGTCGATGCGTACGTAGGTCGGGAGGTTGGTGGTGGAGAAAAAGTTCTCCGGGAGGACGCCATCGGCTGGCGCGGGGGCGAATCGCGCGTTCGGCGCGCCGGCCAACTCGGGCACCGTAAAATCGGGAGGACGGAGTATCGACACCGCAATAAGATGCTCTTTTGCACCTCACGCCTACAAGCGGTTGCGAACTCCCAGCGATCGAACGTTCACAACAGCGCGACCGGATCCCGGTCGAGCGTGAGGCGGAGATCATCTTTCTGCGGGATCTCGAATCGCTCCAGGAAATATCGCCCGACCCTCGTGAGATCCCCGGGGTTCGCCGCTTTAAGCAGCACGTGCCACCGCCAGCGATTCTTGATTCGCTCGACGGGGCAGGGCGCCGGGCCGACGATTGCGACGCCGCCTTCATTTCTGGTATCGAGCAGATCGCGGAGCCACGCCGCGGCGCCGATCGCGAGACGCGCCGTTGCATCCTCGCTGAGGCCGCTGAATACGATGTTTGCCAACCGAACGGTCGGAGGGTAGGCGGGATTCACGCGACCTGCCATCTCTTCCTTCACGAATGCATGGTAGTCGTGCGTTACCGCGTGGCGGACGGCGTGATGATTCGGCAGCCGCGTCTGGATCAACACTTGGCCTCCCTTTGCGCCGCGCCCTGCTCTGCCCGCCACCTGGCTCATCAGCTGGAACGACCGCTCCGAAGCGCGAAAATCCGGCAGGTTGATGCCGACGTCGGCGTCGACGACGCCGACGAGCGTCACATTCGGAAAATCGAGACCTTTCGCGATCATCTGCGTACCGAGCAGGATATCGATCTCTCCAGACCCGACGCGGTCGAGAATCCGTGTGTGCGCCCATTTCCCGCTCGTGGTGTCGAAGTCCATGCGA